>NZ_JAMYLG010000001.1:0-469019 GCF_040317865.1 Mesorhizobium sp. M1365
CTTCGCCCGGTAGCCGGCGGCGCGGTAGGCGGCGACCGGATCGATGGCGCCGCCGGTCTTCAGCCGCGCCATGGCAAGGATAGGCCGCAGCCACTGAGCATGGTACAGGCGTAAGCATGGCTGATCCGAAGCAATCCCAGATCCACAACTTCAAGGACGTAGCCCGCGGGCCTGAACGCGACGACGAGAAGCCCCTGGGCGAGCGGCTCAAGAAGCTGGTGAAGTACAAGCCGACAGAGAATCTGACGTGACCGATGAGCAGTTGGTTTTGGTAGCGATCCCATCGCTTGTGGCGGTTCTGCTCAATCGCGAACAGCAAAAGGGCTCGCCTTTGACTGAGGACGAAGTCGTGGCGATCAGGGACAGCGCCGCATGCATGGCGATGCCATACGACGTCGCCGCGCAGGTGGCGGAGAAGCGCGGCTATGATGACATCAGGCTTGAGAATGCTTGGGAAGACTGGAATGCGGTCCGCCCAAGCCTGGGCTTATAAACGCAACAATCGCGATTGATTCGCACCGACGACCCGCCTTAGGCGGGTTTTCGTTTTTCAGCCAATATCAAACAATCCCGCCGCCGACGCTCGCCACCGCCGGCCGTTCGGCTGCGACCTTCGCCCGGTAGCCGGCGGCGCGGTAGGCGGCGACCGGATCGATGGCGCCGCCGGTCTTCAGCCGCGCCATGGCAAGGATAGGCTCGACGTCGGTGCGATAGGCTGTCTTCAGCGTCTGCGTCGCCATCAGCGCGTCATTAGCGTCCTGGAAGCCTTCGAGCGCCTTGCGGTCGACCAGCAGCGCCTGCGCATAGGCGCGCTGCACCTCGACCGCCGACAACATCAGGCTTTCTATCGGATCGGTGACGTTATGGCTCTGGTCGAGCATGTGGGCCGGATCGAAACCTTCGGCACCGGCAAGCTCGGCATCGACCAGTTCATTGAAGACGAGGAACAGCCGGTAGGGATCGATCGAGCCGGCGTCGAGATCGTCGTCGCCATATTTCGAATCGTTGAAATGGAAGCCGCCAAGTTTCTTGAACTGGATCAGTCGCGACACGATCATCTCGATGTTGACGTTGGGGGCGTGATGGCCAAGGTCGACCAGACAGAACGCCTTGTCGCCAAGCTCGTTGGCGATGATGTAGTTGGTGCCCCAATCCTGCACGACGGTCGAATAGAAGGCCGGCTCGTACATCTTGTGCTCGGTGAACAGTTTCCAGCCGTCCGGCAGTCCGGCATAGATCTCCTTCATCGCGTCGAGATAGCGCTCGAATGCCTTGGCGAAATTGACCTGGCCGGGAAAGTTCGAGCCGTCACCGATCCATACCGTCAGCGCTTTGGAGCCCAGCGTCCTGCCGATCTCGATGCATTCGAGATTATGCTCGACCGCCTGCCGGCGTGTCGCTGCATCGGCATGCGACAGCGAGCCGAATTTATAGGAAAGTTTTTGGTCCCTGGCGTCGGAGAAGGTGTTGGAGTTGATGGCGTCGAAGCCGAGGCCGAAGCGGGATGCCGCCTGCTTCAGCCGGTTCGGATCGGCCTTGTCCCAGGGAATATGCAGCGAGACGGTCGGCGTCGCCTGCGTCAATTGCCGGATGACGGCGCAGTCCTCGATCTTGTCGAAAATGTCACGCGGCTCTCCGGCGCCGGGAAAGCGGGCAAAGCGGGTGCCGCCGGTGCCGACGCCCCAGGACGGGATGGCGACGGCGAATTTCTCGACCTTGTCGCGGATGGCGTCGATGGCGATGCCGCGGCGGTCGAGGCGCTCGCCGAGGGACTCGTAGTCGCGCTTGAGATTGGCGTTGCGCGCGGCATTATCTTTCTCGACAACATCGGCGGAGATGATGGTTTCGGACACTAAAGTTTCCTCCCAAATGCGTTCGGTTGGCGCTGCCCCTCATCCGCCTGCCGGCACCTTCTCCCCGTATGGTAACGGGGAGAAGGGTAAAGCTCCGGCGTCGGCGCCAACCCTCAAACGACTGCTTATCGCGTAAAGCTCTGTGCGTTGCCGGCGTCGACGTTGATGATGTTACCGGTCGATTTGGCCGACATATCGGAGGCGAAGAAATAGATCGCCTCGGCGATGTCTTCGGGGAACACCGACCGCTTCAGCATCGAACGCGAGCGGTAGTGCTCCTCGAGATCGTCGGTCGACATCTTGTAGGCGGCGGCGCGCTGTTCCTTCCATTCGCCGCTCCAGATCTTCGAGCCGCGCAGCACGGCGTCGGGGTTGACGACATTGACCCTGATCTGCGCTTCCGCGCCTTCCAGCGCCAGGCAGCGTGCCAGATGGATTTCGGCGGCCTTGGCAGTGCAATAGGCGGCGGCGTTTGGCGATGCGGCAAGCCCATTCTTGGAGGCGACGAAGACGACGTTGCCGCCGATCTTCTGCGCCCGAAACAGCCGGAACGCCTCCCGCGAAACCAGGAAATAGCCGGTCGACAGGATGTCCATGTTCTTGTTCCACAGCGTCAGCGTGGTGTCCTCGATCGGCGCCGAGGAGGCCAGGCCGGCATTGGAGACCAGAATATCGATGCCGCCGAATTCGACCGCCGTTTCGGCAAAGCCGGAGATCACCTGATCCTCGGACGTGACGTTGATGACTACGGGCCGCACGAAATCCTTGCCATAGGCCTTGGCAAGCTCGTCATTGGCGCCGGCAAGGGCTGCTTCGTCGATATCGGCCAGCACGACGCACGCGCCCTCGCGCAGCAGCCGGTTGGCGGTGGCCCGGCCAATGCCGCCGGCGCCGCCGGTGACCAGCGCAATCTGGCCGGCAAGAGCCTTTGGTTTCGGCAGGCGCTGCAGCTTTGCCTCTTCGAGCAGCCAGTATTCGATGTCGAAGGCTTCCTGGTCGGGCAGGCCGACATAGGTCGAGACCGTCGAGGCACCGCGCATGACGTTGATGGCGTTGACGTAGAACTCGCCCGATATGCGCGCCGTCGCCTTGTCGCCGGCGAAGGTGAACATGCCAACGCCGGGCATCAGATAGACGACGGCGTTCGGATCGCGCACCGGTGGCGAATCCGCGTGCTTGCAGCGGTCATAATAGGCCCGGTAGCCGACGCGATACTCCGCCACATCATCGGCAAGACGGGCAATGACGGCATCGACGTCGGGATTTTGGGGGTCGAACTCGATGACCAGCGGCCGGATCTTGGTTCGCAGGAAGTGGTCCGGGCAGGACGTGCCGAGTGCCGCCAGCGGCCGCAAATCCCTGGAATTGACGAATTCGAGCACGGCAGGGGAATCGTCGAAATGGCCGAGCTTGTGGCTGTTCTCCGAGATCAGGCCACGGATCCTCGGCATCAGTTTTGCGGCCGCGGCGCGACGCGCAGGCGCATCGAGGGATTTGACTACTTCGCCGCCGAAAATCGGCTTGCCCTGGCTCTTGCGCTCGAACCAGTCGATCGCCTGGTTGATCACCGAGATCGTCGTCTCGTAGCATTCCTTCGGTGTGTCGCCCCAGCTGAACAGGCCATGACTGGCCAGTACGACACCCTTGGCTTCGGGGTTTTCGCGGCAGAATTTCTCCAGCCACAGGCCGAGCTCGAAGCCCGGACGTTTCCATGGCAGCCAGCCGATCGTGTCGCCGAAGATCTCCTTGGTCAGCGCCTGCGAATCCTTGGCGGCGGCAATGGCGATGATGGCATCGGGATGCATATGGTCGACAAAAGGCTTCGGCACGAAGGCATGCAGCGGCGTGTCGATGGAAGCCGCACGCGGGTTGAGGTTGAAGGTGCAATGGGGCAGATAGCCGACCATCTCGTCTTCATGTTCGAGGCCGCGATAGAGACCTTTCAGCGCCCGCAATTTGTCCATGTAGAGCGTGGCGAAGCCGTCGAGCTTGATCGAGGCGCTGTCGCCGCCCGAGCCCTTGACCCACAGCACTTCCACGCTCTCGCCGGTGAGCGGATCGTTTTGCCAGATCTTGGAGGAGGTGTTGCCGCCGCCATAATTGGTGACGCGCTTGTCGGAGCCAAGAACATTCGAGCGATAGACCAGACGTTCGGGCTCGCTCATTGCTTGCGCTTTTGCGTCATCCCAAAGATTGGCGAGGCGCGTGCCGGAGCGCTTGTCGAGCATAGGTATCCTCCCTTTGGGACACGCAAACGGCGCGGGTCCCTTTTGTACGAATTTCTACGCAAGCAGCGGCCTTGTCAATCACAAACGATCAATATCA
This sequence comes from Mesorhizobium sp. M1365, assembly GCF_040317865.1. Classification (NCBI taxonomy): domain Bacteria; kingdom Pseudomonadati; phylum Pseudomonadota; class Alphaproteobacteria; order Hyphomicrobiales; family Phyllobacteriaceae; genus Mesorhizobium; species Mesorhizobium sp. M1365. Next base: position 4,179 of record NZ_JAMYLG010000001.1, read on the forward strand.
GTCATATTGCATTGCACAATGAAATTATCTGATCGGAAATGATTGACACTGCGCGCTTTGGGTGACTAGATGCTCCGGCAGGGAGGAACCATGCACGAGAAAGAGCGCCACAGGATCATTCTGTCCGCCGTCCAGGAAAAGCCTGTGGTGACGGTGCAGGAGATGGTCGACCTGACGGAGTCGTCGGAGGCGACGATCCGGCGCGACATCGCGGCATTGCATGTGCAAAAACGGCTGCGCCGGGTGCGCGGCGGCGCCGAGGCGCTTTCGCCGCCGCAGTTCATCGGCCTTGCCGGCCGGCCCTTTTCCGTCAACGAGACCATCAACGCTTCGCAGAAGCGGGCAATCGCGCGGGAAGCCGTCGAACTGTGCAAGGACGGCGAGCCGATCATCATCAATGGCGGCACCACCACCTTCCAGATGGTGCATTTCCTGACCGGCCGCCGCATGCCGATCTTCACCAATTCCTTCCCGATCGCGGAGCATTTGCTCAGGCACTCCAAGAACACGGTGATGCTGTCGGGCGGCACCATCTACCGCGAGCAGAACATCATCCTGTCGCCGTTCGACAATGACGTGACGCGCAATTTCTACGCGCGCCGCATGTTCATGGGCGCGCAAGGGCTGGGGCCGCTCGGTCTTATGGAAGGCGACCCGCTGCTGATCCAGGCCGAGCAGAAACTGATCGACCAGGCAGACGAATTGGTGGTGCTGGTCGATTCCTCGAAGTTCCGCAAACGCTCGAGCCTGATCCTGTGCGGCCTGTCGCGCATCGCCACGGTGATCACCGACGACGCCATCGAGGATCGCGAAGCCAAGATGCTGGAGACCGCCGGCGTGACGCTGATCATCGCCCGCACAACGGCAACCAACAAGGAAGAATCTTCGCTGCAGGCCTGAGAACCCCTCGCGCCCGCAGCGGCGATGGAATGCAACGCTCAAGGGAGGATATTCGATGAGCTTTCTGAAGAAACTGATGGTTACGGCGGCGTTCTCCGCCGCCATGTTCGTGAATGCCGCCTACGCCGAAAACGTCAAGATCGCGCTGGTGGTGAAGTCGCTCGGCAACGGCTTCTTCGACGCCGCCAACAAGGGCGCCGAAGAGGCGGCCAAGGAGCTCGGCGATGTCGACATCATCTACACCGGCCCGACCAAGGCGACCGCCGAAGCGCAGATCGAAGTGGTCAATTCGCTGATCGCCCAGAAGGTCAATGCCATCGCCATTTCGGCGAACGACGCCGACGCGCTGGTGCCAGTGCTGAAGAAGGCGATGCAGCGCGGCATTACCGTCATCTCGTGGGATTCAGGCGTCGCGCCGGAAGGACGCCAGCTTCACCTCAACCCCTCCGATACCAACCTGATCGGCGAGACCATCATCAAGCTGGCCGCCGACTACCTGCCGGAAGGCGGCGATGTCGCCATCCTGTCGGCTTCTTCGACCGCGACCAACCAGAATGCCTGGATCGACGCGGCCAAGAAGGTGCTGCCGGAGAAGTTCCCCAAGATCAAGCTCGTCGCCACCGTCTATGGCGACGACGACTCGGCCAAGAGCACGGACGAAGCCAAGGGCCTGCTGAAGTCCTATCCGAACCTCAAGGCGATCATCGCACCGACCACGGTCGGCGTCGTTGCCGCCGCGCAGGTGGTGACCGATGAAGGCCTGATCGGCAAGGTCAACGTCACCGGCCTGGCGCTGCCGTCGGAGTTCAAAAAGTTCATCGACAATGGCGCCAGCCAGGCGGTTGCGCTGTGGAACCCGATCGATCTCGGCTACTCCGCCGTCTACCTCGCCCACGACCTGGCGGTGAAGAAGGAAGAGGCCAAGCCCGGTGCTACGCTGTCGATCGGCCGCGTCGGCAAGGTCACGCTCGACGACACCAACTCGGCTGCGATGGCTCCGCCCTTCCAGTTCGACAAGTCGAACATCGAAAAGTTCTCCAAGATCTATTGATCCTGGGACCTTCGAAACGGTGCGGCGGGGCTCAGGTTCCGCCGCGCTTTCAAACGAACCTTGCTAGGGCTTGATACGATCATGGACACGACAGCCCAGCACGAAGTGGCACATCAAGCGCCTTTGTCATCCGGACCGCGCCTGACGCTGTCCGGCATCTCGAAAAGCTTTCCCGGCGTGCGGGCGCTGCACAATGTCGGCCTGTCGCTCTATCCCGGCCAGGTAACCGCGCTGATCGGCGAAAACGGCGCCGGCAAGTCGACGCTGGTCAAGATCATGACCGGCATCTACCAGCCGGATGCTGGCACGATCAGCATCGACGGCCAGCCGGTCACACTGCCCAGCGCCCACGCCGCGTTCGGGCATGGCATCACCGCCATCCACCAGGAAACCGTGCTGTTCGACGACCTGACGGTGGCCGAAAACATCTTCCTCGGCCATGCGCCGCGCACGCGTTTCAAAACCATCGACTGGCGCACCATGCGCAAGAATGCCCGCGAGGTGCTCGACACGATGGGCGCCGGCCATATCGACGCCGACGCCAGGCTGAAGGATCTCGGCATTGCCAACAAGCACCTAGTCGCGGTTGCCCGCGCCATGTCCATCGACGCGCGGATCGTCATCATGGACGAGCCGACGGCAGCGCTTTCGATGAAGGAGATCGAAGAGCTTTTCCTGCTGATCGAATTCCTCAAGAGCGACGGCAAGGCGATCCTGTTCATCAGCCACAAATTCGATGAGATCTACCACATCGCCGACCGCTATACCGTGTTCCGGGACGGCGAGATGGTCGGCGAAGGCCTGATCAAGGACGCCGGCCAGAGCCAGATCGTGCGCATGATGGTCGGCCGCTCGGTCGATCACATCTTTCCGCAGCGCAAGGCCGAGATCGGCGCGCCGGTGCTGGCCGTCTCCGGCCTGTCGCACCCGACCGAGTTCGACGACATAGGCTTCGAGCTGCACAGGGGCGAAATCCTCGGCTTCTACGGCCTTGTCGGCGCCGGGCGCAGCGAGGTGATGCAGGCGATATCAGGCATCACCCGCACCAGCGGCGGCACGATCACGCTGGAGGGTAAGGCAATCGCGCCGAAATCGGCGGCGGATTCGATCGACGCCGGCATCGTCTATGTGCCGGAGGAGCGCGGCAAGCAAGGCGTGGTGATCGGCCTGCCGATCTTCCAGAATGTCTCGCTGCCCTCGCTCAAACGCACATCCAAATCCGGCATATTGCGGCTGGCCGAAGAGTTCGCGCTGGCCCGCTCCTACACCGAGCGGCTCGATCTGCGCGCCTCCTCGCTCAGCCAGGACGTCGGCACGCTGTCGGGCGGCAACCAGCAGAAGATCGTCATCGCCAAATGGCTGGCGACCGCGCCCAAGGTGATCATCCTGGACGAGCCGACCAAGGGCATCGACATCGGCTCGAAGGCGGCCGTGCACGGCTTCATGGCCGAGCTCGTCGCGCAAGGCCTGTCGGTGATCATGGTGTCGTCCGAATTGCCGGAAATCCTCGGCATGTCGGACCGCGTCGTCGTTATGCGCGAGGGCCGCATTGCCGCGGTCTACGACAATAAAGGGCTCGACGCCGAAACCTTGGTCAGGACGGCAGCGGGGATCGCGGCATGAAGGCTCTTCTCAAACACCGCGAGGTCTGGCTGCTGGCGGCAATCGTCGTGCTGATCGGGCTGATCTCCACGCGGTTTCCACGTTTTGCCGATCCGGCCAACCTGCGCCAGGTGTTCAACGACACGTCGATCCTGATGATCCTGGCGCTCGGCCAGATGGTCGTCATCCTGACCCGCTCGATCGACCTGTCGATGGCTTCAAATCTCTGCTTCACCGGCATGGTGGTGGCAATGCTGAACGCCGCGCATCCGGCGATCCCGATCCCGCTGCTGATCGTCATCGCACTGCTGGTCGGCCTGGTGCTCGGCGCTATCAACGGTCTGCTGGTATGGCGGCTGAACATTCCCTCGATCGTGGTAACGCTCGGCACCCTCACCATCTACCGCGGCGCCACGTTCGTCATTTCAGGCGGCGCCTGGGTCAACGCCGACCAGATGAGCGCTGATTTCATCGGCCTGCAGCGCGCGGCTTTCATCGGCATTCCGGTACTGTCGTGGATCGCCCTGCTGGTTATTGCGCTGTTCTTCCTCGTGATGACGCGCACCGCGCTCGGCCGCTCGATCTATGCCATCGGCGTCAACCCGACCGCATCGGTCTATGCCGGCATCGATGTCGGACGGACGAAATTCATCGTCTTCTGCATCTCGGGGATGATCGGCGGCCTCTGCGGCTATCTGTGGATTTCGCGCTACGTCATCGCCTCGGTCGAGGTCGCCAACGGCTATGAGCTCAACATCATCGCCGCCTGCGTCATCGGCGGCATTTCGATTGCCGGCGGCATCGGTTCGGTCGGCGGCGCCGTGCTCGGCGCGCTGTTCCTCGGCATCATCTCCAACGCGCTGCCGGTCATCAATATCTCGCCCTTCTGGCAGATGGCGATTTCAGGCAGCGCCATCATCCTGGCCGTGGTGCTCAACGCGCGCGGCGAACGCCGGCAAGGCCGCATCATCCTCAAGAAAGCGGAAGCGGCATGACCGACACCCCTGCCCCACGCCACATTCCCGATCGGCTCGACAAGCCGCTGACGTCGGCGATCTTCTCATGGGAGGCGCTGCTGGTCGTCGTGGCGGTTGCCATCTTTGCCGTCAACAGCTTTGCCTCGCCCTACTTCCTCGACGCGTGGTCGTTGTCGGACCTGACCTTCAACTTCACGGAAAAGGCGCTGATCGCGCTGGCCATGGCGCTGCTGATCATCTCCGGCGAAATCGACCTGTCGGTGGCCGCCATCATCGCGCTGGCTTCAACAATGATGGGCATGGCGGTGCAGGCCGGCGCCGGCATGCCTGAACTGGTGGCAATCGGCCTCGTCGTCGGGCTCGGCTGCGGCGCCTTCAACGGACTGCTCGTCACCAGGCTCGGCTTGCCGTCGATCGTCGTCACCATCGGCACGATGAGCCTGTTTCGCGGCATTGCCTTCATCATCCTCGGCGACCAGGCCTACAAAGGCTATCCCGCGAGCTTCGCCTTCTTCGGCCAGGGGTATGTCTGGTGGGTGGTGTCGTTCGAACTGACGCTTTTCCTGGTCGCGGCAGTCGTCTACTGGTTCCTTCTGCACCGGACGAGCTTCGGCCGCCGGGTCTTTGCCATCGGTAACAACCCGGTCGCGGCGCAGTTTTCCGGCGTACGCGTCGGCCGTATCAAATTCATCCTGTTTTGCCTGACCGGCCTGATGGCGGGCATCGCCTCAGTGCTGATCACATCGCGGCTCGGCTCGACCCGGCCGTCGATCGCGCAGGGCTACGAGCTGGAAGTCATCACCATGGTGGTGCTTGGTGGCGTCAGCATCTTGGGCGGGGCCGGCAGCATAGTGGGCGTGGTGCTCGCGGCCTTCATCATGGGGCTGGTGACCTTCGGCCTCGGCCTGCTCAATGTGCCAGGGATCGTTATGTCGATCTTCATCGGCCTGCTGCTGATCATCGTCATCGCGCTGCCGATCCTGTGGCGGCGAGTACGGCGGGAGCGCTTTGCCTGATGCCGGAGAAATACGCGTTCAAGATGAAGCTCAATCCGGGCATGAAGGCCGAATACAAGAAGCGCCACGACGACATCTGGCCGTCGCTGGTCGCGCTGCTCAAGCAGGCCGGTATCTCCGATTACTCGATCCATCTCGACGAAGAGACCAACACCTTGTTCGGCGTGCTGTGGCGCCGTGACGACCACGGCATGGACGAATTGCCGAAGCATCCGGTGATGCAGCGTTGGTGGGCCGAGATGGCGGACATCATGGAGACCAAGCCGAACAACGAGCCGGTGGCGGTGCCGCTGGAAACAATGTTCCATATGGAATGACCCGCCACGTCGCCGTCATCGATATCGGCAAGACCAACGCCAAGGTGGCGCTGGTCGATCTTGCCGCAGCAAGCGAAGTCGCGCTGCGCAGGATGGTGAACGAGCCGGTTCGGCAAGGCCCATACCCGCACCATGACGTCGAGCGGTTATGGGCGTTTATCCTTGGCAGCCTGGCCGAGATCGACTGCGAGCAGCGCATCGATGCGATATCGATCACCACCCATGGCGCAACGTCCGTGCTGGTCGACGCATCAGGCGAACTGGCGCTGCCGGTGCTCGACTACGAATTCGACGGTCCGGATGCCCTTGCCGGGGACTATGACACGATCCGTCCGGCGTTCTCCGAGACCGGCACGCCGCGCCTGCCGGCCGGCCTCAATCTCGGCGCGCAGCTGTTCTGGCAGCAGAAGCGCTTTCCGGCGGATTTCGCCAGAACCGCCGCGATCCTGATGTATCCGCAATACTGGGCCTTGCGCCTGACCGGCGTCGCCGCCAGCGAGGTGACTTCGCTCGGCTGCCACACCGATCTGTGGAACCCGTGGAAAGCGGATTTTTCGTCGCTGGTCGACCGGCTGCAATGGCGCCGGCTAATGGCGCCGGTGCGGCAGGCCAGGGACCGCCTCGGGCCGATCCTGCCCGCGCTTGCGACACGGACCGGGCTCGACCCGCAAACGCCGGTGTTTTGCGGCCTGCACGATTCCAACGCCTCGCTGCTGCCACATCTCCTGTCCGACCGACCGCCTTTCTCCGTGGTCTCGACCGGCACCTGGGTGGTGTCGATGGCGGTTGGCGGCAACAAGATCGCGCTCGACCCGGCCTGCGATACGCTGGTCAATGTCAACGCGCTCGGCGATCCCGTGCCGTCGGCGCGCTTCATGGGTGGCCGCGAGTTTTCCGTGCTGACCGAGGGCCAATCGGAGAACTGGACGGAAGACGATGTTGCCACGGTGCTGGCGCGCAAGACGTCCCTATTGCCCTCGACCCAACAGGGTTCGGGCCCGTTTCCGCATCATACCGCATCATGGCTTAACGCGGACGGTATGAGCGTCGGCCAGCGCTTTGTCACCATCTCGTTCTACCTGGCGCTGATGACCGCGACCTGCCTCGACCTGATCGGCGCGGACGGTCCAACCATCGTCGAAGGACCCTTCGCCCGCAACCGGCTGTTCACCCGCATGCTGGCTGCGGCGACGGCGCGTGGCGTCATCGCCTCCGAGGCTGCGACTGGTACCAGCATCGGCGCCGCCTTGCTGGCGTCGGACCAGGGGACACCGCAAGGCAGAGGCGAAAGGACCGAACCGTCGGCCGATCCATTCTGGACAAGTTACGTGCGCTCCTGGCGTTCGGCGGTCGACGAACGAGCCTGACCGCCGAGCTCATGCCGCCCTGATGTCCGGAGATGCCTAGCCCGCGTAGAGCAATCCTTGCGGATCGATCTCCGGCTTGCGGCCGGCGACCACATCGGCAAGGAACTTTCCCGAGCCGCAGGCCATGGTCCAGCCGAGATGGCCGTGGCCGGTGTCGAGGTAGAGATTGTCGTACCGCGCCCGGCCGATGACCGGCACGGAGTTCGGCATCATCGGGCGAAGTCCAGCCCAGAGCTCGGCCTTGCTCTCGTCGAAAGCGCCGGGGAACAGGTCCTTGGCGGTGTTCAGGATCGAGTTGAAATCGCGTGGCTTGAACGTGCGGTCGAACCCGGTGAACTCCGCCGTCGAGGACATCCGCAGCCGATTTCCCAGCCTGGAATAGCCGATCAGCCGGTCCTCGTCGGCGCCACCCATGATCGGCCCCTTGCTTTCATCTTCCAGCGGAACAGTCACGGTATAGCCCTTCACGGGATACACGGGCAGATCGATGCCGTAGCGGCGGCCGAGCAGACCGCTCTCCGGCCCCATGGAAATGACCACTGCGTCACCCGCCACCGGGCCGGCCGAGGTCATCACGGCGCGCACCCGGTCGCCGTCGATGTCGAGGCCTTCGACCGTGGTGCCGTAGAGGAATTGGACGCCGAGTTTCTCGGCGGCATAGGCAGCGAGGTTCTGCGTGAATTGGCTGGAGTCGCCGGTCTGGTCGATCGGCGAATAGACGCCGCCGGCTATCTTGTCCTTGGCGCCGGCAAGGCCGGGCTCGAGCTCGACCAGCCGGTCGCGGCCGACGATCTCGATCGGCAGGCCGTGTTCGCCGAGATAACGATAATTGTCGGTGCCGGTATCAAAGCTCTGCTGCGAGCGGAAGAAATACAGAATGCCTTTCTTGCGCTCGTCATAGTGGATGCCGGTTTCGGCGGAGACGGCGTTGATGCAGTCGCGCGAATAGAGCGCCAGACGCAGCTTGACGTCGGTGTTGGCGCGCATGCGCTTATGCGTGCACTGGCGCAGGAAGCGCAGGCTCCAGGCGAAAAAATACGGATCGAAGCGCAGCCGCACCTTGATGCCGAGATCGTGGTTGTAGAGGCCGCGCAGGAACGTCTTCAGCGCGGCGGGCGAGGCCCAGGCGGTGGCATCCCCGGGCGACACCAGGCCGGCATTCGACCGGCTGGTGCCGCGTGCCGCCGCCGGATGGCGCTCGATCACCGTCACCTCATGGCCGTCGCTGGCCAGATAAAAGGCCGCCGCCGTACCGACGACGCCGGCCCCAAGCACCAGGATTTTCATTCCGCCCCCAGCGCGCTGAACCAACCTTTGCGGAGAGCCCACTTCACCCCAGAGCCGAATTCTTGCTGGTCAGGATGCGCTCCCAGGCAAGCGCATCGGCAACGATCCGGTCAAGGTTGTCGCGCTGCGGGGTCCAGCCGAGCTCGCCGCGCGCCAGCTCCGAATTGGCGACGACCGCGGCGGCGTCGCCGGCGCGGCGATCGCCCATCCGTACGTCGAAATCATGGCCGAAGACGCGACGGACGCTGTCGATGACCTCGAGCACCGAATAGCCGTGGCTGTAACCACAATTGGCGACCAGGCTCGATCCGCCGGCACGCAGCCGCTGAAGCGCCAGCCGATGCGCCGCCGCCAGGTCGCTGACGTGGATATAGTCGCGCATGCAGGTGCCGTCCGGCGTCGGATAGTCGGTGCCGAACACCTGCATGAAGGGGCGCTTGCCGAGCGCCGTCTCGCAGGCGACCTTGATCAGATGCGTGGCACCGGGCGTCGACTGGCCGGTGCGGCCCTTCGGATCGGCGCCGGCGACGTTGAAATAGCGCAGCGCCGTATAGCGCAACCCATGGGCACTTGCCGCGTCGCGCAGCATCCATTCGCTCATCAGCTTGGACAGGCCATAGGGCGATTCCGGCGCAAGCCGGGCATCCTCGCGCACCGGCTCCAGGCCGGCGCCGCCATAGACGGCGGCGGTCGAGGAAAAGATAAAATTGGGCACGCCTTCGCGCACCGCAGTCTCGATCAAGGTGCGCGTCTTGCAGGTATTGTTCTCGTAATAGGCAAGCGGGTCAGCGACCGATTCGGGGACCACGATCGAGCCGGCGAAATGGATGATCGCGTCGATCTTATTGTCGCGAATGATCGAAGCGACCAGTTCCCTGTCGGCGACGTCGCCGACGACGAGCTTTGCTTCCGGGGCCACCGCCCATTCAAAGCCGGTAGAAAGCCGGTCGAGGACGACGACGCTGTCGCCCGTGTCCAGCAATTCCCAGACCATATGGCTACCGATATAGCCGGCACCGCCTGTCACCAAAACCGTCATCCGCATCCTCGCTATTCATGATTTATCGGAACTGTCTCAATCGTCGCCGTACTGGAAAATCCGCCGCCAGGCCATTAAAACCTGCGGTAACCAGTCTCATCGGCGCGTGGCATTGTCCTGAAACAAGATTGATCCACATCAAGGGAATAGGCCACGTTCCGTGGTCGTTAGGAACAGGCTCGGGGCGTGGCATTTTGACCAAAAAGGCCAGGTGGACGACGAATGGGCCAATGACTATGATCCCGCGCAAAACTGGGAAGGCGACATGAACTATCAGCGGTTTTTCGAGGAAGCGATCGACCAGCTCCATGCGGAGCGTCGCTACCGCGTCTTCGCCGACCTTGAGCGTATCGTCGGGAAATTCCCGCGCGCCATCTGGCGGGCCAATGGCCGCGCCGAGGAAATCACCGTCTGGTGCTCCAACGACTATCTCGGCATGGGCCAGCATCCCGACGTCATTGCCGCGTTCCAGAAGGCGGCAGGCAAGATGGGGTCGGGGGCCGGCGGCACCCGCAACATCTCCGGCACCAGCAACCCGCTGGTCGAGCTCGAACTGGAGCTTGCCGACCTGCACGACAAGGAAGCGGCACTGGTTTTCACCTCCGGCTTCGTTTCCAACGAGGCGTCGATCTCGACCATTGCAAAGCTGCTTCCCAATTGCCTGATCATCTCGGACGAGCTCAACCACGCTTCGATGATCGAGGGCGTGCGGCGCTCGGGCGCCGAGAAGAAGATCTTCCGCCATAACGACGTCGCGCATCTCGAAAGCCTGCTGCAGACGGCCGGCCGCGAGCGCGCCAAGCTGATTGTCTTCGAGAGCGTCTATTCGATGGACGGCGACATCGCGCCGATCAAGCAGATCGTCGAACTCGCCGAGCGCTACAACGCCATGACCTACATCGACGAGGTCCACGCCGTCGGCATGTACGGGCCGCGCGGCGGCGGCATCACCGAGCGCGAAGGGCTGGCCGACCGCATCGACATCATCGAGGGCACGCTGGCCAAGGCGTTCGGCACGCTTGGCGGCTACATCGCCGGCACCAGCGCCGTGATCGACGCGGTGCGCTCCTATGCGCCGGGCTTCATCTTCACCACGGCGTTGCCGCCGGCGATCGCTGCCGCGGCAACCACCTCGATCCGCCATCTCAAGCGCTCGCAGGCCGAGCGCGATGCGCAGCTGCGTCAGGCGACACGGACCAAGCAAGTGCTGGCCGCGGCCGGCCTGCCGGTGATGGAGTCGCCTACCCACATCGTGCCCCTTCTGGTCGGCGATCCCGAGCTCTGCAAGATGGCCAGCGACCGCCTGCTCGGTGTGCACGGCATCTACATCCAGCCGATCAACTACCCGACAGTGCCGCGCGGCACCGAGCGGCTGCGCATCACGCCTACACCGTTCCATTCGGACGCGTTGATTGCGTCCCTGCAGGACGCGCTGGTCGAGACATGGGATGCGTTGGGGATTCCCTACGGTTCGGCGGGCCGACCGTCGGTCGCCAAGAGCGATCGCGTCATTCCGTTGCTGGTGCCGAAGTCGGGCGGCTGAAGCCCGTTTGAAACTCTACTCCGGCGGCCATCTGACGCGGCTTTCTGCGCTTCCGGTGCTCACGGACCCAAATGTCCGCTGCGCTCCGGTTCTCGAAACCCACGCCAGCTGACTCGCCGGAGCGAGTTTCAACTCGGGGCTTCGAGGCAGCTCACACACTCTTCATCCATTTCGCCAGCCGGTGTGCGGCTTCCTCGAGCTGGTCGAGGCGGCGGTGGAAGCACAGCCTGAGGAAGGCTTCGCCGCCGGGGCCGAAGGCGGTGCCGGGAGCCAGGCCGACATTGGCGCGGTCGACCATGTCGAAGGCGGCGGCGCGGGAATCGGAGATGCCGTCGACCGCGAAGAACAGATAGAATGCGCCCTGCGGCACGGTGAACCGCGCCCTGCCGGTCGTAGCGAGAATGCCGCAGACCAGGTCGCGCGCCGCCCTCGCCCGCTCCACCTGCTCGACGATGAAGGCGTCGCCCTCATCGAGGGCAACGACGGCGCCGCGCTGCATGAACTGCGCAACGCCGGACGTCGAATACTGGACCAGGTTCTCGAACACCTGCTGCAAGGCGGGATGGATCTTGATCCAGCCGATGCGCCAGCCGGTCATCGCCCAGTTCTTGGAAAAGGAATTGACGAACAGGATGCGATCCTCATCGGCCATGATGTCGATGAAGGACGGCGCGCGGCCATGGCCGTAATGAAACAGCGAGTAGATCTCGTCGGCGATGATCCACAGGCCCCTTTCACGGGCAAGGTCGAGGATCGCCTGCAGCGTCTCCTTGTCGGCGGTCCAGCCGGTCGGGTTGGACGGCGTGTTGACGAACAGCGCCTTGGTCCGTGGCGTGATCGCCGCTGCGATCTTGTCGGCATCGCAAGACCAGCCATTGCCCGACTGGTCGAGCGTGACCGCGACCGGCACGGCGCCGGCGACGCCGGCGGCGGCGGCGAAGTTCGGCCATGCCGGCGACAGGTAGACGAGTTCGTCGCCCTTGCCGGCCACCGCATCGATGGCCATCTGGATGGCGTGCATGCCGGAGCCGGTGACGATGAATTCCTCGTTGGCGAAAGTCTTGCCGAAATGCCTGGTATAGTAGCGGGCGAGCGCCTGCCTGAGTTCGGGAATGCCCCGCTGCCAGGTGTAGAAGGTCTCGCCGCCGGCGAGTGCCTTGGCGGCTGCATCGGTGATGAAGGCAGGCGTCGGCAGGTCGCCCTCGCCGGCCCAGAGCGGGATCATGCCGTCGCGGCCGCGGCCACGGTTCATGACGGCGACAATGCCGCTTTCAGGCGCCGCCCGCGCTTCGGCGCGCAGAGTATCGATCAGGGTCATGGATGGGTCCGTTTTCGTTTGCTCGACTGCTAGCGTGTTTCAGGGCGGACGAAAACAGAAAACCCCGGCCGCAAGCGACCGGGGTTTTGGTCCAGAAAGTTACCGCAGGCGCTACTTTCTGGCGAGGAGATCGCGAATTTCGGTGAGCAGCGCGACGTCGGCCGGCGGCGGAGCGGCCGGGGCGGCCGGTTTTTCACGCTCCAGCCGCTGGCGCAGATTGTTCACCGCCTTGACCATCACGAAGATGATGAAGGCGAGGATAAGGAAGTTCAGCGCCACGGTGATGAAGCTGCCATAGGCGAAGACCGCGCCCTGTTTCTTTGCCTCAGCCAGCGATGTGGCGTTAACGGCCGAGGACAAGGGCAGAAAGTAGTTGTTGAAGTCCAATCCGCCCAAAATCGCCCCGATGACCGGCATGATGATGTCGTCGACCAGCGAGGTGACGATCTTGCCGAAGGCAGCGCCAATGATGACGGCGACGGCCAGGTCCATCACATTGCCCCTGGAAATGAATTCCTGAAATTCTTTCAGCATTCGACCCTCCTTGTCCTGACCGGCCGTGCTGCCGTCCACGCCTCGGCATCGACCGGCGGGCAGAATAGCAAAAACCTGCGGTTGCGACAGGCGCAAAGACGTGTTTCCCCGGCCTGGATTGCGCGAAGCCGCGGCCATAATGCGCCGAAAGCCGCGATGGACTCGGTGGCCAAGCTGTGATTGCGTCTGCAAGGCCGGATGAAAAAATCGGCGCAGGGAGGAAGTTCGAGCCGTGCAGGGCTGGTTCATCGTCATCATCGCGATCGCCTACGTGACGTTGCTGTTCGTCATCGCCAGCCTGGGCGACCGGCGCTCGACTTCATCCGGGCCTGGCCGCGCCCGGCCCTTCATCTATGCGCTCAGTCTCGCCATCTACTGCACCTCCTGGACCTTCTTCGGCTCGGTCGGCCTGTCCTCCGAGCGCGGCCTCGAGTTCCTCGGCATCTATATCGGACCGGTGCTGGTGTTTGTGTTCGGTTTTCCGCTGCTACAGCGCATCGTCAGGCTGGCCAAAACCGAGAAGATCACCTCGATCGCCGACTTTCTCGGCGCCCGCTACGGCAAGAGTTTTGCTGTCGCGGCGATCGCCACGCTGATCGCGACCATCGGCGCGGTGCCCTATATGGCGCTGCAATTGAAGGCGATCTCGGGCTCGGTCAGCCTGATGGTCGAGCACTATACCGGCTCGCCGCCGTCGTTCGATCCGTTCGTCAGCGACATCTCGCTGGTCGTTGCCATGCTGCTGGCGCTGTTTGCGGTGCTGTTCGGCACGCGCCACGCCGATGCCACCGAGCACCAGGACGGGCTGGTGCTGGCGGTGGCAGTCGAAACCGTGGTCAAGCTCGCCGCCTTCCTGGCAATCGGCCTGATGGTCATGTTCCTGATCTTCGGTGGGCCAGGCGACATGTTCGACCGGCTCGCCGAAAACACGCAGGTGCGCCAGGCGATGGGCTACAACACCTCGCTCGCCACCTGGCTGGTGCTGACATGCCTGAGCGGCTTTGCCATCCTGATGCTGCCGCGCCAGTTCTATGTCACCATCGTCGAGAACCGCAGCGAGGCCGAGCTGCGCACCGCGACATGGGTGTTTCCGCTCTATCTGGTGGCAATCAACCTGTTCGTGCTGCCGATCGCGCTGGCCGGCCTGGAACTGGTCGGCCCCAGGACCAGCAGCGACCTTTACGTGCTGTCGCTGCCGCTGTTCAGCGGCCACGACGTGCTGGCCATGGCCGCCTTCATCGGCGGGCTGTCGGCGGCGACCGCAATGGTGATCGTCGAAAGCGTCGCGCTGTCGATCATGATCTCCAACGACCTGGTCATTCCGCTGTTCGTGCGCCGGCTGCTGCGGACCACGACATCCGAGAACGAGGACTGGTCGACGCTCATCCTCAATGTACGCCGGGCGGCGATCTTCATCATGCTGTTCATCGCCTTTCTCTACTACCGCGAGAGCACCAATAGCGCGCGGCTGTCCTCGATCGGCCTGATGTCGTTCGCCGCGATCGCGCAGTTCGCGCCGGCAATGATCGGCGGCCTGATCTGGCGCGGCGCCAACGGAAGGGGTGCCGCACTTGGCATGGTCGCCGGCATCGTCGTCTGGAGCTATACGCTGCTGCTTCCCTCGCTCGTCGCGCCCGATACCGGCATCCTCGTCCACGGCCTGTTCGGCTTCGATGCATTGCGGCCGCAAGCGCTTTTCGGCACCGTCGCCGAGCCGCTGAACCATGGCGTGCTGTGGAGCCTGTCGATCAACACGATTTTTTTTGTGTTCGGCTCGCTGTCGCGCGCCTCCGTGCCGCTGGAACGCATCCAGGCATCGATCTTCGTGCCGCGCGAGGCGGGGCCGCTGCCGAGCCTGCGCCGCTTCCGCACCACCATAACCGTCAACGACCTCAAGGACACGATCGCGCGCTATCTCGGTGTCGAACGCACCGAGCGGTCATTTCAGTCGTTCGAAAAGAGCGGCGGCACTTCACTGCACGGCAACGAACAGGCCAGCATGGATGTCATCCGCTTCTCCGAGCAGCTTCTGGCCAGTGCCGTCGGCTCCTCTTCGGCGCGGCTGATCCTGTCGCTACTGCTGCGCCGCAACGACCGCGAATCCAAGGACGCCTTCCGCCTGCTCGACGACGCCACGGAGGCGCTGCAGCACAATCGCGATCTGCTGCAGATCGCACTCGACCAGATGGAACAGGGCATCACTGTCTTCGACCGCGATTTCCGGTTGATTTGCTGGAACCGCCAGTACCGGGCGCTGTTCGACCTGCCCGACGAGATGGGCCAGGTCGGCGTCTCACTCGATCGTATCCTGCGCCACCTTGCCGAGCGCGGTGACATACCGGCAGACCAGCGCGTCACCATGCTCAACCGCCTGACCAGCTTCGTCAGCCCATGGCAGATGGAGCTGAAGACCAGCGGGCGCATCCTGGAATTGCGCTCCAATCCGATGCCGGACGGCGGCATCGTCGCCACCTACGCCGACATCTCTGGACGCGTCGAGCAGGATCTGGCGCTGAAGCGCGCCAACGAATCCCTGGAACAGCGAGTGAAGAGCCGCACCGCCGAGCTCACCCGCGTCAATGAGGAGCTGGCGCAGGCGCAGATGCTGGCCGAGGAGGCCAATCTCGGCAAGACCCGCTTCCTCGCTGCCGCCGGCCACGACATCCTGCAGCCGCTGAACGCCGCCCGCCTCTATTGCTCGTCACTGATCGAGAAGACTGGCAAGGGACCTGCCGGCAAGGCGGCGATGAACATCGAATCGTCGCTGGAATCGGTCGAGACCATCCTCGGCGCGGTGCTCGACATTTCGCGCCTCGATGCCGGCGCGATGAAGCCGGACGATACGAGCTTCGGCCTCGACGGGCTGCTGCGCCAGATCGGCAACGACTTCCGGCCGCTTGCCGCCGAAAAGAAGCTCGAACTCTCGATCATGCCGTCGTCGCTCAGCGTCATGACGGACCGCAATCTGCTGCGCCGGCTGATCCAGAACCTGGTCTCAAACGCCATTAAATACACGCGCCATGGCCGCATCCTGGTCGGCGTGCGGCGGCGCGGCGAATTGGCCGAGATCCAGGTTATCGACACCGGCATCGGCATTGCCGGCGACAAGCTCAACACCGTGTTTCGCGAATTCACCCGGCTCGACGAGGGCGCACGCGAGGCGGAAGGCCTCGGCCTTGGGCTCTCCATTGTCGACCGCATCGCCCGCGTCCTGCGCCTCGAAATCCGGATCTTCTCCAACCCAGGCAAGGGCACACGCTTTTCCGTGTTGCTGCCGGTGGCGGCCGTGCAGGCACCGCGGCGTGAGGCGGAGGCGAAGCCGCCTGCCCGTGCAGCGGCCTCGCTTGCCGGGCTCAATGTGCTCTGCATCGACAACGACGCCCGCATCCTCGACGGCATGCGGCTCCTGCTCGAGGGTTGGGGCTGCAGCGTCGACACGCTTTCCGGCGCGGAGGATCTCGACAGGTCCGGCATGCATCGGCCGGACATCGTGCTTGCCGACTATCATCTCGACAACAGGACCGGCCTCGAATTGATCGCCCAGTTGCGTGCGATCCATGGCGAGGACCTGCCGGCCGTGCTGGTCACCGCCGACCGCTCCAGCGAGGTTCGCGGCGCTGCCGGCAGGCTCGACGTGCCGGTGATCAGCAAACCACTGAAACCGGCGATGCTGCGCTCGATGATGGCCAGGGTCAGGCCGCTGGCGCCGGCGGCCGAATAGGAATCAGCCGGCCGCCTGAACCGGGTCGCTGCCGATTTTGGACAAAAGGATGACCGCCTGCGTGCGGCTGTCGACCCCGAGCTTCTGCAGGATAGCCGAGACATGCGCTTTGATCGTCGCTTCGGAGACCCCGAGTTCATAGGCGATCTGCTTGTTGAGCAGTCCCTCAGCCAGCATGCCGAGCACGCGCGTCTGCTGTGGGGTCAGCGCCTGCAGCCGCTTGATCAGGTCGGAAATCTCAGGATCGCGCTCGACGCCGAGATCGACCCCGGCGGGTGCCGCGATATCACCTGCGAGCACCGACTGCACAGCATTGCGGATCTCCTCCATGCTGGCCGATTTGGAGATGAAGCCCGAGGCGCCGAGATCGAGCGCGCGCCGGATCGTCACCGGATCGTCATGCGCCGAGACCACCATCATCGGCACCGCCGGATGGATGCCGCGCAGCGAAATCAGGCCGGAAAGACCGCTTGCCCCCGGCATCGAGAGATCGAGCAGCACCAGATCGACGTCCTCATTGGCCAGGACCAGCGCCTTGGCGCTTTCGAAATCGCCGGCCTCGTGAATGGCGGCAACGTCTCCGATGCCCACGAGTGCCTCCCTCAATGCACCGCGAAAAAGCGGATGATCGTCGGCAATGACGAATGTGTAGCCCAACGGTGATATCCCTCCCCGAATCCCGTTGGCGATTTTCCGCCTTGCAGGATCTGAACGATCATAACGCTACGCCTGCTGTTCGGCGTGGCCGGCTTGCTATTCCCGCCCCAGGTCTTTTTGCGAATTGCCTAGGTCTTTTGCGAATTGGGCTTGGCGCCGTCTTCGTCCTTGTCCATGTCCTTGACGATGTCCATGAAGCTGCGCAGGAAGCGCTCCATGTAGCCCATCGTCTTGTTGAAATCCTCCTCGCTGGGCAAAGTCGATTCGAAACGCGCGGCAAGCGAATTTTCGAGCTTGGCGACGCGCTCGTCGAGCGCCTTCACCGAATTTTGCAGCCGGTCGACCTCATCCTGGAGGGCGGCACGTTCGTCGGCCGCCGTCTTGCAGACGAGCTGGCCAGAGCGTTCCTCGCAGAGCGACATGGCGCCGGTTTGCGTATCCATGCGGACATAGCCATTGGCCGATTTCTCCAACCGGTAGCGATCGGCTTCCTCGGAAAAGGCCGACGCCGCGACAAGCGACACCACTGCTGCGGGGATCAAGACGTGTTTCAGACGCATGTTTTCCTCCATGAGCCAGTCAGCGCAATCTATCACAGTTTGCGCCTGAAATGGGGACCAACCTGAAATGGAGAAGAACACGGGCCTGCCCTTCCCCGCGTGGTCGGTTCGGACTATAGCGCAACCATGTCCGAGATCATCTACAAGATAGTTCCCGAGGCGCTGTGGCGCGAGGCTGAAAGAGAAGGCCGCTTCACCGGCGCGCCTATCGACGTCGCCGACGGCTTCATCCATTTTTCCACCGCCGGGCAGGTTCGGGAAACGGCAGTAAAACATTTCGCCGGCCAGGCGGGGTTGCTGCTGGTTGCCGTCGACAGCGCGCGCCTCGGCAATGCGCTGAAATATGAGGTCTCGCGCGGCGGCGCCCTGTTCCCGCATCTCTATGGCGGGCTCGGCCTCGATGCGGTCGTTTCGGTGCAGGCATTGCCGCTCGGCGCTGACGGCCGGCATGAATTCCCGGCGCTGGAGGCCGAATGAGCGCGTTCGACCGGATCGGCCAGAAACTGCTGTTTACGCTCGATCCGGAAACCGCGCATGGGCTGTCGATTGCCGCGCTGAGATGCGGGCTGCCGGTCGCCGGTCGTCCGCCGCAGGACAACAGGTTAAAGGTCAGCCGTTGCGGGCTGGATTTCCCGAACCCGCTCGGCATGGCCGCGGGTTACGACAAGAATGCCGAAGTGCCGGACGCGCTGCTCGGCCTCGGCTTCGGCTTCGCCGAGGTCGGCACGATCACGCCGCTGCCGCAGACGGGCAATCCGAAGCCGCGCATCTTCCGGCTGCCTTCGGACGGGGCGGTGATCAACCGGCTGGGCTTCAACAATGAAGGCCACGCCGCCGCAGAGAAGCGTCTTGCCGCCCGAAAAGGCCGCCCCGGCATCATCGGCATCAACATCGGCGCCAACAAGGACAGCGCCGACCGCGTCAGTGATTATGAGCGCGGCGTGATCCGGTTCGCGCGATACGCCGGCTATCTGACAATCAATATCTCCTCGCCGAACACGCCGGGCCTGCGCAATATGCAGGCGCGCGAACAGCTTGGCGAGCTCCTGTCGCGGGTCATGGCCGCGCGTGCGGCGGCACCGGCAAAACCGCCCGTGTTCCTCAAGATCGCGCCGGATCTGGTCGAGGCCGAGCTTGAGGACATCGCTGCCGAGATCAGCGACAAGCAAATGGACGGCGTCATCGTCTCCAACACAACGATCGCGCGAGCCGGCCTGAGCAGCGCCGGCCTTGCCGGCGAGACCGGCGGGCTTTCGGGGAAACCCTTGTTCGAGCGCTCGACTATCGTGCTGGCACGGATGCGAAAACTGCTTGGCCCGGATCCTACTATCATCGGCGTCGGCGGCGTCGATTCCGCCGAGACGGCGCTGGAAAAGATCCGTGCCGGCGCCGATCTCGTCCAGCTCTATACCGGCATGATCTATGCCGGGCCCGCGCTGCCGGGGCGCATTCTTTCCGGCATGGCCCGTTTCATGGACAATCAAGGGCTGAAGTCGCTGTGCGAGCTTCGCGACAGCCGCCTCGATCACTGGGCGGCGAAACCGCTTTAGCGATCAGTTAAAGGCTGTGCGCACCCGCAGCCGCAATATGGCGAGCAGGCTGAAGCCGCGTACCAGCAGGAAGACATGCAACGCCGCCCACAAGCCGTGATTACCGAAGGCCGGCGCCAGGATCAGCAGCGCGGCGCTGAACGCCAGGAATGACAACAGCATCATGTTGCGCATGTCGCGCGACCATGTTGCGCCGATGAAGACACCGTCCATCTGGAAAGCCAGCACGCCGCTGAGCGCGGTGAACGCCGCCCAGGGCAGGTAGATGTCGGCAATGGCGCGGACGTCCGTCGAGGTCGTGATCAGGGCGATCAGATCCGTGCCCTCCAGCATGAAGAAGAGCGTCGCCGCGCCGGCCAGACCGAGCCCCCAAAGCAGCGTCAGACGCACCGCCTGATCAAACGCCGTGGCGGCACGGGCGCCGATGGCGCGCCCGGCGAGCTGTTCGGCAGCGGTGGCGAAACCATCGAGGAAATAGCCGGCAACCAGGAAGAGGTTCATCAGCACGGCGTTGGCGGCCAGCGTCAGAGTGCCGAATTGTGCGCCCTGGCGCGTGAACAGCGCGAAGGCGGCGAGCAGCGAAAAGGAGCGGATCATGATATCGCGATTGAGCGACATCATGCGCAGGAATGCCGGCAGATCGAGGACGCGGTGGCGCGGCAGCCTGGGCGCCGCCCAAAAGCGCCGGCCGACAATGGCGAGACCAAGCAGCATGGCGACGAATTCACCGGTGACCGTTGCCCAGGCAACGCCGGCAACGCCCCAGCCGAGCTCCAGGCCAAGCAGGAAGCAGAGGACGATGTTGATGCCGTTCAGCATCAACTGCAGCATCAGCCCGAGCCCGCCCTCGCCGCGCCCAAGCACGTAACCGAGGATGGCGTAATTGATCAGCGAGAACGGTGCCGCGAGCATCCTGATGCGGATATAGACGTCCATCGCCGCGCTGACGCGCGGTTCGGCGCCTATGAACCATTGCCCGGCGGTGGAGACCAGCGGCGCAAGCGCGGCAAGCACGACGCCGGCGACGACCGCGATCAGCACGGCGCGCCAGAACACCGCCTGCTCCTCCAGCGCATCGCCGCGCCCGAAGGCCTGGGCGACGAGGCCGGTGGTGCCGGAGCGCAGGAAATTGAAGGTGGTGAAGACGACATCGAAGATCAGGGCGCCGGCCGCCAGGCCGCCGAGAAGGGCGGCGTCGCCGAACTGCCCAACCACCGCCGTGTCGACAATTCCGAGCAGCGGCGTCGTCAGATAGGCAAGCGTCATCGGCACGGCGATGGCGAGCACCGAGCGGTTGGTGACGACGAAGGCCCCGGCTTCGGTGGTGTGGGCTTCGATGGGTAAAGCCTGCTCCAAACGCGTGTTGCTTCCTGTTGCGGCTTGATCGGCCAGCCGATGTGCCCCAGTTTGCGGACCTCGCGCAACCATCCACCCCGTTATGTTCAACCGAAATCCGCCTCTGGCGCACCGGCCGCCCCATGCCCCTGCAGATCGTTCATCATCCCGACTACGACGCCGGCTTCGCCGTCAACCACCGCTTCCCGATGAGCAAATATCCGCGGCTGATGGATGCGTTGCGGGCACGCGGCCTGGCGCAGCCCGAAGCGCTCAACATGCCGGAGGCGGCGCGGCCATCATGGCTGAAGCTTGCCCACGCGGCAGACTATGTCGACCAGGTGCTTGCCTGCAAAGTGCCGGTGGCGATCGAGCGCGAGATCGGCTTTCCCGTCGGACCGCGGGTTTCGCTGAGGGCGCAGCTCGCAACGGCCGGCACGGTGCTGGCAGCGCGGCTAGCGTTGCTGAACGGCATCGCCTGCAACACCGCCGGCGGCAGCCATCATGCACGGCGCGCGCAAGGCGCCGGCTTCTGCACCTTCAACGACGTAGCCGTTGCCGCGCTGGTGCTGCTCGCCGAAGCTGCTGTCCAAAACATTCTGGTCGTCGACCTCGACGTGCATCAGGGCGACGGCACGGCGGATATCCTGAACGACGAGCCGCGCGTGTTTACCTTCTCCATGCATGGCGACCGCAACTACCCCGCGCGCAAGATCGCCTCCGATCTCGATGTCGCCCTGCCCGACGGCGCCGGCGATGCAGCCTATCTGGAGCGGCTGGACGCCATCCTGCCGGAGCTGTCGGCGCGAAGGCGCTGGGACCTCGTCTTCTACAATGCCGGCGTCGATGTCCATGTCGAGGACCGGCTCGGCAGGTTGTCGCTCACGGATGACGGGCTGCGCGCCCGCGACGATATGGTGATCCGCCATTTCCGCACGCTTGGCATACCGGTATGCGGCGTTATCGGCGGCGGCTATTCGACGGATGTCGCAGCACTTGCTGCACGGCACGCCATCCTGTTCGAGGTGGCGGCGGGCTACGCCTGAAAATTCACTTCCGGTAGTTAGCGATCCTGAGCAGGATGAAGGCCGGCACGACGATCGCGGCACCGAGCAGGATGTAGCCGAGAAAGCGGTCGATGGCGTGGAAGCCCAAATTCCACAGGTCGATGAAGAATTTGCGAATGCCATAAAGCACATCCATCGGCGACCAGCCGAAGGCATTCATGACCAGCCCGACGAGGAACGACACCACAAGCAGCTTCAGGATCACCCGGAGCGGCGTGTCGCCGAGAAAGCGGTTCAGTGCGGACAAGCCTGTCTCCACAGTCGGGTGCCGCGATTCGGGCACATGCCTAGAAATACGCAGTTGGTCGTCCGGCATCAAGCCGAGCCCTCAAACCGGATTGCGCATCGGCGCCGGGCCATGATATCGGAGGAACCAGCGCGGGTATGATGTAATGGTAGCTTGTCAGCTTCCCAAGCTGAACGCGCGGGTTCGATTCCCGCTACCCGCTCCAGCTTTTGCCCCGGGTGCATTGCACTTGTTCTGGCCAAGCTGAAAACCAGCGGATTTATAGGCAGTTTTACAGCCCGGCTGGCCGTCTTTCATCTGTTTGGCCGATGTGCCAGTTCGTGGAATATCTCACATTGAGGGTCGGCGGGGCCTCGAATGACCCCAACCGGAAAGTCTACCCTTGGCCCGCTGGCTTCTGCTGGCGGGCTTTTTTGAGCATCAGGCAGTAGTGGCCGACGTGCATCGGCGCCGCTGCTGGCGGGCCTGTCTGGTCGTCTGGCCGGCCGCGGGATGCGCCCGCTACCCGCTCCAACCCTCAGCCCACCTCTCGCAAAATAAAATCGTGCAGCATCTTGGCTGCCGGTGACAGCGCGCGGTTCTTCACCGTGATCAGGCTGTAGGGCCTGACCTCGATGTCGAATTCAGTCTGGACGACATCGATGGCGCCGGCCAGGCCTTCGGGGTTCTGGATGAACTTCGCGACCTGGATCGAAACCGGCGCAATGGCGTCGGATTGCGCGACCATGACCAGAGTCAATAGCAGCGAGCTGGTGTTGAGGATGCGGTCCGGCAGCGCGATGTTGCGGTTCAAAAAGTTGCTTTCCATCGCCTGGCGCAGCGGCGAGCCGCCCGACTGGAAAACCCAGTCATAGGCGGCGGTGTCTTCCAGCCGCACCGCCTTGCCCTTGGTCAGCGGGTGGCCGCGGCGCACGATCAGGCAGGCTTTCTCGACGCCGATGACGCGCGCTTCGAACAGCCGCGGATTGAGGTCGTCGGGGATGCGGGCGATGATGAAATCGTGGCGCGAGGCGATCAGCTCGCGCGCCAGGACGTTCGATGTCTCGACCTGCATGGTGATTTCGATGCGCGGATAAAGGCGCCGGATCTCGCGGATCGCCGGCACCGCCAGCTCGATCGCCGGTGCTGTCACCGCGCCCAGGAACACCGAGCCGCCTTTGCCCGCCTTGAGCTCGAAAATCTCGCGGTCGACCTCGCGCATCTCGAGCAGGATCGATCGCGCGCGCCGTGCCAACGCCTTGCCATAGGGTGTCAGCGTGATGCCGCGCGGCAGCCTTTCGCAGAGCTTGACGTCGAGCACCGCCTCCATCTCGGCGATCATGCGCGAGGCCGCCGGCTGCGAGATGTTCATCACCTGGGCCGCGGCACTCACCCGGCCGTGCTCGTCGAGGGCCGCGATCATGCGCATGTGACGCAGGCTCAAGCCGCTGCGCAGCAAGGTTCCGCCATCACCCGGAATTTCATCGTAACTGGCTGATATTCCGTCAGGATTTCGCAGCGCCGCCATGATTCTTCTCTACTCTTACGCCCGGCGCCCTGGCTGGATCCGGCAGCGTCGTCACTAGCCTAAGCCATATCAGTCTCGATATAGCAACCATCAAAGATCGCATTTGACAGTTATGGCAAAGCGACACACCCTTCGCGCGTCCTGAGGCTTGACGGTCGGTGACGAGGGAAAACTCGTATCGATTGAAACCAGAGTCTCGGGGCCGATTGGGAGGATACCGGAGATCGATTGACGGCAGCGGCGCGTTTGGCGCTCCTGCACGATTGCGCGGCCCACGAAACCCAAGGGTACGCGTCCATCAACCAGGGAGAGTTAATGTGAAGATTATCAAGACACTGGCCGCCGTCGCGGCCCTAGGCATCGCGGCCATGACGCTGCCGGCGCAGGCGGGCGAAGGCCTGATCGGCGTGCTGATGCCCACCAAGACCTCGCAGCGCTGGATCAACGACGGCGACGCCGTCAAGTCCCAGCTCGAGGCTCTGGGCTACACTGTCGACCTGCAGTACGCGCAGGACGACATTCCGAACCAGCTCAGCCAGCTGGAAAACGAAATCACCAAGGGCCCGAAGGCGCTGATCATCGCTTCGATCGACGGCACCACGATGGGCGATGCGCTGCAGAAGGCGAATGACGCCGGCGTTGTCGTCGTCGCTTACGACCGCCTGATCAAGAAGACGCCAAATGTCGACTACTACACCACCTTCGACAATTTCGGCGTCGGCGTCATCCAGGCCAAATCGCTGCTCAAGGGTCTCGGTTATCCCGAGAAGAAGGGCCCGTTCAACATCGAGCTGTTCGGCGGTTCGCCGGACGACAACAATGCGTTCTTCTTCTATAACGGCGCCATGTCGGTTCTTCAGCCGCTGATCGACGACAAGACCCTCGTCGTGAAGTCCGGCCAGATGGGCATGGACAAGGTCGGCACGCTGCGCTGGCTGGCGGCAACCGCCCAGGCCCGCATGGACAATCTGCTCTCCGCCAACTACTCGGACGGCAGCCGCGTCGATGGCGTGCTCTCGCCCTATGACGGCCTGTCGCGCGGCATCATCGCTTCGCTGCGCGCCGTAGGCTACGGCACCGCCGATCAGCCATGGCCGATCGTCACCGGACAGGACGCCGAGACCGCTTCGGTCAAGGCGATCATCGCCGGCGAACAGTATTCGACGGTGTTCAAGGACACCCGCGAACTCGCCAAGGCGACGGTCGAACTCGTCGACAAGGTGCTCTCGGGCGGCAAGCCGGAAGGCCTCGACACCACGACCTACAACAACGACGTCAAGGTCGTTCCCTCGATCCTGTTGACACCGCACGACGTCGACAAGTCGAACTATCAGGCCCTGGTGGTCGACTCCGGCTACATCAAGGCCGAAGAGCTGAAGTAATCGCGGTTACAAAGCCTGGGGTCCTGCGCAGGCAGGGCCCCTTTTCGTTGGCGAGCCAGCCCGGTATTGTTTGCGGACCTCGCAGGAGTGGTATTCTCAATGTCATCGACGATTTTGGAGATGCGCGACATCACCAAGACGTTTCCCGGCGTCAAGGCGCTGTCGAACGTCAAGCTAATGGTCGAGGAAGGCGAGATCCATGCCGTGGTCGGCGAGAACGGCGCCGGCAAGTCGACGCTGATGAAGGTGCTGTCGGGTGTATATCCGTCCGGCACCTATGACGGCCAGATCATCTATCGCGGCGATGAGTGCCATTTCAAAGGCATCCATGACAGCGAGCGCAAGGGCATCGTCATCATCCACCAGGAGCTTGCGCTGGTGCCGATGCTGTCGATCGCCGAAAACATCTTTCTCGGCAACGAGCACGCCAGATACGGCGTCATTGACTGGAATGCCAATGAGGCGCGCACCAGCGCCCTGCTCAAGAAGGTCGGCCTCAAGGAAGACCCCAACACGCTGATCACCAATATCGGCGTCGGCAAGCAGCAGCTGGTCGAGATCGCCAAGGCGCTCAGCAAGGAAGTGAAGCTGCTCATTCTCGACGAGCCGACGGCGAGCCTGTCCGAAAAGGACAGCCAGGCGCTGCTCGATCTGCTGCTCGAATTCAAGCGGCAGGGCATCACTTCGATCCTGATCTCGCACAAGCTCAACGAGGTGAACCGGGTCGCCGACAAGGTAACCATCATCCGCGACGGGCGGACCATCGAGACGCTGGCCAAGAAGGACATCTCGGAGGACCGCATCATCACCTCGATGGTCGGCCGCTCGCTCGACGACCGCTATCCGCCGCGCGAGCCGAAGATCGGCGAGACCGTGCTCGAAGTGAAGAACTGGTCGGTCTACCACCCCCTCCATGCCGAGCGGCAGGTCATCAAGGGCATCAGCCTCAACGCTCGGAAGGGCGAGGTGGTCGGCATTGCCGGGCTGATGGGCGCCGGCCGGACCGAGTTTGCCATGAGCCTGTTCGGCCGGTCCTATGGCCGCCGCATCACCGGCGAGGTGTTCCTTGACGGCAAGCCGATCGATGTCTCCTCGGTGAGCAAGGCGGTGGAACACGGCATCGCCTACGTTACCGAGGACCGCAAGACCTACGGGCTCAACCTGATCGATCATATCAAGCACAACATCACACTCGCCAACCTGCCCGGCGTGTCGCGCCACGGCGTGATCGACGATTTGCGCGAGCTTTCGGTCGCCAACGATTATCGCGGCAGGACCAATATCCGCGCCTCGAGCGTCTACCAGATGACCGGCAACCTTTCTGGCGGCAATCAGCAGAAGGTGGTGCTGTCGAAATGGCTGTTCGCCAATCCGGAAGTGCTGATCCTCGACGAGCCGACACGCGGTATCGACGTCGGCGCCAAGTATGAAATCTATACGATCATCGCGCGTCTCGCCTCCGAGGGTAAGGCAATCATCGTCATCTCGTCGGAAATGCCCGAACTGCTCGGCATCACCGACCGCATCTACGTCATGAACGAAGGACGCATCGTCGGCGAAATGGCGGCAAGCGACGCCAGCCAGGAAAAGATAATGCGCGCCATCGTCCGCGGAGAAGGAAAAGCATCATGAGCACCGAAAGCGCTCCCGGGCCGCAGACCGGCGTTGCCCAGGATCTACAACAGGGACCTCGCATTGCCGTCTCGGCGCTGGTCACCAACCTGCGCGAATACGGGTTGGTGCTGGCGTTGATCGCAATCATGGTGTTCTTCCAGTTCACCACGTCCGGAACGCTGTTCAAGCCGGTGAACCTCAGCAATCTCGTGCAGCAGAACAGCTTCATCATCGTGATGGCGCTGGGCATGCTTCTGGTGATCGTTTCGGGTCACATCGATCTCAGCGTCGGCTCCGTCGCCGGCTTCATCGGCGCACTGGCGGCGATGATGATGGTCATCTGGCCGCTTGGCCCATTGAGCAATCCGCTGGTGGTGTCGATCATCTGCCTGATCGTCGGTGGTGCGATCGGCGCGGCACAAGGCTACTGGATTGCCTATCACCGAATACCGAGCTTTATCGTCACGCTGGCGGGCATGCTGATCTTCCGCGGCATCTGCCAGGCGCTGCTGGGTGGCGGGTCTTCCGTAGGGCCGCTTCCCGTCGGCTTCAAGGCGCTCAGTTCCGGCTTCATTCCGGACCTGATCGGCCCATTGACCCTGATACCGCCAACCGTGAACGCCGCCGGCAAAACCATTGTCGGCAGCGGCCTGACGCTGCACCTGACGACGATCGTGATCGGCCTCGTCGCCGTGCTCGCCTATGCCTATTTCGGGCTCAGGGCACGGCGCACCCGCGAGAAGCATGGCTACGAAGCCGAGCCCTTCTCGCTGTTCGTCGTCAAGACGCTGGTGATCAGCGCGCTGGCGCTGTTTCTCGTCTACCAATTCGCCACCTATAGGGGCCTCCCCATCGTTCTCATGGTGATGGGCGTGCTGATCGCGTTGTTCGTCTTCGTTACCAAACGCATGACGATCGGCCGTCGCATCTATGCGATGGGCGGCAATGCCAAGGCAGCCCAGCTATCGGGCATCAAGACCGAACGGCTGACGTTGATGGTGTTCATCAATATGGGCGTGCTGTCGGCACTCGGCGGCCTGATTATCGCAGCGCGCCTGGGGCAGGCTGTGCCGGCGGCCGGCCTCGGCAGCGAGCTCGACGTCATCGCCGCGGTGTTCATCGGTGGCGCTTCGGCGATGGGCGGCGTCGGCCAGGTGATCGGCGCGGTGGTCGGCGGCTTCATCATGGGCGTCATGAACAACGGCATGTCGATCATGGGCGTCAATGTCGATTGGCAGCAGGTGGTCAAAGGCCTGGTGCTGCTCGGCGCCGTCGTCTTCGACGTCTACAACAAGAACAAGGCTTGAGAGGCAACCAGGAGGCATACGGGTCACATTGCAAGCTGCCGGGCGGCGCAAAGAAGTCCCCCGAGGGACCTGATCCGCGAGCGCAATCCGGACGAAGAATTTCAACCGAGGCGCGGACAGGGTCCGGGCCGCGCAGGGTAGGGTTTGCCGAGAAAGGGCAGGCCAGCCCACAATTCAGAGAGGGTTACCATGCTGATCTCACAAATCCTCGACGACGCCGAGACGATCCGCGTCGTTGCCCGCAACGGCGGCAAGACCCGCGTCATCAACGGCGCCCGCAGCGTCTATTCGCTGGCGATGGAAGCCGCGCGTACCGGCAGCGGGCTTGTCGCCCTGATCGAGCGCAAGGGCTTCGGCGAAACCGTCGATCTCGACGCAGCCTACAAGAAGGGCCGGCTGCTGTCGCCGATCAACCATCCCGATCCGGCGCATCTCCATCTCACCGGCACCGGGCTGACGCATCTCGGCTCCGCCGCGACCCGCGATTCCATGCACAAGAAGCTCAGCACGGACGGCGAGGAACAGCTGACCGATTCAATGAAGATGTTCCGCATGGGGCTTGAGGGCGGCAAGCCGGCGAAGGGCCACATCGGCGTGCAGCCGGAATGGTTCTACAAGGGCAACGGCACCATGGCGGTGGCGCCCGGGGCGGCGCTTATGTCGCCGGCCTTCGCCCAGGATGCCGGCGAGGAGCCGGAAATCGCCGGTATCTATGTGATCGGCGACGACGGCGCCCCGTTCCGCGTCGGCTTCACGCTGTCTAACGAGTTTTCCGACCATGTCACCGAGCGTGTGAACTATCTCTTCCTTGCCCATTCCAAGCTGCGCAATGCTTCGTTCGGGCCGGAGATCCTGATCGGCGATCTGCCGTCCGATATCCGCGGCACTTCGCGCATCCTGCGCGACGGCAAGCTGCTTTGGGAAAAGCCGTTCCTGTCGGGCGAGGCGAACATGTCGCACACCATTGGCAATCTCGAGCATCACCACTTCAAATACTCAGCCTTCCGCCAGCCGGGCGACGTGCATGTGCACATGTTCGGCACGGCGACGCTGTCCTTTGCCGACGGCGTCAGGACCGAGGCCGGTGACGTATTCGAAATCGAGGCGCAGGATTTCGGCCTGCCGCTGCGCAACCCGCTTGAAATCGAGCAGCCGGTGAAGGTGGCGGTGAAGGCACTTTGAGCCGGGCGTAGCCCGCAAGTGAGAGGAAGGTCAGCGCGCGGCGCGGAAATGCTTGGACAGTTTCAGGCCCTGTGCCTGATAGTTCGAGCCGAGATCAGTGCCGTAGAGCGCCCGCGGCCGTTTCAGCATGTGCTCATAGACCAACCGTCCGACGATCTGGCCGTGGTCGAGGATGAACGGCACTTCGTGGCTGCGTACCTCGAGCACCGCCCGGCTGCCGGTGCCGCCCGACGCCGAATGGCCGAAACCCGGGTCGAAGAAACCGGCATAATGGACGCGGAACTCGCCGACCAGCGGATCGAAGGGCGTCATCTCGGCCGCGTAGAGCGGCGGCACATGCACCGCCTCGCGCGACACCAGGATATAGAATTCGTCCGGATCGAGCACCAGCTCGCCGGCACCGCTCTTGTAGAGCGGCTCCCAGAAATCGACGACATCCTGCGCGGCGCGCTTGTCGACGTCGACCAGGCCGGTGTGGTGCTTGCCGCGATAGCCGACCAGCCCGTCCTTGTCTCCGTCGAGGTCGATCGATAGCGCGATGCCCCCGCCTGAGATGTTGGGTGGTTCGGTGGCGACCAACATTTCGGCGCGGTGCAACTCGTGCAGCTCGTTTTCCGACAAGAGCGCATTGCCAGTGCGGAACCTGATCTGCGACAGCCGCGAGCCGGTCCGCACGACGATCGGGAAAGTGCGCGGGCTGACCTCCAGGTAGAGCGGGCCTTCATAGCCGGCGGCGATCTTGTCGAACTCGTGGCCGCGGTCGGTCATTACCCGAGTGAAGATATCGAGCCGTCCGGTCGAGCTTTTCGGGTTGGCGGAGGCGGAAATATGGGCGGGCAGCGCCAGGCTTTCGAGCAGCGGCACGATGTAGACGCAGCCGGTTTCCAGCACGGCACCTTCGGCGAGGTTGATCTCGTGCAGCTTCAGCCGGTCGAGCTTGTCGGCAACCCTGTGGTCCGGGCCGGGCAAGAAGGAAGCACGCACCCGCCAGGCCTTGTCGCCGAGCCTGAGGTCAAGGCTGGCCGGCTGGATCTGATCGGCATCGAGCGTGCGCGGCGATTTCAGCGCGCCCGTCTGGAACAGCGCGGAAATATCCTGATCGGGAAGAATGCCTGTCTGCCGCAAGGGTCTGGCTCCGTTCGAACGCCGGGCGAGGTTCTGTCGCAGGTCCGACCGTGGACGCGTTTGGCACCTGCTTGGTACAACCCTCTTAATCATGCCGGCAATTGACGCAAGCGTGGCGCGGGTCTAAAGCTCGTTATCCCGTGGTGATTTGGCCGGTCGGCTTGCAGCCACGTTAAACAAGTCGCTAAAGGACCGTCGGGCCGCAAGGCCATATGGACCGGTTGCGACTTTCGCGACCGGTTTTTTGTTGTTTGGACCAATTTTGGTGTTTGGATGGAATGATGACCAAGAAGCGCGACTGGAAGCCTCAGACCGCACTCGTGCATGCCGGAACGCTGCGTTCCGGCTTCGGCGAGACCTCCGAGGCGATGTATCTCACCCAAGGCTATGTCTACGAGACGGCGCAAGCGGCGGAGGCCCGCTTCAAGGGCGAGGAGCCGGGCTTCATCTATTCGCGCTATGCCAATCCGACGGTCGACATGTTTGAAAAACGCATGTGCGCGCTGGAAGGAGCCGAGGACGCGCGCGCCACGGCATCCGGCATGGCGGCGGTGACGGCAGCACTGCTGTGCAGCGCCAAGGCGGGCGACCATATCGTGGCGGCGCGCGCGCTGTTCGGCTCCTGCCGCTGGGTGGTCGAGACGCTGGCGCCGAAATACGGCATTGAGGCAACGCTGGTCGACGGCACCGACATGGCCAATTGGGAAAAGGCGGTCAAGCCAAACACCAAACTGTTCTTCCTGGAAAGCCCGACCAATCCTACGCTGGAAGTGATCGACATTGCCGCCGTCGCGGCACTTGCCAATGCGATCGGCGCCAGGTTGATCGTCGACAACGTCTTCGCCACGCCCTTGCAGCAGAAACCCCTGCAGCTCGGCGCCCACATCGTCGTCTATTCGGCCACGAAGCATATTGACGGCCAGGGGCGCTGTCTTGGCGGCATCGTTCTGTCGGACAAGAAATGGATCGACGAGAACCTGCATGACTATTTCCGCCACACCGGCCCAAGCCTCTCGCCCTTCAATGCCTGGACGCTGCTGAAAGGCCTGGAGACGCTGCCGCTACGCGTACGCCAGCAGACGGAAAGTGCCGGCCGCATCGCGGATTTCCTGGCCGAGCGCCCGCAAATCGCCCGTGTCATCTATCCCGGCCGTGCCGACCACCCGCAAGCGGCCGTAGTCAAGAAGCAGATGTCGGGTGGCTCGACGCTGATTTGCCTCGATGTGAAGGGCGGCAAGCAGGCGGCCTTTGCCTTCCAGAACGCACTCGACGTCGTGCTCATTTCCAACAATCTCGGCGACGCCAAGAGCCTGATCACCCATCCGGCCACGACGACGCACAAGAACTTGACCGATGAGGCCCGCGCCGAGCTCGGCATCGGACCGGGAACGCTCAGGCTGTCAGTTGGCCTTGAGGACGCCGACGACCTGCTCGAAGACATCGAGCAGGCACTGAGAGTTGCCGGATAAGGGCTGGCCGAACAGAGGCGAGCGGGGACGCGCCGATCAGGCGCCGGACGGGGTCTCTTCCAGCTCCGCGACGGCCTTGGTCTGGATAGTCATCACATTGCCGCGCCAGTCGACGGCGCCGCTCAGCCATCCGCGCGCCCAAATGGCGGGAAGCATCAGGTCTCGCGCCATCATCGCCGGGATCGTGCGCGGCGACAGCTGCCATCCCTTGGCCGAGGCCAAGGCGCATTCCGGCAGGTAGGCCGCGACCAGCACGGCGATGGCGGTTGCCGGCAGGCTGACGCCGGCGTCAGCCGCCCCTAGCAGCGCACGCACCCGCGGCGGCGCCGCGCCGCTCAGGATCTCGGGGGCGAAGAACAGCGCGAAGGTGACGCGGCGCAGCCGCGCCCAGCGCGCCTGCCGCGACCAGATCTCGCCAAGCGTGCGCCGGCCGAGCGGCTGTTCGAAGGGCGAGGCGACAAGATTGACCCGCAGTCCGAGCCCGTTGACCAGCTTGGTCGCGGCGGCGTCCTCGGCGATCTCGGCGGCAAGCGCGCGGATGCCGCCATTGGCGTCGAGCATCGGCTTGTTCCACAACATGCTCTTGCCCTGCGCGAAGCCGAGGCCGAGCGCCTCTCCGGCGTACTGCCAGCGTGCCTGCAGCGTGTTGAGAAAGGCGCATTCGACCTCCCCCCAGAAGCCGTCCGGCCGTGAGCCGATCGGCGTCGAGCAGACGAGGCCAGTGCCATGCCGCCATGCCGCCATCAGCTGCTGGACGTAGTCGCTCGGCATAAGCACATTGGAATCGGCAAGGATGACCCAGCGATAATGCGCCGCTTCCCAACCCTTCACGCAATTGTTGAGTTTTGGATTGCCGCTGATGCGGTCGTCACCGACTAGAAGGCGGGCGCGAATAGCTGGAAAGCGCGCCATTGCGGCGGTGATCGGCTTGACCACCGGGTCGTCGGCATGGGCAACGCAGAAGATGAGTTCGTAGCGCGGCCAGTCGAGTGAGAAGGCGCGCTCCAGCGTCTCTTCGGCAAACGGCTCGACGCCGCGCGCCGGGATGACGATCGATACCGGCGGCGCGTTGGCCGCGGGCGGTGCGATCCTGGCTGGTCGCTTCAGCTTCAGCGAAGCTAACAGGATGCTGGCGAGATTTGAAAGAAGGAGGGCTATGGAAAGGAGGGCGGCTGCGAATGTCGGTTCCATCGAGATCTGGTCACTCCAGAAGTGCCGGCCGCATGACGGCCGTTTTCAACAATTCGACAGAACGCTGAGTCGCCCGGCACAAGCCTGCACACCATCATTGTCATGTGTCACTTAAATGACATTGTTTTTCGGCACCTGCGCTCGAGTCGGGCAAGGAGATGACGCGCATCGTTGATCAAACTGCGCTGAGCGTCGAAAGTTCCATCTACATTGCTTTGGAGCAATTTATGTACAGCGCCGTCACCCGCAACATCGAAGTGCAGGTCAGGCCGTTCTATCTGGAGGATCACTCCGACCCTCCGCAAAACCGCTATGTCTGGGGATATCAGGTGACCATCGACAATCAGTCGGATGAGTTCGTGCAGCTTCTGTCGCGCTACTGGCACATTACCGACGGCACCGGCAAGGTCGAGGAAGTGCGCGGCCCCGGGGTCGTCGGCGAGCAACCCGGACTCAACCCCGGCGACAGCTATCAGTATACGTCTGGATGCCCGCTCTCGACGCCGTCCGGCATCATGGTCGGGCACTACACCATGCGCAACAGGCGGGGCGAGACGTTCGACGTCGCCATCCCCGCCTTCTCGCTCGACTTGCCGGGAATGCGGCGCACCGTCAATTGACGGCCGTCATCCGGCCGCTGCAAACTCCGCCGGGTCGAAGTCATATTGCTTCGAGCAGAATTCGCAGGCGACGTGAATGCTGCCATCCTCGGTGCTGTCCCTGATCTCCTCGGCGGAAAAGCCTTCGAGGATGCCGTGGATCTTCTCCCTCGAGCATGAGCACTGGTCGGCGACCGGCACCCCGCCGAACACGCGGACGCCATGCTCGTGGAAAAGCCGGTAAAGCAGCCGTTCGGCGCCGATCGTCGGATCGATCAGCTCGGTCGGTTCAATAGTACCAAGCAGCGCCAGCAGCTCCTGCCAGGAATTGTCGGTCGGGTCGTGGATTTCCTCACGCGGATCGCCATCGCCACCGGGAAGGTCGGGTACGCGCATGCGCTCCGCCGACTGCGGCAGGAATTGTGCCAGCAGGCCACCGGCCCGCCATTGCTCGCGGGCACCGCCGACGCCGGGCGTCAGAAGCTTGGCAACCGAAAGCCGGAGGTCGGTCGGAATCTGCTCAGACTGGCGGAAATAAGTGCGTGCGGCATCTTCCAGTGTGACGCCGTCGAGCTGGACGATGCCCTGGTAGCGTTGTGTGTGAGCGCCCTGGTCGATGGTCAGCGCCAGGACGCCGCTGCCGAGCAGCGTCTGCGGTGACGTCTCGCCGGCAGAAGTCAAAGCCTGCAGCCGGTCGGCATCGAAGCGGGCATAAGCGCGCAGCGCGTGCGGCGTGGAGAAATCCGCGACCAGCATGTCGACCGGCCCGTCGGTGCGGGTCTGCAGAATGAACTTGCCCTCGAACTTCAGCGAAGTTCCGAGCAATACCGTCAACACACAGGCTTCAGCCAGGAGCCGGGCGACCGGCTCGGGATAGTCGTGGCGGCTGAGAATAGCATCGAGCATCGGCCCGAGCTGGACGGTGCGACCGCGCACGTCGAGCGGGCCGACCTCGAACGGCACGACATGGTCGTCGCCGGCGTAGCCGAATTCGCCGAGCTTGGGTTTATGTTCAGCCAATTGATGAGTTTCCAACATGACAAAGCTCCGGGGCGCGGCGATGCCGCCCTCCGGGGCGCATGCGACGAGACGCGCTCGATTTGCGTGATGCGCCTGAGATAGGCACCACCAACTCCCGGATCAAGGCGGCCCAGATCAAGGCGGCGCAGATCAGGCCGGCCCGGATCACCGCGGCTCGTATCAAGCGCCCAGGCACCAGGCCAGGACCGCCTTCTGGGCATGGAGCCGGTTCTCGGCCTCATCGAACACCACCGAATGCGGTCCGTCGATGACCTCGTCGGTAACCTCCTCACCGCGATGCGCCGGCAGACAGTGCATGAACAGCGCATCCGGCTTGGCTTTCGCCATCAGTGCCGCATTGACCTGATAGGGCAGGAAGACATTGTGGCCGCGGGCACGGTGCTCCTGGCCCATCGACACCCAGCAGTCGGTGACGATGCAGTCGGCCTCGTGAACGGCCTCCTCGGGCGAACGGGTGAATTTCAGCTTGCCGCCATTGGCTTTCGACCAGTCGACATGCTTCTGGGCCGGTTCGCTGCCCTCGGGCACGGCGACATTCAGCTTGAAATGGAACCGCGCGGATGCCTCCAGCAGCGAATGCAGCACGTTGTTGCCGTCGCCGGTCCAGGCGATCGTTTTACCGGCCACCGGACCGCGGTGCTCTTCGAAGGTCATGATGTCGGCCATCAGCTGGCAGGGGTGGGTCTCGTCGGTCAGCCCGTTAATGACGGGGACCGTAGCGTTTTCCATCAGTTCCAGCAGCCGGTCATGCGAGGTGGTGCGGATCATGATGGCATCGACGTAGCGCGACAGCACCTTGGCCGTGTCGGCAATGGTCTCCGAGCGGCCAAGCTGCATCTCGGTGCCGGTCAGCATGATCGTCTCGCCACCCAACTGCCGCATACCGACGTCGAACGACACGCGCGTGCGCGTCGACGGCTTATCGAAGATCATCGCCAGCACCTTGCCTTCGAGCGGCTTGCTGCGTTCGCCGGCCTTGAGCCTTGCCTTTCGCACCGCTGCGTCGTCGAGCATGAAGCGCAGATCGCCTTCGGAAACGGCGGAAAGATCGGTGAAATGGCGAAGGGACATCAGGAATTCCAGGATTACTTCGCAGCGGCAGCGACGATGGCATCTGCCAGGCTCTTGGCGCCGGCACGAATGCGCTCGAGCGCTTCGTGGATCTCGGCGTCGGTGACGGTGAGAGGCGGCAGCAGGCGGATAACGTTGTCGCCGGCCGGAACCGTCAAGAGATGCTGGTCACGCAGTGCCACCGTGACCTTGGTGTTGGGCATCGCGCATTTAAGCCCGAGCATCAGGCCGGTGCCCCTGATGCTTTCGATAACATCCGGAAATTCGTCGGCGACGCCAGCGAGCCCCTGCTTCAACAGCAGTGCCTTGCGCTGGATGTCTTCGAGAAAGCCGTCTTCCAGTACCACGTCGAGCACGGCGTTGCCGACCGCCATTGCCAGCGGATTGCCGCCGAAGGTGGTGCCGTGCACGCCGGCGGTCATGCCGACCGCTGCCTCGTCGGTGGCGAGGCAGGCACCCATCGGGAAGCCGCCGCCGATGCCTTTGGCCACCGCCATGAGGTCGGGGGTGACACCCGCCCACTCATGCGCGAACAGCTTTCCGGTGCGGCCGACGCCGCATTGGACCTCGTCGAAAATCAGGAGCAGTCCGTGCTGATCGCAGAGCTGCCTGAGCCGCTTCAGCGATTGCGTCGGCACTTGCCTGATGCCGCCCTCGCCTTGCACCGGCTCGATCAGGATCGCCGCGGTTTCAGGCGTGATCGCCTTCTCGGTGGCATCCACATCGTCGAAACCGACCTGGTCGAAGCCGTCGACCTTGGGGCCGAAACCTTCCAGATACTTGTACTGGCCGCCGGCGGCGATGGTCGCCAGGGTGCGGCCGTGGAAGGCGCCTTCGAAGGTGATTGTGCGGTAGCGCTCGGGATGGCCCTTGACGAAGTGGTAGCGCCGCGCCGTCTTGATGGCGCATTCGAGCGCCTCTGCGCCGGAATTGGTGAAGAACACCTTGTCGGCAAAGCTTGCGTCGGCCAGCCGCTCGCCGAGCCGGCTCTGTCCCGGAATCTCGTACAGATTAGAGACGTGCCAGAGCTTGGCGGCCTGCTCGGTGAGGGCCGCGACCAGATGCGGATGGCTGTAGCCCAACGAATTCACGGCGATGCCGCCGGCGAAATCGAGATATCGCTCGCCCTTGTCGGTGACCAGCCAGGTGCCTTCACCGTGGTCGAAAGCCAGGGGTGCGCGAACAAAGGTCTCGAAAAGCGCCGAACCGCTCATTATATGCGTCTCCGGAACCGGAAAAATCAAAAAGCCGCCAAAGCGGCGGCCCTTGTGGCTTATCGTGTTTTTCGGCCGTGAAGTCAACGAAAAGGTCGCGCAAGGGTCGCGCGGCAAGCCCCCAGCATAACGCCGGCTCCTAAGCGACCGGGCAAGTTGGGGAAAACCGAAAAAACCGATTCGTGTTGGCCTTGGGACTCTTGTCACCGAGTCAGCGCATAAGGTAATTGTAGCAGAGAAATAACTAGATTTCGTGCGGCGGACCTAATCACCCGATATATGTGGTGTCTGCCCGGCAGAAGCCGGGTCGGGAATGGATTCCGATTGCCGCACGTTTCAGCAGGAGCGCGGTCTCATGAACTGGACTGACGAGCGAGTCGAACTTCTCAGAAAATTGTGGTCGGAGGGCCTCAGCGCCAGCCAGATCGCCGCACAGCTTGGCGGGGTCAGCCGCAATGCGGTCATCGGCAAAGTGCACCGGCTGAAACTGTCCGGTCGCGGACGCACGACCGCCTCACCGGCACGCCAGAAGAAGACGGTGCAGGGATCGACGATCCAGAAATCGGTGTCCCGGGCAGCAAGCGCCACGCGCCATGCCACCACCTCGATGTCGATCGGTGCGACCGCGCTCAAGGCGCAGTTCGATGCCGAACCGGTGGCGCGCCACTATATCCGCCCGGTCGAGAACGTCGTCGTGCCGATCTCGCGGCATCTGCAACTTGTCGAACTCAACGAGCGCACTTGCAAATGGCCGAACGGCGATCCGCTTTCGGAAGACTTCCATTTCTGCGGCAACGACGCCGCCGAAACCGGCCCCTACTGCAAGTACCACGCCCGCGTGGCGTTCCAGCCGGCATCGGAGCGGCGGCGGAGCAGGTGAATGGTGAATGGTGAATGGTGAATGGTGGCGGGCTGAGCTTGGAGTAAGAAAGCAAGGCTCTTGCCTAGCCCTATTCACTATTGATCATTCACCCACATCATAGCCACCCATTCTTGCGAAACCGCCAGTAAAGAAACGTGCAGATCAGGGCAATTGCCGCCAGGACGGCCGGGTAGCCATATTCCATCCTCAGTTCCGGCATGTCGCTGAAATTCATGCCGTAAATGCCGGCGAATGCCGTCGGCACGGCCAAGATTGCGGCCCATGAGGCAAGCTTCTTGGAGATCGCCGTCTCCTGGCTTTGACCGACCAGAAGGCTCGCCTCGAAGGCGAAGGCGAGAACCTCACGCAGGCTGTCGATCTTTTCCTGGACAGTGCGGATGTGGTCGGTGACGTCGCGAAACAGCGGGTGCATGGCTGTGTGGATTTGCGGCAGATCGGCGCTGGTGAGCCGCCGGCAGACCTCGACCAGCGGCAGGGCCGCATTACGCAGGCGCAAGAGATCGCGGCGCAGCATGTAAAGCCGTTCGATATCGGAGCCGGTCATCGGTTTCAGCAGAACCTTGTCCTCGATCGCCTCGACCTCGTTTTCGATCTGCTCAAGCACCGGCATATAGTTGTCGACGATGAAATCGAGAATGGCGTAGAGGACGAAATCCTCGCCCTTGGCAAGGGAATGCGGGCAGCTTTCCCAATGCTGGCGAACGGCGGCGTAGGAGGTCGACGGGCCATGCCTGACGCTGACGATGTAGCCCGCGCCGACGAACAGATGCGTCTCGCCGAAGGTGACGCGGCTGTCGATCAGCTGCGCCGTGCGGGCAACGATGAACAGGGCATCACCATATTGCTCGATCTTCGGTCGCTGGTGCGGATGCTCGGCGTCCTCGATCGCCAGCTCATGCAGATGGAATTGCGCCTGGACGCGCAGCAACAAATTGCGGTCGGGCTCCAGCAGTCCGATCCAGACCACGTGGCCCGGCTTCCCGGCCCATTCGCCGGCTTCCTCGATCGGAATGTCGGCGATGCGCCGCCCAGCCGTATAGACGCCGCAAGCGATTATACCCGACATCGGCGGCGCAGGAGCAAACTCGCGGACATATTCCATCGCAGCCTCCTGAAGGCGGGGCCTTCATCGCGGAACTGAGAAGTCGGCGCGTCGAAAGCTTAGCGCAATTTTCTGTCGGGTGGCGAATCCGAAATTCGCATCAGTGCTGAGAGAACTCACTTCGCTGGTTGGGTTGCGGGAAGAATAATCTTGTCCGTCTTATCGCCCTTCGGACGATCGGCCGGCATCTGGTCGCCGGTGACGATATAGTAGATCGTCTCGGCGATGTTGGTGGCGTGGTCGCCGATGCGCTCGATGTTCTTGGCGCAAAACAGGAGATGTGTGCAGGGCGTGATGTTGCGTGGGTCTTCCATCATGTAGGTCAGCAATTCGCGAAACAGAGAGGTGTACATGGCGTCGATCTGGTCGTCGCGGTCGCGCACGAAACCGATTTTCTCCACCGACCGCGACGCATAGACGTCGAGTACTTCCTTGAGCTGGGCCAGTGCCAGATTGGCCAAAGCCTCGAGGCCGCGGAACAGGCTGTTCGGCTGGCGCCCGTCTGCGACGGCAACCACCCGCTTGGCGACGTTCTTGCCGAGGTCGCCTACCCGTTCGAGATCAGCCGAGATGCGGATCGCGCCGACGATCTCGCGCAGATCCGTCGCCATCGGCTGGCGTTTGGCGATGATGATGATCGCCTTGTCGTCGATCTCGCGCTGTCCCTCATCCAGAACTAGGTCGTCCCGAATGACTTTCTGGGCAAGCCCCGGATCCGCATTGACCAGCGCCGTGACCGCCTGCTCGACCATGCGCTCGGCATGCCCGCCCATCGCAGCGATGCGCTTCGACAGATATTTCAGCTCCTCGTCATAGGCGCTGACGATATGCACGGACTGCATGGACGAAATGCCTTCCCGGGATCTCGTGGTTGAGTCGTTCCCTCGAATCCCCGCTGATACGCTAGCCGGATGACAGAAAAAAGAAACGGCCCATTATGTGCTGGAGATAGTACTACGTTAGCGAGCCGGCAAATGGACCGTGAACGCCGCACCCTTGCCGATCTCCGACCTGATGGAGAGTCTGGCGTTGTGGCGGGTCAGGATATGCTTGACGATGGACAGGCCAAGGCCGGTGCCCTTCTGGGTTCGGCTGTTCTCGACGTCGACGCGGTAGAAGCGCTCGGTGATGCGCGGGATGTGCTCTTCGGGGATGCCGGGGCCGAAATCCCTGATAGTGACGTCGATGCCCGGTTCGGGATCGCTGTCGCTGCGTATGATCGACACCACGACACGTCCGCCCGACTGACCATATTTGCAGGCGTTTTCCAGCAGGTTTTCGAAGACCTGGAAAAGCTCGTCCCGATCGCCGGGCACGTCGAGCGGCCCTTCCGCGAAATCACGCTCGATGACGACGCCGTTTTCCTTTGCGAGCGGCCCAAGCGAATCGATGACGCTGTCGATGGCCTGGCGCAGCTCGACCTCGGTTCCCGGCTTGAGATAGGGCTTCATCTCCAGGCGCGACAGCGACAGAAGGTCGTCGATGAGGCGCGCCATGCGGCTGGTCTGGTTCTGCATGATCTGCAGGAACTGCTCGCGCGCCGCGGGGTCGTTGCGGGCCGGCCCGCGCAGCGTCTCGATGAAGCCGGCGATCGAGGCGAGAGGCGTGCGCAGCTCGTGGCTGGCATTGGCAATGAAGTCGGCACGCATTCTGTCGATCCGGCGCGCCTCACTCTGGTCCTTGAACACCAGCACGTAGAGATCCGTGGCATGGCCGACTGAAGACGCGCTCACCCGATAGGCTCGTTCGACCGGCAGCTTTTCTATGTAGTCGACGCTGTCCGAAGCGACGTTGCCCGCCAAGATGCTATCCAGCAAGGCCTGCATTTCCGGCGCGCGGAATTTCAGCGACAGCGACATGCCGGGGGCAATCCCACCGAAGGCGGCAAAGGCAGCGGCGTTGGCGTGGACGATGGCGGCGGAGCGATCGAAAATGATCAGCGGATCGGCAACCGCCGCCGCGAGATATTCGCCGGAAAGTTGTTGCACGCCCGACTCGATGGCCGCGGCATTTTCGGT
Organism: Mesorhizobium sp. M1365; assembly: GCF_040317865.1. NCBI lineage: Bacteria > Pseudomonadati > Pseudomonadota > Alphaproteobacteria > Hyphomicrobiales > Phyllobacteriaceae > Mesorhizobium > Mesorhizobium sp. M1365. Next base: position 44,972 of record NZ_JAMYLG010000001.1, read on the forward strand.
CGATTGGCGGGCGATGCCGGCCGGCAGCATCGCAGCGGCAACCAGCACGGCGCCAGCCAGCAGCACCACATAGCCAGACATGCCGGCAAAACCATAGACCATCAGAACCGCAACGAGACCGGCCGCCAGCAGCCAGCGGCTGTTCCACAGCCGCATGGCGACGGTTTGCGCCCTGCCTCTCCGCTCTGTGCCGATGTCGGCCATTGGCGCTCCGTCTGCGGCCACTTCAAGAACTTCTTGCTGGACCGGCGCTAGAGCGCAGTGCGTCCAATTGGGCGCACAAAGGACGCTCTACCTCTTTATCTGCTGCATCGTTCTTTCCGAAAATCGATTCCGATTTTCGGGCCGATGCAGTAAGGCTCCCAATAGCACGAGTCCGGAAGCTGGAAAGGTTCGCCTCGATGAAAAACGCCAAGGAAAGCCCCGCCGCACCCTCATCGGGGCCGCTGAAGATCATGATCGGCGGCAAGGAGAGGGCGTTCGACATCGAGGCCCCCGCGCTTCCCGACTGGGTCGAGGACCGCAAGCTCACTGCCGGCGGTTACCCTTACGACAAGAAGATGAAGAGCGAGGAGTATGACGAGAGGCTAGAGAAGCTGCAGATCGAGCTGGTCAAGGCGCAGGCGTGGCTGCAGTCGACGGGCAAGCGGGTAATGTCGCTGTTCGAGGGGCGCGACGCTGCCGGCAAGGGCGGCACGATCTTCGTTTTGCGCCAGTATCTGAACCCTCGCACGGCGCGCAACGTGGCGCTGACCAAGCCAACGCCCACCGAGCTTGGACAATGGTACTTCCAGCGCTACGTCGACCACTTCCCGACGTCGGGCGAATTCGTCACCTTCGACCGCTCCTGGTATAACCGCGCCGGCGTTGAACCGGTGATGGGATTCTGCACGCCCGAGCAGCACGAGCAATTTCTGGACGAGGTTCCGCATTTCGAGCGGATGATTCGCAACGAGGGCATACATTTCTTCAAATTCTGGCTGAACATCGGCCGGGAAACGCAGCTCGAGCGATTCCACGACCGCCGCTGGAGCCCGCTGAAGAGCTGGAAGTTTTCGCCAATCGACATCGCCGGCATCACCAAATGGGACGAATACACCAAAGCGCGCGACCTGATGGTCGAGCGCACGCACAAGGAGTTCGCGCCCTGGATCATTGTGCGGGCGAACGACAAACGGCGCGCGCGGCTGGCCGTCATGCAGCGCATTCTCCTTTCGCTTCCCTATGACGGCCGCGACCTCGACGTCATCGGCAAGGAGGACAAGAAGATCATCGGCGAAGGGCCGACTTTCCTCGAAAAATAAGCTCACCTCATCGATACGCGGCTCTCATGCCGCCAGCCGGGCAATCCGCTGCAGTCGCTTCAGCGTGGTGTCGTCCTGCAGCGCCTGCTGGAAAAGCGAGATCTCCTGATCGATGCGGTCGCAGAGCGCGCCGGTGTCGCCCCTAAGCAGGTCGCGCGTCTGTAGCAGCGCCGCGACAGGCTTCTTGGCGAGTTGCCTGGCTCTTGCCAACGTGGCTTCCTCGACGCTGCCGTCCGTCACGATCTCGCCGACAAGGCCCAGTGCCCTGGCATCTTCGGCGGCGAGCGTGTCGCCCAGGCAGAAGAAGCGGAACGCCCCGGCATAGCCGAGCTTCTGCGGCGCCAGAATGCTGGTCGCCGCGTCCGGCACCAGGCCGAAATCGACGAACGGCACCCGAAACGTGCTCTTGCTCGAGGCGATCACCATGTCGCAGTGGAACAGGATGGTGCAACCGACGCCGACGGCGTCGCCGTCGACACAGGCAAGGACCGGTTTCGGAAACGTCGCCAGCGTGCGGAACATATCGGTGACGGCGGCGATCAGTCGCCGATGTTTGGTGGCGTCGAGAAATTCGGAGAAATCGGCACCGAGGCAGAAGCACCCGGCCAAGCCGCGCAGGACCACTACGCGGACGTCGTCGTCGACAGCGGCTTCGTGGAATGTCCTGGCCAGGCTTTCATAGGCCCGCCTGTCCAGCACCGGGCGGCCGTCACCCGACGATACCGTGACGATCAGCGTGTGATTGCGGAATTCTGCTTTTGAGTGAACGTTCATGGCCTCTCTCCAATCTCACGAGGCGCGTCTCTGTCCGAGCATGTCCGGGTACCCTCTGGCCAGCACCGGCGCAAAGTGGTTGCGGCGCGAACGCACCACGTCGAGCGTGTGCTCGTTGAAGGTGAGCAGTGTGGCAACCACCTGCTGGTTGCCATAGGTACGCTGGTAACCGAGCGGCGTTGCCAGGAAATGCAGCTGCAGCGCGCGAAGCACCCACATCGGCTCGAATTCGATGATCACCTGGTTGACGTTGCGCTTCAGACCCCACTCGACGAAGCCGGCGATCAGCTCGGTGCCGACAGTCGACACGCCGCGCCGACCGTCGCGGAATCCCGGCGCAACCGCATAGCGGGTCAGTTCATAGACATTCGGGCCCGACGGTGGGGTTCCCTCATAAAGGTCCGCCAGCACATCGGTTAGAAGATGGGCCCGGGTTGTCGGTAACATCCGCTGATAACCGGCGAGCTCGCCATTGCGGATGACGATCTGGTGCACTGCCTCGTCGTGGTCGAATTGATCGATCTCAAGGCCATCAGGGCGCTGCAGATCGGTCCATCCCATCTCTTCGACGAAAACTCTGTAACGCAAACGATGAACTGCCTCCCAGAGGTCGGGCCGTTCCATCAATTCCTGGGTTGTGAGGGAAAAAAGCATTTGCCGTCTCCTAGTTTCAATAGGAAGATACGGCCGTGCTTTCCCAAAAAAATTACGCGATCACGCAAGCAAGAATTTCTAGGCCGGCGCGGCCGACCTAGTTAATATAGCCGCGCCTTATCGCTTCCGCGACGGCCTGGACCCGGTTGACGGCACCGAGTTTGCTTTTGGCGTTAAGAAGGTGTTTCTCTGACGTGTGTTCCGAAATGCCGAGAATTTGTGAAATCTCCCATTCGGACTTGCCAACAGCAGCCCATTGCAGGCATTCGCGCTCACGCGGCGTTAATTCGACATGATCGATGGTTTTGCCCGCCATGGTGTGGAGCTGCATTGCGCGGCCAATCGCATAAGTCGAGACCAGCGACACCAACCCGAACTCGGCGCTCGACAATTCGACAGCCTCGCCGCCTAGCGACACCATGACGATCTGGCCATCGAGCGTGATTAGCGGGAAGGCCAACCCGTCGCGCAGCTTGAATTCCCCGGCATCGCCCATCACCTCGCCGCCGCTCTTGCCGATGCGGATGCCCTGAGATGCTTCCCGCCACTGGAATGGCGCTTGAAGCTGCTTCATGTGGCTGACGACGGGGTCGTGATCGACGTAGTTGCGCGCGACGTAGCGCTCAAGCCATTCAGCCGGCCAGTCGCAGAGCAGCACATGGTCCTTTTGCTGGTTTCTCGGCGTGCCAGGTTGCGGAACCGTCCCGGCCATCAGCGCCGTCAGCCCGAACCCGCTTGTTACCCCCAACAGCTTTTCGCAGACGGCGGCGGCTGTGCCGGCGTGCTGCAACTGATCTATCAACTCCAGCGTACGATCGAAATGACCCATCGCAACATCTACCCCATGTTGCCTTCCGCTCTTGAGGCCAATGGCAGTGATCAACCCGCACCACGCCATCAACCCCGGACTGCAAAGCTGCCTCCCCCGTGCGTCCTACTGCTCCTCTTCAGCCGGCATCACGCAGTCACTTGCAAACTCACTAAACAATATCCCTAAATTGCAATGATGAAACCAAAAACCGTCGCACCTGTGTTTTTTTCGTACAAAAACCTGTGTTATTTCGTACGAAAGCCGGGGCAAGACCGAACGGAGTCGTCGCGTGGCGTTTCGGCGCATATCCATTTCATTGATCTCGATATTGATCGGAGCGCAATCGCTTGCGGCTGCTGCGCTCGCCGCGGAGCCGCAGGTGCCCGTGTTCTGGGACGCCAAGGAGCGGCTGCCAAAGCCGGACCTTTCGATGCTGCCGCGGCTGCGATTCCTGACCACCACGGATTTCCCGCCGTTCAATTTCCTCGATGGGGCAGGCCGGCTGTCGGGCTTCCATGTCGACCTGGCGCGCGCCATCTGCGCCGAGCTCGGCGTTGCCGAAAAATGCCAGATCCAGGCGCTGCCCTGGGCCGAGCTCGAAGGTGCGCTCGGGAAAGGCGAGGGCGAAGCGATCATTGCCGGCATCGCCGCGACGCCGGAGTCGCGGTCGAAATACGCATTTTCACGCTCCTACCTGCAATTTCCGGCCCGCTTCATCATGCTGAAGACACAGGCGCTGACCGAACCAATGTTCGACAAGCTGCGCAGCAAGCGTGTCGGCGTGATCGCCGGCTCCGCGCACGAGCGGGTGCTGCGCGATTATTTCGGCGACGTCCAAATCGTCCCGTTCGCAAAGCCGGAGGAGCTTTATGGCGAGCTGAAAGCCGGCAAGATCGACGCCGCCTTCGGCGACGGCATGCGTTTCGCCTTCTGGCTCGGCGGTTCGGATGCAGCGGGCTGCTGCCGCTTTGCCGGCGGCCCCTATCTGGCGCCCGAATATCTCGGCTCAGGCATGGCAATCGCCACCAGGGCCGACGATCCGGCACTGGCCGCCGCTTTCGACTACGCGCTGCAGGAAATCTCGGTGAAAGGCACGTTCGCCGAGTTCTATCTGCGCTATTTTCCCGTCAGTTTTTTCTGAGCTTGGCCGCCGGCTCAGGTCAGCGTGCGAAGGCGGGCCTTGGCGGCTCGCGCAATGGCGGCGACCGTCAGCGCATCGAGGTCGAGTTCCCGGCGGACGAGCTGCAGAACGCGTACCTCCTCCAGGCGCATTTCGAGATCGACAGCTGCGACCTCGAAGGCGGCGGCATAGGCGGTGTCACGCAGGCGTTCGGGCAGCGCCTCGGCGACGCGCGCCAGGACGCCCTCCAGCCCATCCTTTTCATGCAGCATTTTCTGGCAGGCCTGGGCGACCTCGACCAGCCGCTCCTGGTTGAAATCCTCAAACACCGGCCAGGATCGAACGACGTCGCCGATCCGCGCCAGTTCGACGTCGGTCATGTCGCGGTCTGACGCCGAGGTGATGACCATCAGGTAGATCATGGCTTCGTGTGGCGACAATGGCATTTACAACTCCTTGAGATGGTCCCGAAGTTAGGAACGAGGGACCGGCGTCGCAAGGAAAAACAGCCGCGATCGTTGGCGCTCCGATCACGCCTTGGAACTTGATCCATCCTGACTATCGGGACGGGGGCTCTTAATCTTCTTGCCTGATCACGGTCCTGCCCGAAAACCGGGTTCCACTTTTCGGGATCATGGTCTAGAGCATGCGGCTGCCGGCATGGATGCTGGCAAAGTTGCAGGAATAGCATCATGGCCGAACAACAGCCGATCGATCTCAGCCCGGAAGTCCTCGCCGCCGCCGCCGAAAGCAAGGCGTGGCCATTCGAGGAAGCGAAAAAGATCGCCGCCCGCTACGCGAGCAGCGGCTACCCGGAAACGGTGCTGTTCGAGACCGGCTACGGCCCGTCCGGCCTGCCGCACATCGGCACGTTCGGCGAGGTGGCGCGCACATCTATGGTGCGCCACGCCTTCCGCGTGCTGACTGAAGACAAGGTCAAGACGCGGCTGCTGTGCTTCTCCGACGACATGGACGGATTGCGCAAGGTGCCTGACAATGTGCCTAACAAGGACATGCTGCGCGCCTATCTCGGCAAGCCGCTGACCAGGATACCGGACCCGTTCTCCAATGAGTATCCGTCCTTCGGCGCCGCCAATAACGCACGGCTGCGCACTTTCCTCGACCGTTTCGGCTTCGATTACGAATTCGCTTCCTCGACCGACTATTATACTTCCGGCCGCTTCGACGCGACGCTGCTCAAGATGCTCGAGCGCTTCGATAAGGTGATGGCAATTATGCTGCCGTCGCTGCGCGAGGAGCGGGCGCTGAGCTATTCGCCCTTCCTGCCGATCCATCCCAAGACCGGCATCGTCATGCAAGTCGCGATCGACGAGCGCAAGCTCGACGCCGGCACCATCGTGTGGCGCGACCCGGACACCGGCGAGCGCTTCGAGACGCCGGTGACCGGCGGTCATGCCAAGCTGCAATGGAAGCCAGATTGGGCGATGCGGTGGGCAGCACTCGGCGTCGATTACGAGATGTCCGGCAAGGATCTGATCGATTCCGTCAAGCTCGCCGGGCAGATTTGCCGCGCGCTCGATGCTCCGGCACCGGAGGGCTTCAATTACGAGCTGTTCCTCGATGAGAACGGCCAGAAGATCTCGAAGTCGAAGGGCAATGGGCTGACCATCGACGAGTGGCTGACTTACGCGCCGACCGAGAGCCTTAGCCTTTATATGTTCCAGCGCCCGCGAACCGCGAAGAAGCTCTATTTCGACGTCATCCCGAAGGCGGTAGACGAATATTACACGTTCCTCTCTGCCTATCAGAGGCAGGACTGGAAGGAGCGGCTGGGCAATCCGGTCTGGCACATGCATGACGGCAATCCCCCGGCAGTCGACCTGCCGGTTCCGTTCTCGCTGCTGCTCAACCTGGTCAGCGCCTCGAATGCGCAGAACAGGGACGTGCTGTGGGGTTTCATTTCGCGCCACGCGCCGGGTGTGACGCCGACAACCCATCCCGAGCTCGACCGGCTGGCCGAATATGCCATCCGCTATTTCGACGATTTCGTGAAGCCGGCGAAAGTGTACCGTGCTGCCGACGCGGTCGAGCGCGAGGCGCTGACCAAGCTTTCGGTAGCGCTCGCCGCGCTGCCGGCTGATGCCGACAGCGAGGCAATCCAGAACGCTGCCCTCAATGTTGCGCGCAAGATCGAGCGCTACCAGGACCATTCCAAGCAGAGCCCGGAGGGCGGACCCGGTGTCTCCGTCGCCTTCTTCCAGATGATCTATCAGGTGCTGATAGGTCAGGAACGCGGACCGCGCTTCGGCTCCTTCGCCGCGCTCTACGGCATCGCCGAAACGCGCGAGCTCATTCAGCGGGCGCTGGCTGGTCAACTGGCGGCATGAGGACGCCGTCTTGCTCCTCCAGGATCGAGCTAGGCGCTACAGGCGCGGATCGCGACGCAGCAGCCGGGAGCGGCGGCAGGCCTGAAACGCTCGGCGCCGGCCCGAAGACGCCTTTTTTTGCTGCACGCGCCTTCTCGCCGGCTTCTGCGTAAGGGCCGCCCTTGGCGGCGCGCGCCCAGCCATTTTCGACCAGCCATTGGCCGATATCCTGATTGCCGATCCGGCACTCGGCGGCGATCAGATCACGACCGCCTTCGGGCGGCACGGCACAGACCACCGCACGACTGCGGAGAAAGGCGCGGAAGGCCGTTCGCGCCCGAATGCCGCAATTCCAGGACTCGCCGCCGTCGGTGCAAGTCTCCTCCTGCTTGACGATGTCGATACCGGAAACCGCAATCGAATAGCCCTTTGCTTCGATGACCCCGGCGGCCGACGCGACGGGCTGGAATAGTTTCGTGCCTTTCCAGTCGTCAGGCATTTTCGTTTTTGGCGGCTTGGGCGGTGCGGCCAATGCCAGATCGCTCAACGGGGCGCGCGGCTCTATCCGTTCAAGCTCGTTGGAACCGGGCTGCGGCGGCACCACGATTTCTGGATCGATTGCCCTCGAATGCGCCGCCTGCTTGGCCGGAACTGGTTTCGGGATGGCCGACGTAGCCGGCGCGGCGGGCTGAGGTTCAGCGCCGACCTGGATTTGCTCCCAGGGGCCGCCGCCTTCGCTCTGGACGGCGCGGCCGCCGGCGACAATTGCCGTGGCCATCGCCGGGATCGCCAGAACAGCCAAGGCAAGGTGAGGCAGACGCACCGGCCCCGCGCCTACTGGCTTGCCCAGACAATCCGCGCCACCCATTCGATATTGTGCATGGGGATGTCGCGGTCCGGGTGATCGGGATTGAGGGAGACCAGCGCGATCGACCTCGGTGTCTGGCGGTCGAGCACCTTGGCCATCACCTCGCCGGCATTGGTCTTGACGACGACGCGATCACCCTTTCGTATGGTAGCCCCTGGCTCGACGATCAGGACATCGCCATTGCGATAGAGCGGCAGCATGGAATCGCCCTGGACCTTCAAGGCATAGGAGGTTTCGGTTGCCCGTGCCGGAAGCTCGATAAGGTCCCATCCCTGCCCCGCTGGGAACCCGGCGTCGTCGAAGAAGCCACCGGCGCCCGCCTGGGCGAAGCCGAGCAGCGGCACCGACGATCTCTGCACGGGTAGTGCGCCGGAATTACCCCGACCCTCGACCAGCCCCGCAAATTCGTCCAGCGAGGCGCCGGTCGCCTCAATGATCTTGGCCAGCGATTCGGTCGACGGCCAGCGCGGCCGTCCATCTGAGGACAGCCGCTTCGATTTGTTGAAGGCGGTCGAGTCGAGGCCAGCGCGCTTGGCCAGTCCAGAGGCCGAAAGCGAATAACGCTCGGCAAGAGCGTCGATGGCGGCCCAAACGCGGTCGTGCGAGAGCACCTTGCTCTTCCTTCGAAACAGGAAAAAATACCTTCCCTGTTCTACCCCTTGGCCGCCATCTTGTCCACCGCCGAAGACGGCGTCAGGCCGCCTCCTTGGCCTCGTCCCTGGTATAGGGATCGAAGCGCTCGTAGAAGGTCTCGCCCTTCTCGGCCATATCAAGCAGCAGCTTCGGCGCCTTGAACTCGGTGCCGTATTTCTTCTGCAGGCGCTTGGCGAGTTTGACGAATTTCTTAGCGCCGATGCCGTCGATGTAGGACAGTGCACCGCCTGTATAGGGCGCGAAGCCGAAGGCCAGGATCGAGCCGACATCGGCCTCGCGTGGGTCGGTAACGATGCCCTCTTCCATCACCCGTACCGCCTCAAGCGCGATGGTGACCAGCAGCCGCTGCTTCAGTTCCTCATAATCCACCTGCTCCGGCGCCAGCTGCGGGTAGAGATCCCTGAGGTCTGGCCACAGCTTCTTCTTGGCCGGTTTTGCCGGATAGTCATAGAAGCCCTTGCTGTTCTTGCGGCCCAAGCGACCATGCGTGTCGACCATCGTGTTGATCAGCGCCATCTGCTTCGGATCGACCGCCTTGTCGCCGAGATCGCGCATGGTCTGCTTCATGATCTTCTGGGCAAGGTCGATCGCGGTCTCGTCGGTCAACGCCAGAGGACCGACCGGCATGCCGGCGGCTTTCGCCGCATTCTCGATCATCGACGCCGGAACACCTTCGATCAGCATCTTGTAGGCTTCCGACATGTAGCGCAGTACGCAGCGATTGACGTAAAAACCGCGCGTATCGTTGACAACGATCGGCGTCTTCTTGATGGCGCGGACGAAGTCGATTGCGGTGGCCAGCGCCTTGTCGCCGGTCTTCTTGCCGAGGATGATCTCGACCAGCATCATCTTGTCGACCGGCGAGAAGAAGTGGATGCCGATGAAATTCTTTGGCCGCGCCGAATTCCTGGCCAGCGATGTGATCGGTATGGTCGACGTATTCGAGGCGAAGATCGCCGACTGCTTGAGCACAGCCTCGGCCTGTTCGGTGGCATCCTTCTTGACGGCCGAGTCCTCGAACACCGCCTCGACCACAAGATCGCAGCCGGCAAGATCCGCGTAATCGGCCGTCGGCGTGATCAGCGACAGCAACCGATCCTTGTCCTGCGGCTTGGCACGGCCCTTTTTCACCTGATCCGAGATAAGGGTCTCGGAATGCGCCTTGCCCTTGGCGGCGGACTCCATGTCACGGTCGAGCAGCACCACCGGAATGCCGGCCTTGGCCGTCACATAGGCAATGCCAGCGCCCATGAAGCCGGCGCCGAGTACGCCGATCTTCTTGAACTTCGTTTCCGGCACACCGGCCGGGCGGCGCGCGCCCTTGTTCAGTTCCTGGAGCGACACGAACAGCGAACGGATCATCGCTGCCGCTTCCCTGGTCTGCATAATCTCGGTGAAATAGCGTTGCTCGATCCGCAGGGCGGTGTCGAACGGCACCAACAAGCCCTCGTAAACGCATTTCAGGATGGCGGCAGCGGCGGGATAATTGCCATAGGTCTCGCGGCGCAGAATGGCGATGGCCGGGGGCCACAGATTGGCACCGGCCACCGAATAGATCGGGGCGCCGGGCAGCTTGAAGCCCTTTTCATCCCATGGCGCCACCGGTTTCAAGCCGTTCCTGATCATCGCCTTGGCGGTTTCGACCAGCTTGTCCGGCTCGGCAATCTCATGGATCAGGCCCATCGACTTGGCCTTCTGAGGCGACAGCGTCTGGCCGGACGTCAGCATTTGCAGCGCCTGCTGCTGGTCGGTCAGCCGCGGCACGCGCTGGGTGCCGCCGGCGCCCGGAAAAATGCCGATCTTCACTTCGGGAAGCGCCATCCTCACTTTGTCTGAATCGGCCGCGACACGGCCATGGCAGGCGAGCGACAATTCGAACGCGCCACCCATGCATGTGCCGTTGATCGCCGAAACCCATGGCTTTCCCGAAGTTTCCAGCTTGCGGAACAGGCCGTTCATGGTGCCCGCATTGTCGAACAGGGCCTTGGTCGCCTTCTCCGGGTCCTTCGCCTTGTCGGCGGCAAGGGTCGCCAGCATCTTCTGCAGCATGGTGATGTCGGCGCCGCCCGAGAACGTATCCTTGCCGGAGGTGATCACCGCGCCCTTTATCGCTGCATCGCTCGCCACTTTGTCGACGATGGTATTCAGTTCGAGCATCACCTCCTCGGTGAAGACGTTCATCGAACGGTCCGGCATGTCCCAGGTGACCAGCGCAATGCCGTCGGCGTCGATGTCGAGGGTGAAATTGGTGTAGCTCATCATCTCTCTCCGTCAGACGCGTTCGATGATCGTTGCAGTGCCCATGCCGGCGCCGATGCAAAGCGTCACCAGCGCGGTGTTGAGGTCGCGGCGTTCCAATTCGTCCAGCACCGTACCGAAAATCATCGCACCGGTGGCGCCGAGCGGATGGCCCATGGCGATGGCCCCACCATTGACGTTGATCCGGTCATGCGGAATGTCGAAAGCCTGCATGTAGCGCAGCACCACCGAAGCGAAGGCCTCGTTGAGCTCGAACAGGTCGATGTCCGACAGCTTCATCTTCGCCCGCTTCAACAGCTTCTCGGTGACGTCGACGGGGCCGGTCAGCATCAGCACCGGTTCGGAGCCGATGTTGGCGAACGCACGGATGCGTGCGCGCGGCTTGAGGCCGAGCGTCTTTCCCGCCTTTTTCGAGCCGAGCAGCACGACCGCCGCGCCATCGACGATGCCGGAGGAATTGCCGGCATGGTGGACGTGGTTGACCTGTTCCACCTCGGGATGCTTCTGCACGGCGACGGCGTCGAAGCCGCCCATTTCGCCGGGCATGACGAAGGACGGGTTGAGCGCGGCAAGCGACTGCATGTCGGTCGAGGGCCGCATATGTTCGTCATGGTCGAGGATGGTCAGGCCGTTCTGGTCCTTGACCGAGATCACCGAATTCTTGAAGCGGCCCTCGCCCCACGCCTTGGCGGCACGCTTCTGGCTTTCGACTGCGTAGGCATCGACGTCGTCGCGCGAAAAGCCGTATTTGGTGGCGATCAGGTCGGCCGAGATTCCTTGCGGCACGAACCAGCCGGGTAGGCCGACCGATGGGTCCATGAACCAGGCGCCGCCGGAGGCGCCCATGCCGACGCGCGACATCGATTCGACGCCACCGGCGATGACGACCTCGTCGGCGCCCTGCGCGATCTTGGCGGCGCCGAAATTGATGGCGTCGAGGCCCGAGGCGCAGAAACGCGATATCTGCATGCCAGGCGCCTTGGTGTCGTAGCCGGCCTCGAAAGCGGCGGCACGTGGAATGACCGCACCCGCCTCGCCAACCGGATCGACACAGCCGAAGATGATGTCGTCGACGGTACCGGTGTCCAGCCCGTTGCGGTCGCGGATGGCCTCGAGCACCTTGGCGCCGAGCCGCACCGCCGGCACTTCGTGCAGAGAGCCATCCTTCTTGCCCCTGCCGCGCGGCGTGCGCACGGCATCATAGACATAAGCTTCGGCCATTTTCCTGCTCCTTGGGTTTGCTGAAACTCGCTCAGAGCGAGCGCCCGATCAGCAATTTCATGATCTCGTTGGTGCCGCCGTAGATGCGCTGGACGCGGGCGTCGCGGAACATGCGCGCAATCGGATATTCATTCATGTAGCCATAGCCGCCATGCAATTGAAGGCATTCGTCGACGACTTTTCCTTGCAGGTCTGACAGCCAGTATTTGGCCATCGAAGCGGTCACCGGGTCGAGGCCGCCGTTAATGTGGCGGGCAACGCAGTCATTATAGAAGACGCGGCCGATGGTCGCCTCGGTCTTCAATTCGGCAAGCTTGAACTGGGTGTTCTGGAATTCGATGATGGCCTTGCCGAAGGCCTTGCGCTCCTTGACGTAGTCGATGGTAAGCGCCAGCGCCCGCTCGACCATGGCAATAGCAGTGGTGCCGATCTGCAGCCGCTCCTGCGGCAATTGTTGCATCAACTGGACGAAGCCCTGGCCTTCGTGGTTGCCGAGCAGGTTCGAGGTCGGCACACGTACGTCGTTGAAGAACAGTTCCGACGTGTCGTTGGCCTTGAGGCCGATCTTGTCGAGGTTGCGGCCGCGCTCGAAACCCTCCAGCTCGTCGGTCTCGACGACGATCAGCGAGATGCCCTTGGCGCCCTTCTCAGGATCGGTCTTGGCAACGACGATGATGAAATTGGCGAGCTGGCCGTTGGTGATAAAGGTCTTCGAGCCGTTGAGCTTGTACTGGTTGCCGTCCTTTTCGGCGCGCGTCTTGACGCCCTGAAGGTCGGAGCCCGCACCGGGCTCGGTCATGGCGATGGCGCCGATCAGCTCGCCGCTCGCCAGCCTCGGCAGCCACTTCTTCTTCTGCTCCTCCGAGCCGTAGTGGAGGATATAGGGGGCAACGATCGAATTGTGCAGGCCAATGCCGAACCCGTCGACGCCGACATGGCCGATCGCCTCGATAATGGCGCTCTCATGCGCGAAGGTGCCGCCCGATCCGCCATATTCCTCCGGCATCGAGGCGCACAGCAGGCCGGCAGCACCCGCCTTCAGCCAGCTCTCGCGGTCGACCATTTCGTTCTTCTCGAACTCGTCGTAACGCGGCGCGATCTCTTCCGACATGAAGCGGTGCGCCATGTCGTAAAGCATGCCGACCTCGTCCGCCGCCCAGGCGGGCTTGGGAAGGCCAAGGATTTCGGCGGGGTGGGTCATGGTTTCTCCCTCGCGCCGACGTTCCCCTCCCCCTCGAGGGGAGGGTGGCCGCGAAGCGGCCGGGTGGGGTCGCCGATGACTTGCTCGACCTTATCTTTTACAACCTGCGCCATGTGCCACGGCATTGCGATCATTTTCCTCACAGGGCATGCACCAGAATGGAGGTCGGCGCACTGCACGCAGGACCCCTCCCGGCCCTTCGGGCCACCCTCCCCTCGAGGGGGAGGGGAACGCCGAAGCTAGAACGCTTCCGCCGGCAGTGCCATCAATGTGTCGGCACCGCTGGAGATGCGGGCAAGATGCGCCGACGTCTCCGGCATGATCCGCTCTATGAAGAAGCGCGCCGTCACCAGCTTGTTGTCGTAGAAAGACGAAGCGCCGTCGGCGCCATTCGCCAATTTCGCTGCGGCCACCCTGGCCATCTGCGCCCACATATAGCCCAGCGCCACCAGGCCGAAGAGATGCATGTAATCGGTCGAGGCGGCACCGGCGTTATCGGGCTTGGCCATGCCGTTCTGCACCAGCCACATCGTCGCCGCCTGCAGATCGTTGAGGCCCTTTTTAAGCGCCTTGGTGAAGGGCGCCATCGTCTCGTCGGTGCGGTTTTCCTCGCAGAACTCTCCGACTTCCTTAAAGAAAGCCTGGACCGCGCGGCCGCCATTCAAGGCCAGCTTGCGGCCGACGAGGTCGAGCGCCTGGATGCCGTTGGCACCCTCATAGATCATGGCGATGCGCGCATCGCGGACGAACTGGCTCATGCCGTGCTCTTCTATATAGCCGTGGCCGCCGAAGACCTGCTGCGCCATTACCGCATGATCGAACCCCTTGTCGGTGAGCACGCCTTTGACCACCGGCGTCATCAGGCCGGTGTAGTCGTCTGCGACCTGGCGATCTTTGTCGTCTCCGGAGCGGTGAGCGATGTCGGACTTGATCGCCGTCCACAGCGCCAGCGCGCGGCCGGCCTCGTTGAAAGCCTTCATGGTCATCAGGCTGCGGCGGATGTCCGGATGGACGATGATCGGATCGGCCTTCCTGTCCGGCGCCTTCGGCCCTGACAGCGAGCGGCCCTGCAGACGATCCTTGGCGTAGGAAACCGCATTCTGATAGGCGACCTCCGATAGCGAGAGGCCCTGCAGGCCGACGCCAAGCCGCGCCTCATTCATCATGGTGAACATTGCTTTCAGCCCGCCATTGGCCTCGCCGAGCAGCGTGCCTTCAGCGTCGTCGTAATTCATGACGCAGGTCGAGTTGCCATGGATACCCATCTTCTGCTCGATCGAGCCACAGGAGACGGTGTTCTTCTCGTCCGGATTGCCTGAGGCATCGAGCTTGAGCTTCGGCACGATGAACAGCGAGATGCCCTTCACGCCATCCGGCGCGCCCTCGATACGGGCCAGCACAAGGTGGACGATATTGTCCGACATGTCATGCTCGCCGGCAGAGATGAAGATCTTCTGACCGGAGATCCTGTAGGTGCCGTCGCCATTTGGGACGGCCTTGGTGCGCAGCAAGCCAAGATCGGTTCCGCAGTGTGGCTCGGTCAGGTTCATGGTGCCGGTCCAGGCGCCCTCGACCAGCTTCGGCAACCATGTTGCCTTCTGCTCTTTGGTGCCATGGGTGATGATCGCAGCGATCGCGCCTTGCGTCAGGCCGGCATACATCATCAGCGACATATTGGCCGACACCATGTATTCGGCAACCGCAGTGTGCACCGCGTAGGGCAAGCCTTGCCCGCCAAACTCGACAGGTGCCGCGAGCCCCATCCAGCCGCCTTCGCGATACTGGTCGAAAGCTTCCTTGAAGCCTTTCGGCGTCGTTACCGAACCGTCGTCATGGCGCATGCAGCCTTCCACGTCGCCAACGCGGTTCAGCGGCTGCATCACGTTTTCGGCGAGCTTCGCGCCCTCGGCAAGGATGGCCTCGAGCACATCCGGTGTGGCGTCGGAAAATCCGGGAAGATTGGAATAACGCTGATATCCCAGCACTTCGTTCAGCACGAACAGCGTGTCCCGGACCGGCGCTCTGTAGATCGGCATGCGTTTCCTCCACCATGCGGTCTTGGCCCCGAACTCAGCCCCAGCATATGAGGATGGCAGACGGACCAACGTTGTGGTCGAGATAACAAATATTGACGTTTGCGTAAACGTCAATTCTGCGCTGCGGCAAATTTTCTCCCGCGCGCCAGGACGACAAACGACAAAGCGCGGCAAACGACGAAGAACCGCGCAGCGAAAGCCGCGCGGCTCCTATTCGTCACAAATCGAAGCTTAGTTTAGCTCGCCACACTGGCCTGCGGCGTCGAGCGCTCGATCAGCATTTGCCGGACGGTCGACATCGAAGCACTCAGTTCGCTGATGGCATCGTCGATCAGTGCCCGCTGCTTCTGCAGGCGGGCAAGCTGCTTCTCCGACTTGTCGAGCGCCAGCCGCAATTGCTTGGTGTTGGAGCCGTTCGGATCGTAGAGGTCCATCATCTGCTTGACGTCACGCAGCGAGAACCCGACCTTGCGGCCAAGCAGGATCAGCTTCAGCCGGGCCCTGTCGCGGCGTGTATAAAGACGGGTCGAGCCGTCGCGCTGCGGGTTGAGCAGACCCTTGTCCTCGTAGAAACGCAGCGTACGCAGCGTCACTCCGTATTTCTTGGCCATTTCGCCGATGCGGACAAGCTCTTCACCGGCTTCGCTCGACATATCGTTGGTGTTGGCCGCGGCTTGGCCGGGCGAAATAAGTTTCATGGTCACTGGCTTTCCCCGTCTGGTGGCATCGCGGTCGCCGACCTTGCGTCGCCTGAGTGAAAGCGGGGGCGTGCTTCCACTCGTGGTTTCAACAAACAAATCGCAAACGGCGTAATCCGCTCATTTACGTTTACGTCAATTCTATATCGATAGCCGCCTCAGCACGCAAGAGTGTTCTGGTCTTGCAACTTTATGCCGCAGCACCAGCGGACAACCTAAAAGGTCGTTGCCGATTTCGGGAGCGATCATGCGGCTGATCAAAATTCTACAACGTCTTTTGCGCGTTCAAAAAAGACACCCGCGCCGTCGGCAGCCAGCCGACAAAGTTGCAACTTCTTAAGCTTGGTTAACGCGTTGTTTACCACGTTGGGGCGAAATGTGCGCATGTCGGTTACCCGTGTCTATCCTGTACTGAATTTTTCACGGTTTTTCGGAGCGCGGATGAGACCGGGAAGCTCGTCTTCCACTGCAACAAGCCAAGCAGTCGCCTTCGTCCCGGCAGGACTTTGGGAACCTGGTGAAAGCCAGCAATTCTGAAACGGGCGCATTGATGAACAGCAAGCGGTCCTACCTCGATACACTCAACGCCGGCAGGCAACGCCGGCCGCACACGACGCTTGAAGAGCTCAACCGCTCCCTGGAAACTCTGGAGCAGCGGCTGGAGCGGACGCGCGAGGAGACGGCAAGCCACGCCGATCCGCGCCGACCAGCGGCAGAACCACGCTATCCCAGCGCCCAACCCTATGGCCAGCAGCGCCGGTATGAGGATCCACGCGCGCAGCGGCCGAAAGGTCCAGCAGCGGCTTTCGACCAGAATTACCAGGCGATCGCCCGCGATATCGACCGGGTGCGGGGCCAGGAGGACGGCGTCGCCCTAGCCGGCAAGATCGCCGGCGAATTGCGCGGCCTGCGCGAAGAGTTGCGCCAGCAGATGACCTCCGGCCTGCAACGCGAGTTCGAGGTACTGCGCAAGAATATTGAGCGAGCCTTCCAGTCAAATGGCGGCGGCAAAGGCAGCGCCGAACTCAGCGTCGAATTCGAGCGGCTTTCCGGCGCCATCCAGACACTGGCCGAAAAAAGCGACGACAGAAGCGACAATATGCTGCGGCTCGAGCTTGAGCAGGTCAAAGCCGCGCTCGATACGCTGGCGCGCGAGGAGAGCGTGCAGGCGGTCGGACGCCGCTGGGACGATTTCGACCGCCGCTGGAACGCTTTCGAGGATCGCGTCGAGGCCGATCAGCGCAAGCGTTCCGATGCACCCGGCCTGTCGGCGCTAACGGAGCGGCTCGAACAGATCAGCAATGCCGTCAGCAATCTGCCGGAATCGCTGTCGCTGCGCTCGCTCGAGGAAAAGGTCCGCACGCTTGCCGGAGCGGTCGACCATTTCGCCCGCCAGCAGGACAATCGCGGCGGCGACACATTCAGTCAGATCGACGAGCGGCTCGACGAGATTTCCCGCGCGATCGTCGCCTCGACGGTTGCCGCGCAAGCCAATTCGTTCGACCCCGAGCCCTTCGAACGCATCGAGAAGCGGATCGATTCACTGGCCCAGCAAATCGAAGAAGTGTCGCAGGATCGTCCGGGTCGGGAGGTCATCGACCGTCTCAACACATTGTCGAGCCGCGTGGATGAACTGGCCGGCCGAGCCAATCTGCCGGAACAGGCGATGGAGCGCCTTGCCAGGCAAGTCGCGCTTATTGCCGACAAGATCGACGACGCACCTGCCATGCCCGACGCCGACTACATCTTCCAGGGGCTCGAGCAGCGCTTCGACGTGCTGTCCAGCATGATGGAACGTCGCCAGGGCGACGCAATCGAACAAGGCAACATGCTGTTTCGCGACCTTGAGCGCCGGTTGGACGAGGTCGCCGACAGGCTGGACCAGCGCATGCCGCAGGTCGATAGCGCCGGCATCATGGATGCCATCGACGCCCGCTTCACCGCGCTGGCCAAGCGGATTGAGACGCGCGTTCCAGATCCCGCCAACGAGGCGGCGATCCGTGGCCTGGAGAGCCGGCTCGAAGACATCTCAAGCCGGCTGGATTCGTCCGCGGCACAGGTCGCCAGCATCGACCCGGCGTTGATCCGCAGCCTTGAAGCGCAGGTCGCCGGCCTGACGGCGCATCTTTCCAAGCCTGGCACGCCGCTGCCGGAATTCGACGACATCAGCCCGCGTCTCAACGAAATCGAGAAGTCGCTGGCCGGAACCCGCGATTCCATCCTCGGCGCGGCGCGCGAGGCGGCTGAGAGCGCCGTCCGCTCACTGGCCGGATCAAGCGCCAACACGGCGGCCGTTACCGGCCTCGCCCAGGACCTGAAGACGCTCGAGGCACTGACGCGGCGTTCGGACGAGCGCAATTCGAGAACGTTCGAGGCTATCCACGATACGC
This sequence comes from Mesorhizobium sp. M1365, assembly GCF_040317865.1. Taxonomy (NCBI): domain Bacteria; kingdom Pseudomonadati; phylum Pseudomonadota; class Alphaproteobacteria; order Hyphomicrobiales; family Phyllobacteriaceae; genus Mesorhizobium; species Mesorhizobium sp. M1365. The sequence continues at coordinate 63,289 of NZ_JAMYLG010000001.1, forward strand.
TGCTCAAGATCGTTGACAGGCTTGGTTCATTGGAGACGGGCGAACCGGCAAGCGCGGAGTTGAGCAAGCGTTTCGGCCGGCCATCCAAGATCTCGGTACAGGACGCACCGTCGATGGACCTCGACCAGCCGCTGCCGTTGACAGGCAGCATGGCCGATCTCGACGGCCGCGCCGCGGCGCTCGTCCGCGACGAGCCAGGTCCGCGTACGCCAGCCGAGGCCGCCGCCGCAGCAGCCCTGGCGGCTCTCGGTTCAGACACGACGCGTGAAAAATCCGAGCAAGGCGGCGGCAGGAAATCGATGTTAGGCGGGCTGGCGCGCGCCTTGAAGGGCAAGAAGGACGCCGAGATGCCGCCGCTTGCAGGCTCGGCGCAGAGCGCCGAGATACCGAGCGTCGATCTCGACGAGCCCCTCGACCCCAAGCTCGCCAACCGGCCACTGGAACCCGGCTCCGGCGCACCCGACCTCAGCGCCATCATGAAGCGCGTGCGCGACGAGCGCGGGCAGCCGACCCGGGAAGGCGGCGCTGAGGCGGCAAAATCGGACTTCATTGCGGCAGCCAGACGGGCTGCGCAAGCGGCGGCTGCCGAGGCGGACGCCCTCAAGCGCCAGTCGACGATGAAAGGCCCGGTCAAGGCACTCAGGATCGGCGACCTGCTCAAGGCGCGGCGCAAGCCGATCCTGATGGGGGCAATCGCCATCATGCTGGCGCTTGCCGGCCTGCAACTGGGCAAAGCCTTCTTCTCCGACCCGGTCGAAGTCACCAACAATGAGGCGGCACCGGCCGTGGCCGTACAGCCGGTGGAAACCAATTTGGCCAGCGTTGCCAGCGAGCCGAAGGCGGACGCGCAGACGACACCACAGGAGAGCGCGCCGTCGCCCACCGTCAGGCAGGCAGAGCCATCCGCATCGATGACCAAGGACGACACGGCGGCGCAAACCGGCCCCGCTACACCGGCAGCCGAGACATCGACGGCGCCCTCGGCTTCCGCGGAGCCCGCTGACCTGGTGGCGCAAGACTCCGCGGCCGCAGTGCCCACGCCGGCAGCGGCGACGGCCAGCGACGCCGAGCCAATGGCTGCCGCGCCTGCTATAGCCACCGCTGCGACGCAGGACTCGACCGGCACGGTGCCACCGGCGGATGCTGCCGCGGCAGGCGTTGCCAAGATCGACGTTCCGGCCGATGCCGGTCCGGCCGCCCTGCGCGATGCCGCGGCGGGCGGCGACGCCAAGGCGCTGTTCGAGATCGGCTCGCGCTACGCCGAGTCTCGCGGCGTCAAAGAAGACATGGCGGCGGCGGCCAAATGGTATGAGAAAGCTGCCGAACTCGGTTTCGCGCCGGCAGAATACCGCATCGGCAATTTCTACGAGAAGGGCATCGGCGTCGCACGCGACATCAAGAAAGCGAAAACCTGGTACCAGCTTGCCGCAGCGCAGGGCAATGCCAGCGCGATGCACAATCTTGCCGTGCTGTTTGCGATGGCGGCGGATGGCGTGACCGACAATGAATCGGCAGCGCGCTGGTTCCAGGCGGCGGCGGATCTCGGCGTCAAGGATAGCCAGTTCAATCTCGGCATCCTCGCGGCGAAGGGCGTCGGCATGAAGCAGAACCTCGAGGAGAGCTACAAATGGTTCGCACTCGTCGCCAAGACCGGCGACAAGGATGCGGCGGCCAAGCGCGACGAGATCGCCAAGGCGCTGAGGCCCGAGCAGCTGGAGCGTGCGCGGGCCCAGGCTGAACTGTGGAAGGCCAAGCCGCTCGATCCAGCCGCCAATTCGGCCGACGTTCCTGAATCGTGGCAGGACGGCACACCGCAGACGACCGCCGGCATCGACATGAAGAAAGCGGTCCAGAACATCCAGCGCATTCTCAACAAGAACGGCTACGAGGCCGGCAATCCCGACGGCATGATGGGCCAGAAAACCAAGAACGCGATCATGGCCTTCCAGGCCGACAACGATATGAAGGCAACCGGCGCGATTGACGAAAAGCTGGTCAAGGCGCTGCTTGCGCGTAAATAACGGCGGATGCGTCGTTTCCGCGACGCCCTTGCCACAGATTTGCCTGTTAACTGATTGAGTTGTTTTTTGTTTCGGCGGTGCGGCGAAGTTTGACTTCACGGCCCGGCCGGCGCAAGAACGAGATAGCCTTCTGACGCAAAATGCCCGCAACGGTTGCATTCGCCAGGAGGCAAACTAATCGAGACTGACGGGTGGGCATCTATCTCCCGATCGCGGAAATTTCCGTCAACATCTTCGTGCTGCTGGCCATGGGTGCGGCGGTGGGTTTCCTGTCGGGCATGTTCGGCGTGGGCGGCGGCTTTCTCATTACGCCACTGCTGATCTTCTACAACATACCGCCGGCAATCGCGGTCGCCACCGGCGCCAACCAGGTCATCGCTTCCTCCTTCTCCGGCGCCCTGTCGCACATGAAGCGCGGCACGCTCGACTTCAAGCTTGGGGGCGTGCTTTTAGCCGGCGGCATCGTCGGCTCGACTGGTGGTATCTATGTCTTTGCGCTCCTGCGCCGGCTCGGCCAGCTCGACCTGTTCATCTCGCTGCTCTACGTCGTGCTGCTCGGCACCGTCGGCGGACTGATGCTGGTCGAGAGCGTCAATGCGCTGCGCGCTACTCGCAGCGGCGCCGCACCGGTGTTGAAGAAATCCGGCCAGCATAATTGGATCCACCGCCTGCCGCTGAAGATGCGGTTCAGGGCCTCGAAGCTCTTCGTCAGCGTCATTCCGGTGCTTGGGCTGGGCGCGGCGATTGGCTTCCTGTCCTCGATCATGGGCGTCGGCGGCGGCTTCATCATGGTGCCGGCCCTGATCTACCTTTTGAAAGTGCCGACCAACGTCGTCATCGGCACCTCGCTGTTCCAGATCATCTTCACCTCGGCTTACACCACGCTGGTCCACGCCACCACCAATCAGACGGTCGACGTCATGCTCGCCTTCCTGTTGATGGCAGGCGGCGTCGCCGGCGCGCAATATGGCGCCAAGGCTGGTCAGAGGCTGCGGGGCGAGCAACTCAGGGCACTGCTGGCGCTGCTCGTGCTGGCGGTAGCCATCCGGCTTGCCATCGATCTTTTCGTCACGCCGCCCAATCTCTATTCTCTGTCCGGCGTGGGCCTGAGCTGATGGCCGGCCTAAGGACGCTCGCGGCCGCCGTCTTGCTGTCGCTGCTGGCTGCTGCGCCACCGGCGAAGGCGCAGGCGCCACTAACCGAAAACATCCAGATCGGCCTTTCCACCGACAATGTCTCGATTACCGCCGGCTTTTCCGGCGCCGACCTGACCATTTTCGGCTCACTGGAAAATGCCGATCCGCTTGTCGCGCGGCAAGGGCGCTACGACGTGATCGTCGTGCTGGAAGGCCCGGCTCGGCCGGTTGTCGTGCGCCGCAAGGACCGGGTGCTCGGCGTCTGGGTCAATCTGGAGTCGGAGACCTTCAAAAACGTACCTGTCTCCTATTCGGTGGCGACGACGCGGCCGCTGCAGGACGTCACCGATCCGAACAGCTACAAGCAGCTGTCGCTTGGCGCCTCCAACCTCTATTTGCAGCCGGCCGACGCGGAGGACAGCCCGGCGACAATCGAGGAGTTCACCGCCGCGCTGCGCGAACGCAAGGCGGCGACCGGCCTCTACAGCGAGAATGTCGGCGGTGTGCAGTTCCTGTCGCAGAACCTGTTCCGCGCCACCGTCAGGCTCGCCCCAAACGTTCCGGTCGGCACCCATAAGGCCCGCGCCTTCCTGTTCAAGAGCGGCTTGTTCATCAAGGAAAGCTCCGCCCAGCTCGAAATCCGCAAGTCCGGTTTCGAACAGTCGATCTTCCGCGTCGCGCACGACTATTCCTTCCTCTACGGTGTCTTTGCCGTATCGCTTGCCATGCTGACCGGCTGGCTCGGAAGACTGGTGTTCAGGAAAGACTGAACTCTCGTAAAAGTGGTTTCCCTTTCCGAGGGTATGGGTTAGACCGCGACCCCCGGCCCGACCGGACACGAGCTGCTGCTCCCCAAATCAGAAATACAGGAACGCACGATGCGACCAGCATTCGCCGGGATCGACTTCGGCACTTCGAATTCCACCGTAAGCGTGGTCAGGAACGGGCAGCCGCGGCTGGTGGCGTTGGAAGACGGCCAGGTCACGCTGCCCAGTGCGGTATTCTTCAATTTCGAGGACAACCACACCTATTTCGGGCGACGCGCCCTTGCCAATTATACGGACAGTATCGAAGGCCGCCTGATGCGCTCGTTGAAGAGTGTGCTCGGCAGCTCGCTCGCCCACGAAAAGACGCGCATCAAGGCGCGCTCGATCGGCTTCATGGAGATTGTCGGCCTGTTCGTCGGCCATCTGAAAAAGAAGCTGGAAGAAGAAGCCCATGACGCGGTCGACAGCGTCGTGCTGGGACGGCCCGTGCAGTTCGTCGACGACGATGCCGAGGCCGACGCCAAGGCGGAGCACGAACTCGAAAACGCCGCTCGTGCCCACGGCTTCAAGCAGATCGCCTTCCAGTTCGAACCGATTGCCGCGGCGCTCGACTACGAACAAAAGGTGACGCGCGAGGAACTGGCGCTGATCGTCGACATGGGCGGCGGCACGTCCGACTTCTCAATCGTGCGGGTCTCGCCCGAGCGCGCCCGCTCGCTTGACCGCAAGGACGACATCCTGGCCAGCCGCGGCATCCACATCGGCGGCACCGACTTCGACCGGCTGCTGAGCATCGCCCATGTGATGCCGCAGCTCGGCTATCTCTCACCGACCAAGGATGGCAAACGTAATCTGCCGGCGAGCTACTTCATCGACCTGGCGACGTGGCAGCGCATCAACCTGGTCTATACCGCGAGGGCGATGACGCATCTGCGCCAGATCCGCTATGAGGCGGAGCACGCAGACCTGGTCGACCGCTTCATCCACATCGTCGAGCATCGTTACGGCCACGCGCTGGCGGCGCTGGTCGAAAAGGCCAAGATCAAGCTGACGGACCGATCGTCGGCCGATGTCGACGTCGCGCTGCCCGAGGTGAGGTTCACGGCAGAAATCACGCGCAAGGGTCTCGAAGCCACCATAGCCAGGGACATTGAGCGTGTTGCGGCTACGGTCGAGCAGACCATCCGCGACGCACAGGTGAAGGCCTCGGACATCACCGCGGTGTTCCTGACCGGCGGATCGACCGCGATCCCGCTGGCCAGGCAGCAGATCCTGGCGCTGGTGCCGCAGGCGTCGGTAATCGAAGGCGATGTGTTCGGCTCGGTCGGGCTTGGGCTGGCGCTCGACGCGCAGCGGAAGTTCGGCTGATCGGCTTAAAGCGGCGCGGCTCTCTCAGCTTTGCCGCCAAGATGCGCCTTGAGCGCCATCTGGGCCAGGCTTGGCTGCCGGTCGCGATGCGTGATCATGGCAAATTCGCGCTTCGGCAGATCGACCGGCACAGAACGCAGGCTGCCTTCGGCGACCGCGCGGGCGACGACGAGTTCCGAGATGATGCTGGCGCCGGCTCCGGCCTCGACCGCCTGGCGAATAGCCTCATTGCTCGGCAATACCAGGAATATCTGCAGGTCCGCGAACGAAACCCCGTCGCGTCGGGCAAGGTCCTCCAATGCCTCGCGCGTGCCCGACCCGCCTTCGCGGATGATCCAGCGAAGCCCGCCAAGGTCGGGATGTCCAGGCGAAACTTCCGCGATCTCCGGGTGCGAGCGCGCCACGACCAGCATCATGCGATCGATATCGACCTTGGCACGCCGCAAAATGTCGGATTCGGTGCGCCCCTCGACCAGGCCAAAATCGGCTGCGCCATCAAGTACATTGGTCTCGACCTGCCTGGTGTTGCCAATGCTCACGCTCAGCCTGACGGCAGGATAGGCTTCGTGGAAAGAGGCGAGCCGGCGCGGCAGCCAATAGCTGGCGATGGTCTGGCTGGCAGCTATCGAGAGACTGCCTGATATCGTCTGCGAGACATGCTCCAGCACATTGTGGGCCGCCGCAGCCCGCTCGAGGACCGCCTTGGCTTCGGGCAAGAATCGGCGTCCGGTCTCGGCGAGCTCGATGTTGCGGCCGACGCGGTTGAACAACTGGACGCCATGCTGCTGTTCGAGCGAGCGGATCGCGGCGGATGCGGCCGACTGTGAGATGCCCAGCAACTCGGCCGCTTTGGTCATGTGCGCCCGTTCGGCGACGGCGACGAAGATCCGCAACTGGTCCAGGGTCATTCCGATACTAAGAAGCAAATCCGATTGGAACTACAAGAGCAAGTTGTTAGACAGATCGGTCGCTTTGTTCTAAATTTTGGCCCGAAATTGGAAAAAAGTCGCGCCAGAGCAGTCGAGGTAGAATTGGTGGGGCGGTTCAAATCCGTGTTTGCGCACTGGACCCGCAGCCTGCGGTGGCGGCTCTTGGGTGAACGCTATCGGCCGGAAGAGCATTACATGCGCGGCCCAGGTCCGAAGACGAGAGCCAAGTTAGCGGAGCGCAAGAGCATCACCGGATCATGACCAACAACCTGCTGCGCGGAGCCAATTCGGCACCATCACAACGGCCGCTTGCCGATACGCGCGCGCCCGCTGAACGCGATGGTGTCGATACGTCGCCTGATGTCTCCGACAGCATCGCCAAGACCACCTGCTATATGTGCGCCTGCCGCTGCGGCATCGACGTCCATATCAAAGACGGCAAGGTCCGCTACATCAACGGCAACAAGGATCACCCGGTCAACCGCGGTGTGCTGTGCGGCAAGGGCAGCGCCGGCATCATGCAGCATTACAGCCCGGCCCGGCTGAAGAAGCCGCTACTGCGCACCGGCCCGCGCGGCTCGGGCGAGTTCCGCGAGATTGAGTGGGAGGAAGCTTTGTCGATCGCGACAGAACGGCTTTCGAACATCCGCCGAACCGATCCGAAGAAACTTGCCTTCTTCACCGGGCGCGACCAGTCGCAATCGCTGACCGGCTGGTGGGCGAGCCAGTTCGGCACGCCGAACTTCGCCGCCCATGGCGGCTTCTGCTCGGTCAATATGGCGGCCGGCGGCCTCTACACGATTGGCGGCTCGTTCTGGGAGTTCGGCGAGCCCGACTGGGACAACACCAAATATTTCATGCTGTTCGGGGTTGCCGAAGACCATGATTCCAATCCGATCAAGATCGGACTCGGCAAGCTCAAGGCGCGCGGCGCCAAGGTGGTTTCAATCAATCCCTGCCGCACCGGCTATAATGCAATTGCCGACGACTGGATCGGCATCCGGCCCGGCACCGACGGCCTGTTCGTATTCGCCCTCATCCATGAATTGCTGAAGGCTGGCCGCATCGATCTCGAGTACCTCTTGCGCTACACCAATGCCCACATCCTGGTCGTTCAGGAGCCTGGAGCTGTCGATGACGGGCTGTTCATGCGCAATGGCGACGGCAATCCGCTGGCTTGGGACAGGGTGGCGAAGACGCCTGTCAATGCCAGCGATGCCGACGCGAAGCCCGCATTGACCGGCAGCGTTCTCGTCGACGGCCGCCGCTGCGTGCCGGTCTTCCAACTTGTCGCCGACCGTTATCTGGACGAGAGCTATTCACCGGACGCCGTCACTGACCGGTGCGGCATCTCCGCCGACACCATCCGACGCATTGCCGCAGAACTCGCCCATGTCGCCTTCGAACAGCAAATCGAATTGCCGGTGGCCTGGACGGACTGGGCCGGCCGCCGGCACGAGACCATCAAGGGTCGCCCGGTGTCGATGCATGCGATGCGCGGCATCTCGGCCCATTCGAACGGATTTCACACTTGCCGCGCCATTCATCTGCTTCAGGTGCTTCTCGGCACGGTGGACGTGCCGGGCGGCTTCCGCTTCAAACCGCCTTATCCGCGGTCCGCGCCGCCGGGTCCAATGCCCGCCGGCAAGAATGTGAAGCCGATGACACCGCTCGAAGGCATGCCGCTCGGCTTCGTCTGCGGACCGGAGGACCTGCTGATCGATGAAGGCGGCAAGCCTGTTCGTATCGACAAGGCCTACTCCTGGGATGCGCCGCTGGCCGCACACGGGCTCATGCACACGGTTATCCGCAACGCCTGGGCCGGCGATCCCTACAAGATCGACACGCTGTTTATGTACATGTCCAACATGGCCTGGAACTCGTCGATGAATACGGTCGAGACGATGGCGATGCTGACCGATATCGGTGCGTCGGGCGAGTACAAGATCCCGTTCATCATCTATTCCGACGCTTATTATGCCGAGACCGTGCCTTTTGCCGATCTGGTGCTGCCGGACACCACCTATCTCGAGCGTCATGACTGTATCAGTCTGCTCGACCGGCCGATCAGCCATGCCGACGGTCCGGGCGACGCCATCCGCCATCCGGTCGTCGAGCCGGACCGCGACGTCAGGCCGTTCCAGACGGTGCTGATCGAACTCGGCGCGCGGCTCGGTCTGCCCGGCTTCGTTCATGACGACGGCTCCGCCAAATACCGCGACTATGCCGACTACATCGTCAATCACGAGCGCACGCCAGGTGTCGGTCCGCTCGCCGGCTGGCGCGGCAAGGACGGGGCCTCGGTCGGCAAGGGCGAGGTCAATCCCGACCAGTTGCAGCGCTACATAGATAATGGCGGCTTCTGGCACCAGGATTTCGCCGCCGATCAGCGCTATTACAAGATGGCCAACCGCTCGTATCTCGAATTGGCTGAGAGCATGGGCTTCATGCCGAAGGCCGAGCCGATCGTCTTCCAACTCTATTCGGAGCCGATGCAGCGCTTTCGCCTTGCGGCGCGCGGCCATGGCGGGGTGCTGCCGCCGGAGGCGGAGCGCAGCCGCATCGAGACCTATATGGATCCGCTGCCGTTCTGGTATGCGCCCTTCGAAGAGGCTGCGGTCGACAGCCAAGCCTATCCGCTGCACGCGCTGACGCAGCGGCCGATGCACATGTACCATTCCTGGGGCGGGCAGAATGCCTGGCTAAGGCAGATCACCAGCCAGAACCGACTGTTCGTGCACTACCGGACGGCAGCCGGCCTCAGCCTTGTCGACGACGATTGGGTTTGGATCGAGAGCATCAACGGCAAGGTCAAAGGACAGATCAAGCTGGCCGACGGCGTCAACGCCGATACGGTGTGGACCTGGAACGCGATCGGCAAACGGCGCGGCAGCTGGGGGCTCAAGGACGACGCGGCCGAATCCAATCGCGGCTTCCTGCTCAACCACATCATCGGCGACCAGACCTCCGCCGATGCCAACGGCAAACGCTATTCGAATTCCGACCCGGTAACGGGCCAGGCCGCATGGTTCGACCTGCGCGTGCGCATCGTCAAATGCGCGCCCGAGGAAGCGGGCTTCACCGAACCGCAGTTCGAGCGGTTCCGCCAGCTGCCGGACTCTGAGCTCTCGCCCGACAAGCTCAGTTTCGGCGCCGAGTTCCGCATGAAAAGAGAAGCCGCGGAATGACTTGCCTTCCCGCCCATACCGACAAGAAGCTCGGCCTTGTCATCGATCTCGACACCTGCGTCGGCTGCCAGGCCTGCGTTACCGCCTGCAAAGAATGGAACACCGGCGGCCATATGGCGCCGCTAACCGACATCGACCCCTATGGCGGCAATGTCGACGGCGTCTGGTTCAACCGCGTGCACAGTTATGAGCACATGACCGAGATGGGTGGGCGCACGGTCAATTTCCCACGCTCCTGCCTGCACTGCGAGACGCCGGCGTGCGTCACGGTCTGCCCGACCGGCGCCTCCTACAAGCGGGCGTCGGATGGCATCGTGCTGGTCGACGAGGACAAATGCATCGGCTGCAAATTGTGCAGCTGGGCCTGCCCCTATGGCGCGCGCGAGTTCGACACCGATGTCGGCGTGATGAAGAAATGCACGTTGTGCGTCGACCGCATCTACAACGACAATCTGGCGGAAGAAGATCGCGTGCCGGCCTGCGTCGCTGCTTGCCCGACCAGCGCGCGGCATTTTGGCGATCTGGGCGATCCGGCATCCGCTATCTCGCAACTGGTGGCCGAGCGTGGCGGTGTCGATCTGATGCCGGAAATGGGCTATAAGCCGACCAACAAATATCTACCGCCACGTGCCCACACCACCCGCGCCGCATCGGTGCCGGCGCCAGCGCTTGAAGCGGTGCGGGCCGAAGGCGGCTTTCTCGGCTGGGTCGACCGCATGCTCTCGAACTGACCCGTGCCTTCATGCATCCAGCCTTCTCCGTCGTCTTTTTCACCACGGCCACGGGCGCCGGTTACGGCCTGCTCGCGCTGCTTGGCGTGCTCGCTGGACAGGGCTTTATCCCGCCCGATTTCTGGCTTGGCCTCACCGGCATGGGGCTGGCGCTTGGCCTGATCTCGACAGGCCTGCTGTCGTCGGCCGGCCATCTCGGCCGGCCCGAACGCGCCTGGCGTGCCTTCTCGCAATGGCGTAGCTCATGGCTGTCGCGCGAAGGTGTTGCCTCGGTCGCCACCTTCGTGCCGGCGGGGTTGTTCGGTATTGGCTGGGTGGTCCTCGGCCGTACGAGCGGCTGGGCGGCTGTCGCCGGGCTGCTCGCTGCCATCGGCGCGGTCGCAACCGTCTGCACCACCGGCATGATCTACGCGTCGTTGAAGCCGATTGCCCAGTGGCACAGCCGCTTCACCCTGCCCGCCTACCTGGTCTTTTCGGCGATGACCGGCAGCGTACTGCTCAACGCCCTGCTGCAGGGATTTGCCGCAGGCTCGAATATGCTTCTGGCGGGTGCCCTGTTGCTGACCGCGCTCGGCTGGGGTTTGAAGCTGGCGACCTGGCGATACAATGACAGGCTGGAGATCCCGACCAATGCCAACACCGCAACCGGGCTTTCCGGCGGCACGGTGCGGTCGCTGGAATGGCCGCATACCGAGGAAAACTATCTGCTCAAGGAGATGGGTTTTCGCATTGCGCGCAAGCACAGCGCTAAACTCCGCCAGATCACGCAGGTGCTGGCATTTGCTTTGCCCGCGTTGCTGCTGGTCGCAGCGTTCGCCTTGCCGTGGCCCTATGCGGCAGCACTGTCGATACTCGCCGCAATCGCCCAACTCGCCGGAATGCTGGTCGAGCGCTGGCTGTTCTTCGCCGAGGCCAAGCACACGGTCACTTTGTACTACGGCAGGTAGGTTCAGCCCGGTCTGAGCATCGCGTGGGAAATCGCGAAAATGCGCTCTGTGCCAAGCATATAGGCCATCAGCGTTTCGCGGCGGAACAGCCCGGCATAGGCGCGATCGAGCACGTTGAGCGAGCCGGTATAGGCGCCGAAAGCCGGCATGATCATGCGGCCGCCATCGCCGGCAAAGCAACGACGCCGCACCGAACGGCCTTGCTGCACGATGCGGGCGCAAGGATGCAGGTGGCCTGATATCTCGCCTTCCACTCTCACCGCCGAAGGCTCGTGTCGGAAGAGTAGCGAGCCGATAGCCAATTCGCGTACGGTCTCGCCTGGCAAGTCGGCCGGCGCTTCAGGATCATGATTGCCGGCGACCCAGAACCAGTCGCGCCCGACCATCAACCCTTCCAGCCTTTGGCGAAAGCTCGCGTGCATACGAGCGGCGCCGCCGCCATCGTGAAAACTGTCGCCCAGGCTGATAACGATCGCAGGCTGATAATCGGCGATCACCGCCTGCAGCCGGAGCAACGTCGCACCGGTGTCGTAAGGTGGGACCAGCGTGCCGCGCCTGGCCAGTGATGAGCCTTTTTCCAGATGCAGGTCGGATACGGTCAGAAGCCGGAATTCGGGAAAATAGAGCACGCCGCGACGGTCGCAGATCGCGCGTTCGCCGGCGATACGGACAGTGCCAGCATCCGCCAGAGGCGCAGCCATGGCGAGCGCGACAGTCATTTCGTCCCCATGGCCTCCTCGACCAGCGTGGCTGCATCCATCAGCAGCGTGTCATCGGCCTCGCCGTGCACCGGCATTTTGCCGATCTCGAGCATGATCGGCACGGCGAGCGGCGATATCTGCTCGAGGTTCTTATGCATGATTCGACCTTGGACGCGCGAGAGCATCTCGGCAAGTCTGCTGACATCCAAGAGACCGGTCGCGGCATCGGCACGCGTCGCCTGCAAAAGGATATGGTCGGGCTCGTGGCTGCGCAGCACGTCGTAGATGAGATCCGTCGACACGGTTACCTGGCGGCCGCTCTTCTCCTGCCCTGGGTGGCGTTTCTCGATCAATCCCGAGATCAGCGCGCAATTGCGAAAGGTGCGCTTCAACAACCAACTGCCGGCGAGCCAGGCTTCGAGGTCGTCGCCCAGCATGTCCTGATCGAATAGCGCAGCCAGCGACGGTTTCTTCGCCCTGAACATATGGCCCATATCGGCCAGCGACCATATGGCAAGCGCATAGTCGGTGGCGACGAAGCCGAGCGGCTTGGCTCCCGCCCTGTCGAGGCGGCGGGTGAGCAGCATGCCGAGCGTCTGGTGCGCCAGCCTGCCCTCGAACGGATAGGCCACCAGATAGTAGCGGTTGCCGCGCGGAAAGGTCTCGATCAGCAGATCGTCGCGTTTCGGCAGCACCGACTTGTCGGCCTGAAAGCGTAACCAGTCGGCGACCTGCTCCGGCAGCTTCTTCCAGCGCTGCGGATCGTCCAGCATGGCGCGGACCTGTTCGGCCAGGTACGTCGAAAGCGGGAATTTGCCACCACCGTAATACGGCACCTTGGCGTCGCTGCCGGGTGCATTCGAGACAAAGCACTCATTCTCGCGGATACCTTCGAAGCGCAGCACCTTGCCGGCGAACATGAAGGTGTCGCCATGCGTCAGCGTTTCGAGGAACGCCTCCTCGATTTTGCCCAGAACCCGGCCGCCACGCGAAGCCGCGCCTCTGCTGCCGGCCTGGACATAGCGGACGTTGAGCGCCGGCACTTCGATGATGGTGCCGACATTGAGCCGGTATTGTTGGGCGACGCGAGGATTTGAGACCCGCCACAGCCCGTCCTTGTTGAGACGAATACGGGCGTAGCGTTCATAGTTCTTCAGCGCATAGCCGCCGGTGGCGACGAAATCGATGACGCGATCGAATGTCGGCCGATCGAGATCGGCATAGGGTGCTGCCGTTCGCACTTCCTCAAACAGCGCATCGGCATGGAACGGCGCACCGCAGGCACAGCCCAGCACGTGCTGCGCCAGGACGTCGAGCCCGCCATTGACCAGCGGCGGCGTATCCTGGGCACCGAGATAATTGGCGTCGAGCGCCGCCCTGCATTCCAGCACCTCGAAGCGGTTGGCCGGTATCAGGATCGCCTTCGACGGCTCGTCCATACGGTGGTTGGCGCGGCCGATGCGCTGCGCCAGCCGGCTGGCACCTTTCGGCGCGCCGACATGGACGACTAGATCGACATCGCCCCAGTCGATGCCGAGGTCGAGCGTCGACGTGGCGACGATGGCGCGCAGGGCGTTCTCGCCCATTGCCTTTTCGACACGCCGGCGCTGCGCGACGTCGAGCGAGCCGTGATGCAGCGCGATCGGCAAGGTCTCCTCGTTGACCCGCCACAACTCCTGGAACAGCAACTCCGCCTGGCTGCGCGTGTTGACGAACAGCAGGGTTGTCTTGTGGCGCTTGATCTCGTTGTAGATTTCCGGCGTTGCGTAGCGGGCCGAATGTCCCGCCCACGGCACGCGCTCCTCCGAATCGAGAATGGAGATGTCGGGCTTGGCGCCGCCAGTGACGACGATCAGTTCGGCCATCGGCCCCGGTGGATTCTGGCTGACCAGCCAGCGCCGCAATTCGTCAGGCTCGGCGACCGTCGCCGACAGGCCTATCGTCTGCAGGGCGGGCACAAACGAGCGCAGCCGGGCCAGCCCGAGCGACAGGAGATGCCCGCGCTTCGAGGTCACCAGCGAATGCAATTCGTCGAGCACGACATAGCGCAGGTCCTCGAAGAAGCGCCTGGCATCGGGCGCGGCAATCAGCAGCGCCAATTGCTCGGGCGTGGTCAGGAGAATGTCGGGCGGCGCCAGCTTCTGCCGCTGGCGCTTGTGTGCGGGCGTGTCGCCGGTGCGCGTCTCGACAGTGACCGGCAGTCCGATTTCTTCGACGGGTTTGCCGAGATTGCGCTCGATGTCGACCGCCAGCGCCTTCAGCGGCGAGATGTAGAGTGTGTGGATGCCTCGATGCGCCTGCCCCGGCCTTCTCCTCGGCCGGCCGGCCAGTTCGGTCAGCGATGGCAAGAACCCGGCCAGCGTCTTGCCGGCGCCGGTCGGGGCGATTAGCAATACCGACCGGCCGCCCTGGGCTTTGGCCAGCAAATCGATCTGGTGGGCGTGCGGCGACCAGCCCTTTTCCGCAAACCATTTGACAAATGGCTCGGGCAGGACGACGGCGGCATTCTGTTCGGCAAGGCGCGGCTGCTCTGTCACGCGCCAGACGTAGCGCGGCGGCGCGCAATCGCCAAGCAAAATCAGAACAAAAGGTGATCGATTCGCGTTACGGCCGGCGAAACCCGGTCGGTCCGCCATAGAGATAGCCGATACGGGCGACCGCCTCCCTCAGTCCTTCACGCGACACCAGCATGGTGTGGCCGTTGGCGTGGATCATGGTCTCCGGATCCGTCATGATCGCGACGTGGCCTTTCCAGAAGATCAGGTCGCCGCGCCGCAACCCGGCAAAATCCGGCCCGGGTTCGAGCGGCTCGCCGACGGTCGCCGCCTGCATGTCGGTGTCGCGCAGCACTTGCCTGCCAGCCATGTGCATTGCAAGTTGCACGAGACCGGAACAATCGATGCCGAAGCCGGAGACGCCGCCCCACAGATAGGGCGTGCCGAGAAACGCCTCGGCGACCGCGACGTAGTCGGGATGAACCTCGGCGACCGGCCTGAGATGACCCGAGATGACCGCGTGGCCGGACGGCAGCAGAGCATAATGCGTGCCGCGCGTTTCCGCTGAGCCTTTCACTGTTACCGCCGATCCCATCGAGAGTTGCCCGCTGATCGGGAACCGCAAATCCGGTCCCGGATAGAGGAAAGTGCGCGGCACCGAGACAACATGCGTGGGCGCATGGTCCCGACCGCCCAGCACGGTGTCGGCGACATAGCCGACATAGCCGTCGCGCTCGGCCTGTATCCAGGCCCAGCCCTCAACGTCCTCGAAGACGAGGACGTCTTCGCCGAACAGAAGCTGGGTATCGACGCCGGCGTCCGGCCGCGGCGCCTTGCGGATGTCGGCGACGGAGGCTGATATGCGAGCCGGCCGGCCGGCGACGAAACGGTCGGCGGCGACCTCGCCTCGCAGCCTGGCGTCGGCGAGATCGGAGCGGAAGGCATGGAGGCGGGCATCCCTGGCGGTCAAATCGGCAACTCGTTCAAATGGGCAACTCTTGGGCTCTGGCAATGATAACATCGCCAAAGCGCTCGACAAAGAGCGCGCCTTCGACTGTGCGCCTGACCAGCACGTTGCGCTTGTCGAGCTCGTCGCGGTGGCGCGACACCAGTTTCAGCGCCCCCATCGTATCGAGCGCACGGGTGATCACCGGCTTGGTGACGTTGAGGCGGGCGGCTAACCCCCGCACCGTGTGCGGCGGCGGATCGAGATAGATGGTGAACAGGATCGCCGTCTGGCGCATGGTGAGATCGGGCGCGTCGTCGCGCACCTCCGACAGCACCACCTGTTGCCATAGTCGCAACGCTTGGCTTGGACGCATGATAATCGACATCCGTCCAGCATGGCGGAAAATTGTTTCGGTTCCGTTTCAGTCCATACCTTCGTCGGCTACTCCTAGAATCAGCCGTAGCGGTTCGAAATGACCTGCTCCAGCGCCCGGATGCCTTGCGCTTCGCCACCGGCAAGGCCGTGCGGGCGGTCGAACGGGTTCCAGGCGAAGATGTCGACATGCGCCCAGCCGGCGGTCTTTTCCACGAAGCGCTTCAGGAAAAGCGCCGCCGTGATCGAGCCGGCGAAACCGTCCGGCGTGACGTTGTTGACGTCGGCCACCTTCGACGCCAGCTTGGCGTCATAGGGCTTCCACAACGGCATCCGCCATAGCGGATCCTCGACCGCAACGGAGGCGTCCGCCAGCTCGGATGCAAGCGTCTCGTCACCGGTATAGAACGGCGGCAAGTCGGGACCGAGCGCAACACGGGCAGCGCCTGTCAGCGTTGCCATATCGACCAGCATCTGCGGCTCTTCGTCATCGGCCAAGGCCAGGGCATCGGCGAGCACCAACCGTCCTTCGGCGTCGGTGTTGCCGATTTCGACGGTAATGCCCTTGCGGCTCACCAGCACGTCGCCTGGCCGGAAGGCGTTGCCGGCTATCGAATTCTCGACAGCCGGGATGAGCACGCGCAGCCGAACCTTCAACCCGGTGGCCATGATCATGGAAGCGAGACCTAGCACGTTGGCAGCGCCACCCATGTCCTTCTTCATCAAAAGCATGCCCGAGGACGGCTTGATGTCGAGACCGCCTGTATCGAAGCAGACGCCCTTGCCGACCAGCGTTATCTTGGGGGCATTGTTCGGCCCCCAAATCATGTCGATCAGGCGTGGCGCGTCGGCAGAAGCCCGACCGACGGCGTGGATCATCGGAAAGTTGGCGGTAAGAAGATCGTCGCCTTTGGTCACCGATATTTCGGCCTTGTGCGTCGCGGCCAAGGTCCGGGCGGCCTTCTCCAACTGCCCGGGGCCCATATCGCTGGTCGGCGTGTTAACCAGATCGCGCGCCAGGAAAATGCCATCGGCGAGGCGGCGGATGCGGGCGGCGTCGGTGCCTGCCGGCAGCGCGAGGCGAAGCGTCTTGCCTGGCTTCTTGCCGTAGCGGGTGAAGACATAGCCGCCGAGCGCCACGGCGAGTGCCGTAAGCTCCGGCTTGGCCGGTGCGGACGCAAAATGCCACTCGCCTGCGGGCAAGGCTCTCGCTAGTGCGCCGATGGCCAGTGCGCCCTCGCCATCACCGGTGCCGAACAGGGCTCCGGCAATCGCGCCGTTGTCGCCAGGCATGATCAGCGTCCTGCCGGCCTCGCCGGAAAAGCCGTTGGCCTTGGCCCAGGCGACCGAGGATGGCGCAAGGCCCGCCGCCGCCAGAGCATCCTTCGCCACCAGATGGACCGGCAGCGCATTGCTCAATTCTTTCTCGACGAGTTCGACAGGCATTCGCTGGCCTCCGGCTTCCGAGTCGGCGTTTCTTAACTCTCCGTTAGGGTTAACAGAATATTTCTGCGGGAGGAAAGATGACCTCGCAAATGGTCACGCGCATGAACGGAGCCCTGGTGCCGATGCCGACCAACCGCAGGATGAACGCCAGCGCAAATAGGCTGATCACCACGGCGTTGATGATGGTGCTTGCTGCAGGCGTCGCCGGCTGCGGAACCAGCAAATTGACGACTGGCTCGATTTCTCGTCCAAGCGGCAAGCCGCTGGAAACAATGTCGGCGGGCGAACTGCACAACGCTACGATGGCGCTCGGCCAGTCCTATTCGAAAAACCCCAGCGACAAGCGGATCGCGACAAATTATGCCGCGGCGCTGCAGATGGACGGCGACGCAGACCAATCGCTTGCGGTGATGCGCAAGCTGGCGATCGCCCTGCCGAAGGACCGCGACGTGCTCGCCGCCTATGGCAAGGCGCTTGCCGCCAACGGACAGTTCGAACCGGCTCTCGATGCCGTGCGCCGCGCGCAGACCCCTGAATATCCTGATTGGAAACTGGTGTCGGCGGAAGCTGCCATTCTCGACCAGCTCGGCCAAAAGGACGAGGCGCGCCAAGGCTATCGCAAGGCGTTGGATCTCAGGCCGAACGAACCGTCGATCCTTTCCAATCTCGGCATGTCGTACGTGCTGGAAGGTGATTTGCGCACGGCCGAAACCTATATGCGCTCAGCCGCCCAGCAGCCGAATGCAGACAGCCGCGTCCGCCAGAACCTTGCGCTGGTCGTCGGTCTGCAAGGCCGTTTCGACGAGGCCGAGAAGATCGCCTCGCAAGAGCTGTCGCCGGATCAGGCGCAGGCTAACGTCGCTTACCTTCGCCAGATGCTGGCGCAGCAGAATGCCTGGAGCCAGCTCAAGGACCAGGACAAGGCAAAGCCCGCCACCAACTGACCGCTTCGAGCGCCGAACCGGCGCGCGAATTCCGCAACATGTCTAGCAAAGCCGCGCTGCACCGGCAGCGTGGCCCTGAATCGTATCAGCGTTTCTGGCAACGCCGCTGGCGCTACTCGCTGCTGGATTTCGGCTGGTCGCCAAAGATGCCGCGCTGGCTCACCTGGATGCCGGCGGGACCCAGAATGATGGCGAACAGCACCGGCAGGAAGAACAGGATCATCGGCACGGTGAGCTTCGGCGGCAGCGCGGCCGCTTTCTTCTCGGCGGCATTCATGCGCATGTCGCGGCTCTCACTGGCAAGCACCCGCAACGCATGCGCCACGGGCGTGCCGTAGCGCTCGGCCTGAACCAACGCCTGGGACACCGACCTGACGGATTCCAGGCCAGTTCGGCTTGCAAGGTTCTCGTAGGCCTGCTTGCGCTCCTGCAGATAGGAAAGCTCGGCGTTTGTCAGGATGAATTCTTCCGCCAATGCCACCGATTGCGCGCCGATCTCATCGGCGACCTTGCGAAGCGCCGCTTCCACCGACATGCCGGACTCGACGCATATCAGCAACAGGTCGAGCGCGTCCGGCCACGCCATCTGAATCGACTGCTTGCGCTTGGTAGCGCGATTGTTGACGTAGAGCACCGGCGCGTAGAATCCCGCATAGGCTACCACGATGCACACGAACAGCTTCACGAAAAGCGGCTGCTCGGGCAATCCGCCGAGCACGAACAGATACATCGCCGCCAATGCAAAGCCGATGAAGGGCAGGACGAGACGGAAGAAAAGGAAGCGCGTCAGCGGATTTTGCCCGCGAAAACCCGCCACTTTCAATTTCTGCAAGGTACCTTCATCCGCCAGCGCACGCCTGAGATCCAGGCGATCGACAATATTGCGCATGCCGACCGACTGTTCTTCGCGCAGGCCCTTGCGGCGGCGGTCGGCTTCGACTGCCAGCCGCGCGCGCTGCTTGGCGCGCAGCTCATCGCGCTCCAGCGCTACGGATTTCATGCGCGCCTTGAGCTGGTTCCCGCCAAAAGCGGGCAGCAGCGTGAAGACGGTCGCAAACACCGCGATGCCGACCAGCAGTGCGATCAGCAGGGACGGGTCGGTGAGAGTTCTGATGACGTGATCGGTCATACGCGAGTCCTAGACTTCGAAATTCATCATCTTGCGCATTACCAGGACGCCCATCGACATCCAGACGCCGGAACAACCGAGGATCAGATGGCCGGTGCTGGTGATGAAGAGGGGCATGATGTAGTTCGGGCTCGTCAAATAGACGAGAAAGGCGACGACGAAAGGCAACGCGCCGATGATCACGGCGGATGCCTTGGCTTCCATGGACAATGCCTGGACCTTGGCTTTCATTTTCTTGCGGTCGCGAAGCACGCGCGAAAGATTGCCCAGCGCTTCGGAAAGATTGCCGCCGGCCTGAGACTGGATCTGGATGACGATGCCGAAGAAGCTCGCCTCGGTGCACGGCATCGTTTCTGGCATGCGCATGGCCGCGTCAGGGATCGACAAACCCATTTGCTGCGAATCGACTATGCGGCGGAACTCGGTCTTGACCGGCTCGGGGGATTCGTTGGCGATCAGACGCACGGCGTCGTTCAGCGGCAGGCCGGATTTTACCGCACGCACGATGATGTCGAGCGCGTTCGGAAATTCGTTGAGGAACGCCTTGACGCGGTGCGCGCGGCGAAACGAGACGAACCAGCGGGGCAGACCCAAGACGCCGACCAGCAGCGCAGCCGGCAAGACCAGCAACGGTGCGCCGATGAAATAGACAAGAGCCGTCAAGACGACGCCGCAGACCGCCGAGTAGACATAGAAGCGCTCAAGCGAGATCTTCATGCCGGCCTGACGGATTTGGATCTTCAGCGGTGGTTTCTTGACCAGGCTCTGATTGGACTTTTGCTTTTGATCGAGATCCTTCAGCGAATCCTGGACGGACTTGCGACGCTTGGCCGCTTCCGCCACGCGATCGCGCGACGCCTTGACGACGGAACGATCCGTCTCGGCGGTCTTGATCGATTCAAGCCGCTTGCCGACCTGCTTCTCGGTGCTGATCCGGTTGAACAGGAAAGCATAGGCCACCGCGCCGGCGCTGAAGCCGGCGAGCACGACGAATGCCAATACGGTGCCGTCAATTCCGAACATCGACCCTGGCCCCCACGCTTCCAGACGGATCAATCAGCGCGTTTCTCCATCGCCTCGAGCGCAACCGCGAGGCGCTGCTCCTCACCGTAGTAGCGGGCGCGCTCCCAGAAATGCGGACGGCCGATGCCAGTCGACACGTGCTCGCCCAGCAGCCGGCCGTTCGCGTCCTCGCCCTTGATGTTATAGAGAACGATGTCCTGGGTGATGATGACGTCGCCTTCCATGCCGATCACCTCGGTGATGTGGGTGATACGCCGCGATCCGTCGCGCAGGCGTGCAGCCTGTATGATCACGTCGACGGAGCCGACGACGATTTCGCGCACGGTTTTTTGCGGCAGCGTGTAGCCGCCCATGGCGATCATCGACTCTATGCGGTTGAGGCATTCGCGCGGGCTGTTCGAGTGGATCGTTCCCATCGAGCCGTCATGGCCGGTGTTCATCGCCTGCAGCAGGTCGAACACTTCGGGTCCGCGCACTTCGCCGACGATAATACGTTCGGGGCGCATGCGCAGACAGTTCTTGACCAGGTCGCGCATGGTCACTTCGCCCTCGCCTTCGAGGTTGGGCGGACGGGTTTCGAGACGCACCACATGCGGCTGCTGCAATTGCAGCTCAGCTGAGTCCTCGCAGGTGATGACGCGTTCTTCGCGGTCAATATAGTTGGTCAGGCAATTGAGCAGCGTCGTCTTGCCTGAGCCGGTACCGCCCGAGATGACAATGTTGCAGCGGACACGCCCGATGATCTTGAGAATCTCGGCTCCTTGCGGAGAAATCGAGCCGAACTTGACCAGCTGGTCGAGCGTCAGCTTGTCCTTCTTGAACTTGCGGATGGTAAGTGCGGTGCCGTCGATAGCCAGGGGCGGTGCGATGACGTTGACACGGGAGCCATCAGGAAGACGCGCATCGCAGATCGGGCTTGATTCATCGACGCGGCGGCCAACCTGGCTGACGATACGCTGGCAGATGTTGAGGAGCTGCTGGTTGTCGCGGAAACGGATGCCGGTCTGCTCGACCTTGCCGTTGACTTCGATGTAGACGTTCTTGGAGCCATTGACCATGATGTCGGCAATATCGTCGCGGGCAAGCAGTGGCTCCAGCGGCCCGTAGCCCAAAACGTCGTTGCAGATATCCTCGAGAAGCTCTTCCTGCTCGGCGATGGACATCGCGAAATTCTTGATCGCGATGATGTCGTTGACAATGTCGCGGATTTCCTCGCGCGCGCTTTCGGGATCGAGTTTGGCGAGCTGCGACAGATCTATCGTATCGATGAGTGCGGCGAAGACCTGGCTTTTGGTGTCGTAGTAGGTTTCGCTCTTTTGGCGCTGGATACTTTTCGGCTCCGGGGCCAATGGCGGCGGCTCGACCGCACGGCGAACCGCCGGCGCGGCAGGCGCGCCGGATGGCGGCAGCGCCGCCGGCCTGGCAGTTACAGCCGCTTCCACAGGGTTCGCGGCCGCCGGCGCAGCAGGTGCGGGTGCTGGCTGACGGAATTCCGGAATGGTCCGGTTGCCGTCGTCGCTGCCTCTTTTACCAAACATGATCGCTTACCAATTCCACCGCTGAGGCATCACTTCTTGTTGCGCGAAAGCTTGCCGATCAGATTGCCGAGGCCAGCCTTTTTCTTCACCTTGATTTCGCTGCGCCCTGTCAGCACATGGGCGATCTCGTTGATCGTGGCGACAACCGGACTCTTGGCATCCATCTCACCGAGCATACGTCCGTTGTTCGCAGCATTTCCGAACAAAAGCGGCTCGAACGGGATGACCGACATCGGCGAAAGGCCGAGCGATTCGGAGAAGTCGGACGGCGTAATCTCAGGACGTTTCGGCACACCGGCCTGGTTGATCACAAGCTTTGGCGCGGGGTCGTTCGGACGAAGCCGCTTCAGCATGTCGACCAGGTTCTTCGTGTTGCGCAGATTGGCCAGTTCGGGCGTCGCCGTGATGACGATCTCGTCGGCCTTGACCAGCGTGTTCTTGGTCCAGCCGGCCCACACGTGGGGAACATCGAGCACGAGGAGCGGCGCGCTACGCTGGGCTATGTCGATAAGCTGGGTGAAGGCGTCGGGATCGAAATCGTAGACCCGCTCCAGGGTCGAAGGGGCCGCAAGCAGCGACAGGTGCTCGGCGCATTGGGCGAGCAGCCGGTCGAGATAGACCTCGTCGACGCGTTCCGGCGAGAAGACTGCCTCGGCAATGCCTTGCGCCGGATCCTGGTCGAAATTGATATTGGCCGTTCCGAAGGCGAGGTCGAGATCGGCGACAACCACTTCGGATTTGAAAAGGGACGACATGGCCCAGGCCACATTATGGGCTATGGTCGAGGAGCCGACGCCGCCTTTGGCGCCGATGAAGGCAATCGAGCGGCCGATCGGCTCAGCTTCCGGATCAACGAAGATCGAAGACACCACGCTGACGATGTCGGCCATCGATACGGGCGCGATGACATATTCGGAAATGCCCGAACGGATGAGTTCGCGGTACAGGCCGACATCGTTGTAGTGGCCGACAACCACCACCTTGGAGCTCGGGTCACAATGCTCGGAGAGCTGCGCGAGTTGTTCCAGCAACAGCTTCGGCTCGCTGCGCGATTCAAGCAGGATCAGGTTTGGTGTCGGCGCCGACTGATAGAATTCGATAGCGGTGGGGATGCCCCCCATATGCACCTTCAGATGGGCCTTGGCCATGCGGCGATCCTCGCCGGCGCGCTCGACCGGATTGGCTACGCCTTCGGTCTCGCAAAATGCCTGGATCGAAATGCGCGGGATCGGCCGCAACGCCTGCATCGCGGCAATATCCTGCTCCGAAGTTTCGCCGCCCGGTACCTCTGTGTCGTAGGCAAGATTGCTCATTGTCATCACTTTCCGTGACTTGCGCGGCTTAGGGTTTGTTGAGCCTCAACACTCGTTAATATTCGACTTCCGAATTGCCGAGGAATTCGTCCGAAATACCTCTGTCACGATAGACGTCGATCACAGCACCGCGATTTTCCGCGTCGATCGGCGTCGGCTTGCGTGGCCCGATCAGATCGGACGGATTGGCCATCTGGGCAGCCAGGTTGTTCTGATACGAACAGCCGAAATCGGCATAGTGCTTGTTTTCCGAAGTCTGCAGCAGGTCTTCGGGCCAGCGACCGCATTTATCCGTCTGAGCCTTCACCGAGACGTAGGCAACACGGACCGGTGCCGACGCTTCGGCCGAAACAGAATGGTAGGACCGCATGTCGATCCGCTTCCGGCTGATGCCGCTGGCTATGGCCAGCCTGGCGAAATCGCGGCCGGCCGCGGCCGCTGCGATTTCGTTGGCTGAGCCGCTCGGAATCTCGATCGTCAGCACCGGAGCCGCGCTCCTGTCGTATCCGTCCAGAAAGCCCAGGAGCGTGTCACGCTGGGATCTGGTCATGCCACGGTCGCCGGCGCCGACCGGAAGGTCGATCTTCTGTATCTTCTCGGCTATGACGATCGGATGGGTGGTGCGATAATCGTCCGGTATGGCACCCACCGTGACGCTGTCGCGATTGGCGCAGCCGGCCAGCAATGCCGCCACCGCGATCGCCATAATGGGAACGGCCGGCCGCCAGATTCGCGAATGGACTGACCGCGTCGCGGTGATCGCCCGTGCCTTCGATGTTGCCTTAGACATGACCGCTTCCCCGCTTACTTGTAGATAAAGCCGACAACGCCGTGGTAACGGCCGTTGGGCTTGTCGGTCTGCATGGTGCCGTAGACACGGTTGACGCGGCCAAGGAAAATGCCGGCGCCATCGCTGGCGGCGTTGAAATTGTCATCCGGCTTGGCAAGATCATTGCGCGCCACCGGCTTCACCAGATAGGGCGTAATGATGATGACGAGCTCGGTCTCGTTGCGAACGAAATCCCTGCTGCGGAACAGCGCGCCAAGCACTGGAATCTTTGTCAGACCGGGCAAGCCGTTAACAGCTTGCCTGAGATCATCGCGGACAAGGCCGGCAATCATCATCGAGCCGCCCGAAGGCAGTTCCACCGTTGTGTCGGCCAAGCGCTTGCGGAGAGACAGGGCATTCATGCCCGGGCTCGTTACACCTTCGGACAAAGACACAGACCCCTCCGTTGTCGGCTCGGAAACCGAGGTTCTGACTTTCAGGCTGATACGGCCGGGAGACAGCACCACCGGCTGGAATTCCAGGCCAATGCCGTATTCGATCTTCTCGACAGAATACGTCTTCAGACCGGTCTGGTTATCATTTGATACGGCTTGGGAAACGCTGGTCACCATATTGTATTCGCCGCCAACCTTGAAGGTCGCTTTCTCGCCGGATACGGCCGTCAATGTTGGTTCGGCGAGGGTTTTCATGACACCGGACTGTTCCATGGCATTGATGTAGGCCTGCAGCGTCGAGCTGCCGATAGAGAGGCCCGAGTTCGACAGCGACTTGCCCAAACCAGTGAAATTGTCGCTTACCGCGCCCCAGCTGATGCCGTTGCTGCTGCCGTTGCCCACCATGTTGACGCCGAGCTGCTTCATCACCGAGCGGCTGACTTCCGCGACCGTCACCTTCAGCGTCACCTGGTCGTCGCCGATGATCTGCAGCAAGTTGACGATCTTGCTGACGCGGCGCTCGGCATCCGGGTTATCGATCGCGACGCCGGCTTCAGCCGAACCGCCGGCAGCGGTCTGCGAATATTGACCCGTGGTTGCCTCGCCGCCGGACACGAAAATGGTTGCCAGATCGGCCGCGCGCTTGGCGTCCAGAGGAGTGTCCACGGTTCCGGTCAGAACGACGTTGTCGTTCAGCAACTCGACCTTAACCTCCGATGACGGGATGAAGCGTTTGATATAATCCTCCAGCCCGGCAACGTCACGTTCGACCGCTAGGTCAAGGCTGACGATCTGCTCGCCATTCGGGCCAAAGACGAAGATATTTGTCTCGCCGACCGCCTTTCCAAACAGATAGATGCGCCTGGCAGTGCGGGTCACCGCGTCGGCTACAGCGGGGTTGGCGACGAGAATGTCGTAGGCATCGCTCGGGAGGTCGATGACCACCGACTTGTTCAGTCCGAGCTTGACCCGCTGGGTGGCGGTCGAAGCCGTCACCCTGGCATTGCCCGCCGCACTGGCATCGACAATGCCATATGCATTCGTTCCAAGGAGAAACAGGCCGATCGCCGCAGCCAGGATGAGCGGCAGTTTGGTTTTTAGCCTCATTTCCTTGCCCCCACTTCGGAAACTTCGCCCGACTTGATCAGCCGCACGGTTCCGCGCCGGCCATTGCCGGAAACCAGGTAATCGGCTTCGCCCACATTCTTGTCCTGACTGTCCTTGATCGAGCGCAGCGCCAATGTCAGGCGATCCGCCATCTGCTGTGCGACGGTGATGATCTCGGACTGCTGCGGCGTCAGTTCCAGGGTGGCGGTCTGGCCAACCCTGGTCTTCTTACCTTCCTCGTCCTCCTGAATGGTCTGGTCGATCGCCAGGACGCGAATGTTCTTCAGGATAGTTTCGGTCGTGAAGCCCGGACCACCGCCATTGGCGGGATCGGCTCTGCGGGTCATGATGACGTCGACGAAATCGTTGGGAAGAATAAAGCCACCGGCCGAGGTGTCGGCCGAGATGCTTGTGGCAACGGCCCGCATGCCGGAGGGCAGGATCGACGACATGAAGCTTTGCCCTTCACCGATCAGCTTCGAGCGCCGCAGCGGCTCGCCGGCGTAGAGCGCCACGCGAGCGACGGCGCCCTTCAGCTTGTCCAGCGCTTCAGGCTCGGCGGCGCGGGTGATGAAATTTGCGTTGATGCCGGCGGACGGCCATGACTCCCAGGAAATGTTGTTTTCAAGCGGACTGCCCATCGGAACGTCGCCGGAAAGGACAAGCACATCCTGCAGCGCGATCGCCGGCGCCTGAGGACCGGAATCGACAACCGGAGGCGGCGGAGCCACGACCATGTTCTTCGCGACATAGCCTGCACCACCGGCCGCGGCTATCGCCACGCTCAGAATAATCAATCGGGATGCTGGCATCTGTCCGAACCTCGCCTTGGCAAACCACGTAGCCAAGCGGGACTTTGCAGCGGCAATCGTCAAAACAAGGTTAATGTTATACTTACGATCGTGATTAATTTAACGTTTATATAAATTGGACCGACAAGCCCGGCCCGAAGGAAAACGTGGTCAACTCGCCTGCTCGGCGCCAAAGGCGTAAAGCGAAATTCAGCCCGCCAGCCTGGCAAGTGCCCAGGCCATCAATGGCGAGTCGGAATAGGTGAGCAGACCGCCAATGCCAAGCGCGATGCCGTACGGAACGCCGGTCGCCTCATCGGCGAAATGGCGCAGGAACGGATTGTGGCTTGTGACGGCGGCAAGCGGCGATTTTCGATAGGCGAGGATGGCTAGCGTCAGCAGGCCGCCGATGAATGTCGAGGCGACGAGGTATTCGATGAGATGGATGTTCAGTCCCATCCACATGGCAGTGGCAGCCAGAAGCTTGGCGTCGCCGCCGCCCATGCCGCCCAGCGCGAACAGGCCGAACGTCACCGCGAGAACCAGGCCGGCGGCGGCGAAATGCCAGCCATAGGTGGCCCAGTCCATACCGGTCAAAGGCGCAACCAAGGCGAAGACAACCACAAGCAACACCGGCACGCGATTGGCGATCGTCATCGAAAGCATGTCGGAGATCGCGGCAAAAAGCATGCAAAACGGAAACACGACCAAGATCAAGGCTTCAAGCATCGGCGCGCCTATGACCCAATTGCATCTGGCCCCAACCTAATCCTATTCGATTAACGACTGATGAGGCCTAAGTTTCAAATCATACCAGGACTAAATAAGGGCCGCCAGAGCGGCGGCCCTTATTTCAGAACGACCGAACCCGTTACGGTCAGCTACCGTTCACCTTGGTGGAGATGGCGGTGAACTTGGCGTTCAGCGAGTTGCCGAGCTGGCCGGCGCCGACCATGATGGCGAGTGCGATAAGAGCGGCGATCAGACCGTATTCGATAGCGGTCGCGCCGGATTCGTCCTTCACAAAACGTGCGATGAGGTTAGACATTCGAGCTCCTACTCCAATTGTTACAGCACTTCCGTCAACTTCTCTTGGTGGCTGATCGGATACTGCGAATCTAAGGAGAAGCTGTTTCAATCGGCTTAATAAACAGGCTTACCGATTCCTTTCCCGCTTCGACGACATTGCGTGGTTAACCCAGAACTAAAATACCCGCCGCTAGGCGCCCGGGCTAATAAAAGGCGCAAAGGCGCAATTCGGCAAAGACGTTCCAGCCGTGCCGGCTAGGCCCAATGCCGGTTCCGGCTTGATCCCGAACTCCAGCCGCTTAACGGTTGGTTCACCAATCTCGTTCATGTTCCGTTGAACAGTTTGCCAGGGGGCGCCTCAATGGCCGGGCCGAGATCGTCATTTCCAATTGCCGTGCTTTTTGCCGCAGCGGCTTTCGCCTTTCCAGCCAAGGCCGGCGCCGGCATCGAGGTGACGATGAACCAGGCAAAGATCATCAAATTGTCGCGCGCCGCCGATACGATTGTCGTCGGCAATCCGGCGATCGCCGACGCCTCCGTGCAGGACGCATCGACGATCGTACTGACCGGCAAGGGATTTGGTGTCACCAATCTTGTCGTCCTCGACCAGGAGGGCAACCCGATCGTCGATGAGCAAATAACCGTCGTACGCCAGGCGGCGTCGTCGGTGCGCATCTATCGGCGTGCCGAAGTACAGACCATGTCCTGCGCGCCATATTGCGAAAGCTCGTATAAGAGCGATGCCGAGAAGGCCTCTGAAGCCGAAATGAGCGCCGCGCATTAGTAGCCGACGTCTCCGTCTTTGGCGAGTACGTGCTTCGGTTATCGCCGGGTTAAGGCCTTCCCGTTGAATTTAACGGTCATTCCAACCGGACTTCAATCGGTTCCGACTAAGGGTGGGACCGATACAGAAGCGGCATCGGCGGGCAGAGGACATGAGCAAGGCAGGACGAGCAGGTTCTCCAAGACGGTTTTTGGGCGACCGCCGCGGAAGCACGGCGATCGAATTCGCCATGCTTGCAATTCCTTTCGCGCTTCTTGTCTTCGCCATCCTGGAGAGCTGCATTTCTTTTGCCGCACAGGAAGTGATGGCAAACGCAACCGACGACATCGCGCGCCAGCTGCGTACCGGCCAACTAAGACCGGCCGATGTGTCCGGGACCAAGCTGCGGGATATGATCTGCACCAAATTGGAGATCATGGTCGCCAAGACCTGTCCCGGATTGCTGGTGGACTTGCGCGAATATCCGACCTTCGCCGATGCGGCGCTGGCCGGTTTCAAGATCCAGGATGGCGACGTCGTGCTGACCAAGGGCACGAGCACACAGACCTTCACCGTCGCACCTGGCCTGGCGGAGTCGAGAAACATGCTGCGTGTTTTTTACAAATGGCCGGTGATGACCGACTTCATGGCCAAATCGATGGCCAACCTGAAGGACGGCAAAACGCTGCATTTTGCTTCGATCACTTGGCAGAACGAGCCGTTCGACAACTGAACCACGTAGTCGCTTGAAAAGGGCAAAGCCATGATTCGTGCGGGGGCACAGCTGGGCATCGCAGGGATTTGTACAAGAGCAGTCCGGCTTTGCTCGGACCGCCGCGGTATTGCGGCTGTCGAGTTTGCCCTCATCGTGCCTGTCCTGTTGATCATGTACTTTATGACAATGGAGGCCTCGCAAGCCATCGAGACCAGCAAGAAGGTCAGCCGCATCGGCAGCATGGTAGCGGACCTCGTCACGCAGCAGCAGACCGTCAAGGCGGCCGATGTCGATGCCATCATGGCGATCGGCAGTTCCACGCTCCAGCCCTACAACCGCTCGAAACCGAAGATCATTATCACGGCGATACAGGTGACGAACGAGACGACGCCGAAAGTCCTGGTCGTGTGGTCGCGCAAACTGGTCGATGGCGTCTCTAGCGTCGACGCGGTCAAGGATTCCACCACAACAGTCCCGAGCGCGCTCAAGATCAAAGGCACGTTCCTCATCCGGGTCGAAAGCGATCTCGCCTACAAGCCAATCATCACCTGGTCGGCGGACGGCCAAAGCCGGTTCGGGTTGAGCTCGGTCTTCAATTCGATATCGATGGCGGAGACTTATTATCTGCGGCCGCGCAGGAGCCCGACCATTCCGTGCAGCGATTGCTGACGCCTGAAGCCCGCTAACCGGTCTGTTGCTATTGCTTGCGACCACGGGCCGAGACTAGACGCACGATGGCTGCAGCCAGCACATAGTCCCTCGGACCGGCACGGTTCGGCGACGATACCGATACGGAACGTTCCGATAACATCGCGCCAATCGGCTCGCGCCAGGTTTGTGCAAGACGCATCCAGCAGCAAAGCCAGTACGGTGGCGAATGCTGTCAGGGCAAGCCTCATGCGAGCTCCGCGCCGCGCATTTCCATCCGCAGATCGACCATGCTGCGATTCGTCTCTCCGGGACCAGCACGCCAAGCCGTGCTGTTTGGGTTTCCGAATTGCCAATGGCGGCGCGGAACCCTATGTCTGAGCCAACACACAGGCAATGATGAACCTTTCGATGGCACGCGCCTTCCTTTTTGTCCTCGACTCCTTCGGCATCGGCGGCGCGGCCGATGCCGAACGTTATGGCGACACCGGCTCCAATACGTTCGCACACATCGCGCGGGCCTGCGCAGAAGGCCGCGCCGATCGCGAAGGCCTGCGTGCCGGACCCCTTCTTGTACCAAACATGCTCGCGCTCGGTCTCGGCCAGGCCGCGGCAACGGCAACGGGTTTCAGGTTTGAGAATGCCGGCAGTGCACCGCTTGCCGCCGCCTTTCACGGCGCGGCCCAAGAGGTTTCGAG
Organism: Mesorhizobium sp. M1365; assembly: GCF_040317865.1. Taxonomy (NCBI): domain Bacteria; kingdom Pseudomonadati; phylum Pseudomonadota; class Alphaproteobacteria; order Hyphomicrobiales; family Phyllobacteriaceae; genus Mesorhizobium; species Mesorhizobium sp. M1365. The sequence goes on from NZ_JAMYLG010000001.1 coordinate 93,261, forward strand.
CGGCAAGGACACGCCATCGGGCCATTGGGAAATAGCCGGCCTGCCGGTCCGTTTCGACTGGGGTTACTTCCCAGACAAGATTCCCGCCTTTCCGGCCGAGTTGACCGAAGCAATGGTGCGTGAAGGGAAGGTGCCTGGCATCCTCGGCAATTGCCATGCTCCGGGCACCGAGATTATCGAACGGTTCGGCGAAGACCATATCCGCACCGGCAAGCCGATCTGCTACACCTCGATCGACTCCGTCCTGCAGATCGCCGCGCATGAGGTTCATTTCGGCCTGGAACGGCTTTACGAGTTCTGCAAAGTGGTGCGCAGGCTCGTCGATCCGCTGAATATCGGCCGCGTCATCGCGCGGCCGTTTATCGGTGAAACCGCCGCCACGTTCGAGCGAACGCATAATCGTCGCGACTATGCCGTACCGCCACCGGAACCGACGCTGCTCGACCGGCTGACGGCGCGCGGCAGCCGGGTTATCGCGATCGGCAAGATCGGCGACATTTTCGCCCATCGGGGGATCTCGGAAGTCCGCAAGGCTGCCGGCAACATGGCGATGTTCGACAAAACGCTTGGTGCCATGGAAGACGCCCGCGACGGCGACCTCGTCTTCGCAAACTTTGTCGACTTCGACACCGAGTTCGGGCATCGGCGCGACGTTGCGGGATATGCCGCCGCACTCGAAGCTTTCGACCGGCGCCTGCCCGAGGCATTCGCACGGCTGAAGCCAGGCGATCTGCTCATCTTGACCGCCGATCACGGCAATGATCCGACGTGGCGCGGCACCGACCACACGCGCGAGCGTATTCCGATTATCGGGACACGGCCGGGTTTCAAAGGCGCAGACATCGGACTGAGGACAACATTTGCCGACATCGGCGAAACCGTGGCCGAACATCTCGGGCTGGCGCGCGGCCGTCACGGCACCTCCTTCCATGCCACGATAGGTGGCCATGCCTGAGTTGCCGGAGGTAGAGACAGTCAGGCGCGGTCTGCAGCCGGCCCTTGAAGGTGCCCGCATTGTCGGTGTCGAGGCACGCCGGCCGGATTTGCGGTTTCCGTTCCCCGAGAGATTTTCGGAGCGGCTGACCGGCAAGACGATTGCGGCGCTCGGCCGCCGTGCCAAATATCTGACAATGCACATGGACAACGGCCCGGTTCTGATCTGCCATCTCGGCATGTCGGGTTCGTTTCGCATCGAAACGGCCGACGAGAGCGCAACGCCTAGCGTGTTCCACCACGAACGTTCGAAAAACACTGCTCACGATCACGTCGTCTTCGACATCGCATCCCCTGCCGGCGTCCGCTCTCGCGTGATCTTCAACGACCCGCGCCGCTTCGGGTTCATGCTGTTTTCGGAAGGCGAGCCCGACATGCATCCGATGCTGGCGGGATTAGGCGTCGAGCCTACAGGCAACGCACTGGACGGCGCGCTGCTCGCTTCGTTGCTGAAAGGTCGCAAGTCACCGCTGAAAGCGGCACTTCTGGACCAGAGGCTGATTGCCGGGCTAGGCAATATCTACGTCTCGGAAGCGCTTTGGCGGGCCGGCCTGTCGCCGCTGCGCGAAGCGGGCACCCTCGCGAGAGCCGGCAAGAAAGCCAAAGAGCAGAGCGAACGCCTGGCCGAAGCAATCCGCTCGGTCGTCGCCGATGCGATCGCCGCCGGCGGCTCGTCGTTGCGCGATCATATGAAGACCGATGGATCACTGGGCTACTTCCAGCATTCCTTCGCGGTTTACGATCGCGAGGGGGAAGGCTGCTCCAAGCCTGGTTGTGGCGGCCACATCGAGCGTATCGTGCAAAGCGGTCGTTCGACCTTCCACTGCCGGGCCTGTCAGGCTTGAACCAGAACCGAGGAGGAGCAAAGCATGGGCTATGAAACCATCATCGTCGAAACCCGCGGCAAGGTCGGGCTGATTACGCTGAACCGGCCGCAGGCGCTCAACGCGCTGAATTCACAAGTGCTGGCGGAACTGGTCGCGTCGGTGAATAGCATGGGCGCCAATGCCGACATCGGCGCCATGGTCATCACTGGTTCGGAAAAGGCTTTCGCGGCAGGTGCCGATATCAAGGAAATGCAGTCCATCTCCTATGTGGATGCCTATCTGCAGGATTTCTTTGTCGGCTGGGAAGAATTTACGCGGGCACGAAAGCCGATCATCGCGGCGGTGGCGGGCTATGCGCTGGGGGGCGGCTGCGAACTGGCGATGATGTGCGACTTCATCATCGCCGCCGACACTGCCAAGTTTGGCCAACCCGAGATCACGCTGGGCGTCATGCCCGGCATGGGCGGATCGCAGCGCCTGACCCGCTTTGTCGGCAAGTCGAAGGCGATGGATATGTGCCTGACGGGTCGAATGATGGACGCAGCCGAGGCCGAGCGTTCCGGCCTTGTCTCGCGCGTGGTGCCAGCCGGCGAGTTGATCGAGGAAGCGCTTAAGGCAGCGGCCAAGATCGCTGGTTTTTCCTTGCCGTCGGTGATGATGGCAAAGGAGGCCGTCAACCGCGCCTATGAGACGACGCTCACCGAGGGTCTGCGGTTCGAGCGCCGGCTGTTTCATTCGCTGTTTGCGCTGGATGACCAGAAGGAAGGCATGGCGGCCTTCAGCGGCAAGCGGAAGCCGAATTTCACGAACCGATGAGATGACGAAGGCGCCGGTCAAAAAGAAAGCGCTGCAGCGTTGACGCGCCGGAAAAGCTGAACTATAAGCCGCACCAACCGAGGCGGCCCTGTGGCTGCCCGTTTGTTTTTTGCGCCCTGCGGTATCCCGCGAGCGCCCACCAGATCAGAAGAGAGGCACCATGGCCAATACCTCCTCGGCCAAAAAGGCAACGCGCAAGATCGCCCGTCGCGCAGCGATCAACAAGAACCGCCGCTCCCGCGTCCGGACCTACATCCGCCAGGTCGAAGAGGCGCTCGCGGCCGGCGATAAGGCGGCCGCACAGGCTGCCTTCAAGGTGGCCGAGCCGGAATTGATGCGCGCCGCGACCAAGGGCGTGGTGCACAAGAACACGGCATCGCGCAAGGTGTCGCGGCTGGCCCAACGGGTCAAGGTGCTGTCGGCCTAATATATCTTTTCCTGAACTGCGCTTCTTCAAACCCGGCCAATCGCGCCGGGTTTTTTTCGTTTGCCGGCAAGTACTTAAAAGAAAGCCCGCAAAATGGCGCTCCGCGTGCATTTCAAAGTTCGAAATGCTTTGCCGGCGTATACATACCCGCTGATATTCGCAGCCTTCGAAACCGCCAATGCGAAAATTTCCGAGCGTCACAGATTACTGTTTTTTTTCAGAGGCTTACCGATGGTGATCCACAGCTTGTTCACATCGGCTGTGGCCGATAGGCGGCAATTGGCTGTCAAGTGAATTATTTCAGAAAATTTCGCATTGTGTGGCCTTTTTCACATTCGCCGGAAAAGGGTTTGAATCACAATGGCTTTGTCAAAATCAACTGTTGCGGCATGGCGTTCGAAACGTGCCTTCCTAGTCAGATTCCTTAAAAATCCGTTAGGGGTGGCCTTGCCCTATCCACAGCGATTTCGGTAATGTCTGTCCATCGAAGGGACGGGCCCTTGGCCCTTGACCAGCCTGAAACCGGCCAGCTCAAATTGGCAGAGTTTACACCGCGGATTCAACTCCGCGGACGGGGTTGGTTTGTCTTTTCGATACGGTAGGGGACTGGCGTAATTGTACATGGCAGGTCGACGGTGCGCCGGCGGTTTTTCGCCGGACGGCATTTCGTTGCCCTGACATGACCAAAGCGGATCGGCTCTTCGGCGCCGGACCGACAACGAGGCGATTCATCAGCCGACGGCGGCGATGGTGTCGCCGCGAAGACACGGTCGCCGGAAACATGGATGCAGGAGGCGCATCCCCGGCGGAAAACAGGTACAAGAGACAAGGAACTCGATCATGCAGAGCGGCGGCATCGAAAGGGAGCTTACAGGCGACCTCCCATTTCCTGGAACGTTAATCGGAAGGAACGACATGGCGGCTTCCAATGAAGCTGAACAGAAGTTCGATCGGGTCAAGGCCCAGTTGAAGGCGCGTCTGGGAACCGAGGTCTATTCGAGCTGGTTCGGGCGCATGAAGGTCGCTGAATCCTCTAAGGGCATTGTCCGCATCTCAGTGCCAACCGCATTCCTGCGTTCATGGATCAACGGCCACTATCTCGATCTCATCACCGAGTTGTGGAAGCACGAGGATCCGGAGATCCTCAAGATCGAGATCGTGGTTCGCACCGCCACACGGCAGGGCCGCAACAGCGTCGAGCCAGAAGTGGCCCCGGCGCGCAAGATGACCAGGCAGACGCAAACCGCGCTCTCTGCGGGCACGGCGAGCCCCAGCAGGGTCGAACGGGTCCCGGTACCCCGCCCGGGGATGCCGGCAGAAACCGAGTTCCGGCACAATGTTCTCGGTTCGCCACTCGATCCACGCTACACTTTCACCTCCTTCATCGAAGGACCATCGAACCGAGTGGCTTTTGCCGCCGCCAAGGCGGTCGCGGAATCGCAGTCGAGCGCGGTGCGTTTCAATCCGCTCTTTCTTCACGCGACGGTCGGGCTGGGCAAAACGCACCTGTTGCAGGCGATCGCCGCAGAATCGCTGAAGCAGAATCCGAAATCGCGGGTCGTCTATCTGACGGCTGAGTATTTCATGTGGCGGTTCGCCACCGCGATCCGCGACAACAACGCACTGACGCTGAAAGAACAGCTGCGCGACATCGACCTCCTCATCATCGACGACATGCAGTTCCTGCAGGGCAAGTCGATCCAGCACGAATTCTGCCATTTAATCAACATGCTGCTCGACAGCGCCAAGCAAGTGGTGGTCGCTGCCGACCGGCCGCCGTCGGAATTGGAGTCGCTGGAGCCACGCGTCCGCTCGCGCCTCAACGGCGGCGTCGCGCTGGAAATGTCAGCCCCGGATTTCGCCATGCGTATCGGTATGCTCAAGCTCAGGCTTGCCACCGCCAAGCTCGACGATGCGTCGCTCGATATTTCCGAAGAGATCCTCAACCACGTCGCCCGCACGGTGACCGGCAGCGGACGCGAGCTCGAAGGTGCCTTCAACCAGCTTTTGTTTCGCCAATCCTTCGAACCGCAGATCACCATCGACCGCATCGACGAGATCCTTGGCCACATCTATCGTTCGGGCGAACCCAAGCGGGTGCGTATCGAGGACATCCAGCGCATCGTCGCGCGCCACTACAACGTGTCGAAGACCGAACTTCTGTCCAACCGGCGCACACGCACCATCGTCAAGCCACGGCAGGTCGCCATGTATCTGTCGAAGGTGATGACGCCGCGCTCGCTGCCGGAGATCGGGCGGCGGTTCGGCGGTCGTGACCATACGACCGTGCTGCATGCGGTGCGCAAGATCGAGGATCTTTCCGGTGCCGACAACACACTGGCGCAGGAACTCGAATTGCTGAGAAGGCTGATCAACGACCAGGCCTGACGGCCCGAAAAACGCCGGCTCGCGGACTCCGGCCTTTTTATCCCCTTTATCCCCGGAAAGCCCGTGCAGCCGGTCCGAACCGGTGGCGCGGGCTTGCGTTTGCCGGGTTTTTCCTGTCAGTTTACGCAGATTCTGAGCCTGTTCAGACCTTTCGCGGGGCGCCGCTTGCCGGAGACCCGTTCATTCATTCAAGCGAGCCTGTTTTGTCATGCGTGTTATCCTGGAACGGTCAAATCTCCTGAAGTCGCTCAACCATGTTCACCGGGTGGTCGAGCGGCGCAATACCATTCCGATCCTGTCGAACGTGCTGCTCAGCGCCGAGGGGGCCAGCCTTGAAATGAAGGCGACCGACCTCGACCTGGAGGTGACCGAAGCAACGCCGGCAAAGGTCGAACGTGGCGGGGCGACGACGGTCCCGGCACATCTGCTCTACGACATCGTGCGCAAGCTTGCCGACGGCGCGGAGGTGGCGCTGAAGACCGACGAAGACGGCAACGCCATGACGGTGACGTCGGGGCGCTCGAGCTTCCGCCTGCAATGCCTGCCGCAGTCCGACTTTCCCGAGCTTTCAGCCGGGTCGTTCTCGCATATTTTCCGGCTCGATTCCGTCGGACTAAAGGGCCTCATCGAAAAGACCCAGTTTGCCATCTCGACCGAGGAGACGCGCTATTATCTGAACGGCATTTATCTGCACACGCACGAGGCCGGCGGCAAGCTGAAGCTGCGCTCTGTCGCGACCGACGGCCACCGGCTGGCGCGCGCCGAGATCGATGCGCCGGCAGGCTCTGAGGGCATGCCTGGCGTCATAATCCCGCGAAAGACGGTCAGCGAGCTGCAAAAGCTGGTCGACGATCCCGATGTTGCAGTCACCACCGAGTTGTCCGACACCAAGATCCGTTTCACCATCGGCAGCGTTATCTTGACCTCCAAGCTGATCGACGGCACTTTCCCGGACTACCAGCGCGTCATTCCGACCGGCAACGACAAGAAGCTGATTATCGATCGCCAGAGTTTCGCCGCTGCCGTCGATCGCGTTTCGACCATTTCGTCCGAACGCGGCCGGGCGGTGAAGCTTTCGATCGCCGAAGGGCAGGTCACGCTTGCGGTCAACAACCCGGATTCGGGCAGTGCCACCGAGGAACTGGCGGCCGACTATTCGTCCGATCCGATTGAAATCGGCTTCAACGCCAAATACCTGCTCGACGTTGCCGCGCAACTGACCGGCACGGAGGCGAAGTTCATGCTGGCGGATGCCGGTTCCCCGACACTGATCCACGATATGGCCGACGAGACCGCGCTCTACGTGCTGATGCCGATGCGGGTGTAGGGCCCGAACGGGGCCATCTTGCTGTCGTGACCAGATCTGCAAAACCGCAGCAGACGTACATAAGTAAGCTCATACTTACGAATTTCCGCAACTATGCGGCGTTGGCAATCGACCTTGATCCCGGCGCTGTCGTTTTCTCCGGCGACAATGGCGCCGGCAAGACCAATCTGCTTGAAGCGATCTCGCTGCTCACGCCGGGCCGCGGCCTGCGCCGCGCACCCTATTCCGAGGTGGCGCGCGAAGGCGGCGACGGTGGCTTTGCGCTGCATGCCCGGCTTGACGGGCCGGAAGGCCAGGTCGAGATCGGTACCGGAATATCGGGCAGCGACGGCGAAGCCGGCCGGCGGGTGCGGATCAACGGCGCGACGGCGCGCTCAGCCGAAGACATGCTGGAATGGCTGCGCGTGGTCTGGCTGACACCGGCCATGGACGGCCTGTTCCCCGGGCCGGCTGCCGACCGCCGGCGCTTCCTAGACCGGCTGGTGCTGGCGATCGATCCTGGCCACGGCCAGCGCGCGCTTGACTACGAAAAGGCAATGCGCGGCCGCAACAGACTGCTCGCCGACGGTTCACGCGACGGTGCCTGGTTCGATGCGATCGAGATGCAAATGGCCGAGACCGGCGTGGCGATTGCCGCGGCGCGTGCCGAACTGGTGCGCCTGCTCGCCGCCATGATCGACCGGCTGCCCGGCGACGGACCGTTTCCGCAAGCCGACATCGGCATCTCTGGCGAACTGGAAGGCGAACTCGGTATTTTGCCGGCCGTCGACGTAGAGGAACGGTTCCGTCGTGCGCTTGCCCAGGGGCGCGACCGCGACCGCACCGCCGGACGCACGCTCGACGGCCCGCACCGTTCCGACCTCGTGGTGCGCCACCGGCCCAAGGCGATGCCGGCCGAGCTCTGTTCGACCGGCGAGCAGAAGGCGCTGCTGGTCGGCATTGTCTTGTCGCATGCGCGGCTAACCGGTGAGATGTCGGGCATGACACCGATCCTGCTGCTCGACGAGATCGCCGCCCATCTCGACGGCGGTCGACGGGCGGCCTTGTTCTCGATCCTGGAGGAACTAAACTGCCAGGCCTTCATGACCGGGACCGATGCCGCGTTGTTTGACAGCCTCAAGGGACGCGCGCAATTCCTGACCGTCGATCACGGCACGGTCAGGCCGACCATTTGAACTTGGTTCATGGCGCACTTCTGAGCGGCATGCATTGATACCTGACAAGCTTTTTCCTCCGCTATATGGTCCGGCGATGATCACAGCCGCCCTCACCGATGAAGAGCTCGAACGCTACGCCCGCCACATCGTGCTGCCCGAGATCGGCGGCGCTGGCCAGCAGCGGCTGAAGCGGGCGCGGGTGCTCGTCATTGGCGCCGGCGGATTGGGAGCGCCGGTGCTCGAATATCTCGCCGCCGCAGGGATTGGCACTCTCGGTATCGTCGACGACGACATCGTTTCGCTTTCCAACCTGCAACGACAAGTGATCCACGCCACGGGCGATGTCGGGGTGGCGAAAACCGACAGTGCCAGAGCGGCGATCATCCGCATCAATCCAAACGTCGTCGTGGAAGAGCACAATTTCAGGCTGACCGTGGACAACGCCCCCACCCTCATTGCCCGTTATGACATCGTCGTTGACGGCTCCGACAATTTCGAGACACGCTACGCGGTGGCCGACGCCTGCGCCGCGGAAAGCCGGCCGCTCGTGCATGCCGCCGTTGGCCGCTTCGACGGCTCGGTCACCGTACTGAAGCCATTCGAAACCGGCCCGGACGGCAAGTTGAACCCAAGCTACCGCGATCTCTTTCCCGAGGCGCCGCCGCCGGGACTTGTGCCATCCTGCGCGGTGGCCGGCATTGTCGGCGCGCTGACCGGAGTCATCGGCACGCTGCAAGCCATGGAAGCGATCAAGCTGATCACCGGGATTGGCGAGCCGCTGGTCGGACGACTGCTGCTCTACGATGCGCTGGCGGCACGCTTCGACACGATCCGCTACAAGCGAACCAGCCCATGAGCCTGCCTGCCGACGTTTCCATCGTGCAGCTTGCGGCCGATTTCGACCGTTGGGACGAGGTGCTGGCGCTGGTCATGCGCGCCTTCGCCTTTATGGACGGGGTTATTGACCCGCCGTCCTCGGCGCATCGGCTCACCGTTGAAAATCTCAGGGCTAGAGCGCTGGAGGAGACAGCATTCCTGGCGCTGAAGGAAAACGAGATCGTCGGTTGCGTCTTCATCCTGAAGCGCGCAGACGAGCTCTATGTTGGAAAGCTCGCGGTCGAGCCGGTTCTTCAGGGACAAGGCATTGGAAAACAGCTGATGCAGGCCGTCGAAGATCTTGCCCGCAGCCACAACAGGACCGCCATCGAGCTCCAGACGCGGGTCGAGCTGACCGGAAATCACGCAGCCTTTGCCCGCCTCGGTTTTCGTGAAACCGAACGGACAGCGCACAAGGGCTACGACCGGCCGACCTCAGTCACCATGCGCAAGGCATATTCGTAAGGCAAAGCTATCCAACGACGAACGCGCGGTTGCCGCGGCAAGACCGTGCCGGCGTGACGGCAGGTCACGCCCTCAACGGCAGCACGCGGTCGGGCGGGCGATGACCATCGAAGAAGGCGCGGATATTGATGATCACCTTCTCGCCCATGTCGATACGGCCTTCGAGCGTCGCCGAGCCCATATGCGGCAACAGCACGACCTTGCCTTTGTGGGCAAGTTTCAGCAGCTTGCTGTTCAGCGCCGGCTCGTGCTCGTAGACGTCGAGGCCGGCGCCGGCGATCTTGCCGTCATGGATGAGCTTGACCAGCGATTCCTCATCGATGATATCGCCGCGCGCGGTGTTGACTATGTAAGCTGACGGTTGCAGAAGCGCCAGCCGCCGCGCCGAAAGCAGGTGGAAGGTTGCCGGTGTCGATGGACAATTGACCGAGATAATGTCCATGCGGGCGAGCATCTGGTCAAGGCTTTCCCAATACGTGGCTTCCAACTCGTCCTCGATTGCCGGCAGTACGCGGTGGCGGTTGTGGTAGTGGATCGAGAGGCCAAACGCCTTGGCACGCCTGGCGACGGCGGTGCCGATGCGACCCATGCCGACAATGCCGAGCCGTTTGCCCCAAATGCGCCGGCCGAGCATCCAGGTCGGCGACCAGCCCGCCCATTTCTTATCGCCGGTCAGCACGTTGGCGCCTTCGGCCAGCCGCCGCGGTACGGCCAGCATCAGCGCCATGGTCATGTCGGCCGTATCTTCGGTCAGCACGTTCGGCGTGTTGGTCACGGTGATGCCTTTCTTGGCCGCTGCCGCAACGTCGATCTTGTCTACCCCATTGCCGAAATTGGCGATCAGCTTGAGGTTGTCGCCGGCCTGGGCAATCAGCGCCGCGTCGATATTATCGGTGACGGTCGGCACCAGCACGTCGGCCTCCTTGACCGCAGCCACCAGTTCCGGCTGCGTCATCGGCCTGTCCTCCACATTCAAGCGGGCGTCGAACAACTCGCGCATGCGGGTCTCGACCGGGTCGGGCAATTTGCGCGTGATGACGACGAGGGGCTTCTTTTTGCCTGCCATTGTTTTCCTCGAACCCGATCTCGTTGAGACCTCTTTAACCAAGAACGGCGAAACTGAGTGCCGATCGCGGTACCGGTCATTCATGTAACAAGCGGTTCCGCCGAAGACAAAGAAAAAGGGGCGAAGGCCGATGGGCCGGCGCCGAAAGGAACGAAAGTGTCTGGTTTCGCGTCGCTCCGCCTGACCCTCAGTGCAGCATTCCTCGGCGCTCTCATCCATAGCCCACTGGTGATGGCGCAAAGTGCCGCCGCACCCGCCCAGAGCATCACGCTCGGACCAAGCGGCTTGCCACTGCCGCGCTTCGTCAGCCTGAAATCCGGCCGCGTCAACTCGCGCGTTGGGCCGGGCGTCAATTATTCCGTCGACTGGATGTATATGAAGCCCGGCCTGCCGATGGAGATCATCCAGGAGTTCGATACGTGGCGCCGTGTGCGTGATGCCGACGGCTCGGAAGGCTGGATCAATCAGTCGCTGCTTTCGGGCCGTCGCACGGCGATCGTCGCCCCCTGGCAGCGCGGCAAGGACGCTCGCGTCAACCTCCTTGACGACCCGGCAAAAGACGCAGGCGTCATCGCGATCCTCGAACCGGGGGTGATGGGCACGATCAAGTCCTGCGATGGCCAGTGGTGCGAAATGACCTTCGACGGCCATACCGGCTGGCTCGCGCAGTCGCTGGTCTGGGGTGCCTATCCCGGCGAAAAGGTCAAGAACTGACTTTCCGAACCGCAGGTCGGGCCAGCGCTGCAAGCACCGGATCCGGCATTTGTTTCGCTGGTCTTCGGTTCGGGGATGGTTTAGCGGCCGATGCGGCCGAGATGGGTATCCTGGAAACTGCTTGACAGCTTCAAACCATAGCCCAGAGCGCGGTCGATGGCGATGTGGGCGATCCAGATCAGCGCGACAGCTACCGCCATTGCATTGTCAAAGACGCTGCCGACAAGCGCCAGCAGAACGGGGAAGATCAGTATGTGCAAGGCGTTGTAGGCGACGGCCCCGACGCGCGGCCCGGCGATGTAACCCAGCATCGACAGGTCGGGCGCCAGAATGAGCACGGCAAACAGCCACCAGGAAACACCGGCGATTGCATAGAAGATAAGAGCCGCCACCGCGACGGCGACCCATTCGAGCCGGAGCGTCAAATCCAGGAATTTCATAAGTGCCGGTCAGTCGCAGCGTTTCGGACGCAGTCTCACCACGATATCGACATTGGCGATCTCCATGCCCTCCGGCGGCTCCGGCAGGTTGGAAACCGTCACCGGGCCGCTGTCAATATCGAAGATCCTGTTTTCGCCCTCGATATAGAAATGATGGTGATCGGAGGTGTTGGTGTCGAAATAAGTCTTCGCCCCCTCGACGGCAAGGATGCGCAGAAGACCGGCCTGGGTAAACTGGTGCAGAGCATTGTAGACGGTGGCCAGAGACACCGGCACGCCGGCGGCAAGCGCCTCCTCGTGCAGTTCCTCGGCCGAAAGATGGCGGTCGCCCTTGGCGAAAAGCAGATCGGCCAGCGCGATGCGCTGGCGTGTCGGCCTCAGACCGGCCTCACGAACCCGCTTGTCCACAGCGACATTATCCTTCCGGCAACCCAGATCCATCTATCCGTCGCGCTCACAGTTCCGCCTCAGACGGTCCAAAATGGCAGAAATTGAGCATCTGCCGAAACTGGACGTGTCCTGACATATATTCTGTCGACCGAATGCGATCAATAGCGCGCATTGACCCGGGCAGACGGGCAGGTTAAGCGCAAACGCCGGTTTCCGGCCTGAAACAGATTGTGTTAGGAAACCACCGACAAGGGCGCCTTTCGCCCGGGACGATCACGGGGACGAGATTGATGGCGGATCCGAAATCCAGCTACGGTTACGAGGAATTGCTTGCCTGCGCCCGCGGCGAGCTGTTCGGACCGGGAAATGCGCAGCTGCCCTATCCGCCGATGCTGATGTTCGACCGCATCACCGAGATCAGCGAGACCGGCGGTGCGTTCGACAAGGGTTTCATCCGCGCGGAATTCGACATCAAGCCGGATTTGTGGTTTTTCGCCTGCCATTTCATCGGTAATCCGATCATGCCGGGATGCCTGGGCCTGGACGCCATGTGGCAGTTGACGGGGTTCTATCTCGGATGGCTCGGTGAACCCGGCAAGGGGATGGCGCTGTCGACCGGTGAGGTGAGGTTCAAAGGCATGGTCACGCCTTCGGTCAAGAAGGTGGAGTATGGCGTCGACTTCAAGCGCGTGATGCGCGGTCGGCTTGTGCTGGGCATCGCCGATGGCTGGCTGAAGGCAGATGGCGAGCCCATATACGCGGCAACGGATCTGAAGGTCGGTCTGTCCAAGCAATCGGCCGCCGTCTGAACGAAGACCCTACAGTACGACGTCTTGGACGTCTGATGAACGCTGTAGCACTTTAATTTTGCGCATGGTTCCATTCCGGAAATTGATTTCAGGTTCGGGGTCGGCGCTGGAAGGAGTTGCGAATGAGACGGGTCGTAGTCACAGGTCTCGGCATCGTGTCGTCGATAGGCAACAATGCCAACGAGGTGCAGACCTCGCTGCACGATGCCAGATCCGGCATCAGCTTCTCCGACTCTTTCGCCGAGCATGGCTTCCGTTGCCGGGTGTGGGGTGCGCCGACGCTGGACCCATCGGGCATGATCGACCGTCGCGCCATGCGCTTCCTGTCGCAGGGTGCTGCCTGGAACCATGTCGCAATGGACCAGGCGATCGCAGACGCCGGCCTCGACGAGGCCGACATCACCAATGAGCGCACCGGTATCGTGATGGGCTCCGGCGGACCGTCGACCCGTGCAATCGTCGAGGCGGCCGAGACCACGATCAAAAACGGCAGCCCCAAGCGGATCGGGCCGTTCGCGGTGCCAAAAGCGATGTCGTCGACCGCGTCGGCGACGCTTGCCACCTGGTTCAAGATCCACGGCGTCAACTATTCGATCTCATCGGCCTGCTCGACGTCTGCGCATTGCATCGGCAATGGCTACGAGCTGATTCAGTGGGGCAAGCAGGACATCGTCTTCGCCGGCGGCCATGAGGATCTCGACTGGACGATGTCGGATCTCTTCGATGCCATGGGCGCCATGTCGTCCAAGTTCAACGACAGGGCGTCGGTCGCCTCACGCGCCTACGACGTCGATCGCGACGGTTTCGTCATTGCCGGCGGCGCCGGCGTGCTGATTCTTGAAGAGCTCGAGCATGCCAAGGCACGCGGCGCCAAGATCTATGCCGAGATCGTCGGCTATGGCGCGACATCGGACGGCTACGACATGGTGGCGCCGTCGGGCGAAGGCGCGGCGCGCTGCATGAAGCAGGCGCTCGCAACGGTGTCCTCGCCGGTCGACTACATCAATACGCACGGCACCTCGACGCCGGTCGGCGACTCCAAGGAAATGGGCGCCATCCGCGAGGTGTTCGGCGAGAAGATGCCTTTCATCACGTCGACCAAATCGTTAACCGGCCATTCTCTGGGCGCCGCCGGCGTGCAGGAATCGATCTACTCGATCCTGATGATGCAAGGCGGCTTCATCGGCGAGAGCGCCCACATTGAGAACCTCGATCCGGAATTCGAGGGCATGCCGATCGTGCGCAAGCGCATCGACGATGCAAGGATCGACACCGTTTTGTCCAATTCGTTCGGTTTCGGTGGCACCAACGCAACGCTGATTTTCCAGCGCTATTCCGCATAAGGATTTGCCGATCATGGACGGATTGATGAAGGGCAAGCGCGGGCTTGTCATGGGTGTTGCCAACGATCATTCGATCGCCTGGGGTATCGCCCGCAAACTGTCCGAACATGGCGCGGACCTCGCCTTCACCTATCAGGGCGAGGCCTTCGGGCGCCGGGTCAAGCCGCTCGCCGAGAAATTGGGCGCATCCCTGGTGGTGCCTTGCGACGTCGAGGACAGCGTGTCGGTCGCCGCGACTTTCGAGACTTTGGGGAAGGCGTGGGGCGGGCTGGATTTCGTCGTCCATGCCATCGGCTTTTCCGACAAGAACGAGCTGAAAGGCCTCTACGCCGACACGAGCCGCGACAACTTCATCCGCACCATGGTGATCTCCTGCTACTCCTTCACCGAGATCGCCCGTCACGCCGCCACATTGATGAAGGATAGCGGTTCGATGGTCACGCTGACCTATGCCGGTTCGGTCCGTGTCATGCCGAACTACAACGTTATGGGTGTCGCCAAGGCGGGGCTGGAGGCCAGCGTCCGCTATCTCGCCAACGACTACGGCCCGCGCGGCATCAGGGTGAACGGCATATCGGCGGGACCGGTACGGACGCTTGCGGGCGCCGGGATTTCCGACGCACGCCACATGTTCTCCTACCAGCAGCGCAACTCGCCGCTACGCCGTACAGTGACGATCGATGAAGTCGGCGGCTCCGCGCTCTATTTGCTGTCCGACCTGTCCTCCGGCGTCACCGGCGAAATCCATTATGTCGATTCCGGCTATCACATCGTTTCCATGCCGACGCTTGACGAATTGAAGCAGACCGACGGCGGGCGGGAATAGCGCGAGCGACGTATCGCCGGCTTGCCCCGCAGGATTTCAGCGTCGCGCCGATAAGACCTTGAACATGCCGTCGCGGGCGAGCTCCGCATGGCTGGAGAAGGCGGCCGCCAGCACCGGTTCGTAGGGAAGCTGGCGGTTTGCCACCATGAACAGCCGGCCGCCGGGCTTCAGCGCCTTGCCTGCCGCGCGGATCATGCCGGCACCGATTTCCGGCTCAGTCGCCCGGCTGCGGTGAAAGGGCGGGTTCATGACGACCACGTCGTAGCGGCGCTCGACCGGTTCGCTCAACAGATCTATCCAGAAGAAACGTGGCTCCACGCCTGTGTTGCCGACATTGGCCTTGGCCGCCTCCAGCGCCTCGAAATCCGCTTCGTAAAGGTCAAGCGCCGATATGCCGGGTGAGCGGGCGGCGACTTCGGCGGCGACATAGCCCCAACCGGCACAGAAGTCCGCAACGCTGCCACGCAGATCGTTGGGCAGATTTTCGACTAGCAGCTTCGATCCGGCATCGATCTTGTCGAAGGAAAACATGCCTGGGGCCGTGCGGAAGCGGTCCTCGACCACCAAGTCCGGATTGGCGGCGCGAAGCGTTGCCGCGGCAACGGTATCGGCCGGCCGGCGAAACCAGAAGGCAATGCCGTGATGCTTCGGCAGGTGGCCTTCGAGCGGCACAAGGGCGCCGACATGCTTGCGCAGGCTGGCGATTCCATCGTCCTTGCTGCCGGCGACGACGATCAACCCGCCTGGTGCTGCGCGTTCGACCGCTTCGGCAACGCGCAACTCGTTTTGGCCGCGATGGCGGCCAGCGAGCACAAATGCCGCGTCGAAAGCCTCGCCTTCGACCTGCGGCGTGACCGCGAAGCCAGACGCCTGCAAGGCGCGAAAGTGCGGCCTGAAGCCTTGGACAAGATGAAGCTTGGCATCAAAACTTTCCGGCAAACGAAAGCCGGGCTCGGCACCGAGAAAGAGTATGCGTTCATCCTTTCGTGGCAGGGAGACAGCACCGGCCCCGAACGGATGGAAAAGCGTTTTCAGCGGCTCGGCGGACATTCACCACTCTTGAACTGCAAGGCTGTTGTTGAAACGCAAACGGGCGCGACCTTCCGGCGCGCCCGCTTCGATTGCATAGTTAGATCAGCTTAGGCGGCGTTTTCTTCGCCTTCGCTCTTCTTGTCGCGCACGATTTCCTTGCCGGTGGCCTGGTCGACGACCTTCATCGACAGGCGGACCTTGCCGCGCTCGTCGAAGCCCATCAGCTTGACCCAGACCTTGTCGCCTTCCTTGACCACATCGGAGGTCTTGGCGACGCGGTCATTGGCGAGTTGCGAGATGTGGACGAGGCCGTCACGCGGACCGAAGAAATTGACGAAAGCGCCGAAGTCGGCGGTCTTGACGACCGTGCCTTCGTAGATTTCACCGACTTCCGGCTCGGCGACGATGGTGTGTATCCACTTCTTCGCCGCCTCGATCTCCTTGGCATTGGCCGAGGCGATCTTGACGGTGCCGTCGTCCTCGATGTTGATCTTGGCGCCGGTCTTTTCGACGATCTCGCGGATGACCTTGCCGCCCGAGCCGATCACGTCGCGGATCTTGTCGGTCGGGATGTGCATGACCTCGATGCGCGGCGCGAACTCGCCGAGCTCGGCACGTGCGCCGGACAGCGCGTGGGCCATTTCGCCGAGAATGTACTGACGGCCATCCTTGGCCTGGTCGAGGGCGATCTTCATGATCTCCTCGGTGATGCCCTCGATCTTGATGTCCATCTGCAGCGAGGTGATGCCGTAGGCGGTGCCGGCAACCTTGAAGTCCATGTCGCCGAGGTGGTCCTCGTCGCCAAGGATGTCGGAGAGCACGGCGAAGCGCTCGCCTTCCTTGATCAGGCCCATCGCAATGCCGGCGACCGGCTTGGCAAGCGGCACGCCCGCGTCCATCAGAGCCAGCGAGGTGCCGCAGACGGTAGCCATCGACGACGAGCCGTTGGACTCGGTGATCTCCGAAACGACGCGCAACGTATAGGGGAACTGGTCGGCGGTCGGAAGCATCGGCCGGATGGCGCGCCAGGCGAGCTTGCCATGGCCGATTTCGCGGCGGCCCGGCGAACCCATGCGGCCGGTTTCACCGACCGAATAGGGAGGGAAGTTGTAGTGCAGGAGGAACTTCTCCTTGTACATGCCGGTCAACGAATCGACATACTGCTCGTCCTCGCCGGTGCCGAGCGTGGCGACGACCAGCGCCTGGGTCTCGCCGCGAGTGAACAGCGCCGAGCCGTGCGTACGCGGCAGGACGCCGACTTCCGAGACGATCTTGCGGACCGTCTTCAGGTCGCGGCCGTCGATGCGCGAGCCGGTGTCGAGGATGTTCCAGCGCACGACCTTGGCCTGGAGCTCCTTGAACACGGTGCCGATCTGTTCGGACGTGTATTTGGCCTCTTCGCCTTCTGCCGGCGCGAACGCGGTCTTGACCTTGGCCTTGACGGCGTCGACGGCGGCATAGCGCTTCTGCTTGTCGGTGATCTTGTAGGCATCGCGAAGCTCGCCTTCGACGATCTTGAGCATCTCGGCTTCAAGTGCGGAATAGTCCGGCGCGTTGAAGTCGCGCGGGTCCTTTGCCGCGACTTCAGCCAGCTTGATGATCGCGTCGATCACCGGCTGGAAGCCCCTGTGGCCGAACATGACGGCGCCGAGCATAAGGTCCTCGCCGAGTTCCTTGGCTTCGGACTCGACCATCAGCACGGCGTCGGCGGTGCCGGCGACGACCAGGTCGAGCTTCGATTCCTGCATCTCGTCGACATGCGGGTTGAGCACATATTCGCCGTTGATGTAGCCGACACGGGCGCCGCCAACCGGGCCCATGAACGGCACGCCGGACAAGGTCAGGGCGGCGGAGGTGGCGACGATCGACAGGATGTCCGGGTCATTTTCAAGATCGTGCTGGACGACGGTGACGACGATCTGGGTGTCGTTCTTGTAGCCTTCGGCGAAGAGCGGGCGGATCGGGCGGTCGATCAGGCGGGAAACCAGCGTTTCCTTCTCGCTCGGACGGCCTTCACGCTTGAAATAGCCACCCGGGATCTTGCCGGCGGCGTAAGTCTTCTCCTGGTAGTTGACCGTCAGCGGGAAGAAATCGAGGCCGGGTTTCGGCTCTTTCATCGAGACTACGGTGGCGAGAACCTTGGTTTCGCCGTAGGTGGCCAGCACCGCGCCATCAGCCTGACGCGCGATCTTGCCGGTTTCGAGAATGAGCGGACGGCCGCCCCATTCGATTTCGACTTTGTGGTAATTGAACATGTCTTGTCCTTCGTATGCGGAAAGGGCCGCGCCGTTTCAGCGTGCGCGGATGCCCCTTTCCCTTGGCTTCCTTTCTCGGGCAGCCACGGGCAAGACAACGGGAGGCTCGGCTTATTCGGCGCGGTGCCGCACGAGCGTCCTGCAATCCTGCCCCATGACCGTCCATGGGCGGTTTCGAGTAGCCCTCTGCTGTTTCGAAACCGGGTTGGCCAATCGATCCGACTGGCCTTGCGCGTGAACCCGAAAACCAGGTTTTCGGAAAGTATCCTGCGCAAATCTAAACTTCAGAGCGTCCTTTGCGCGTCCAAACCGGTGCGCGGCGCTCTGCTTTCTTCATTGGAGCCTCGGATGATCCGATGCTCCAATGCGCGACCGGCGGGCTCTCGAAAGAACCCGCCGGTCAATTCGTCAACGGCGCAGACCGAGCTTCTCGATCAGCGTCTGATAGCGCGCGTCGTCCTTGCGCTTGAGATAATCAAGCAGGCTGCGGCGCTGGGAAACGAGAGCGAGCAGACCACGGCGGGAATGGTTATCCTTCTTGTGGTCCTTGAAATGATCGGTCAGGTTCTTGATGCGCTCCGAAAGGATGGCCACCTGGACTTCCGGAGACCCGGTATCGCCCTTGGCGGTTGCGAATTCGCCCATCAATTCCTTCTTGCGTTCGGCAGTAATCGACATCGTGTTTTTCCTTGTCTGTTTGAGGAAACGGGACGCCCTCAGCCGGGATGTCGTCCAGCAGGGGCCGGTGCAAGCAACGCGTCAAAGCGCGAAGCTGCGGCGCATATAGTGCAATTCCGACAAAAAGGCCAGCCCAATTCACAAGCCGGCTTTTTGCTGCATAAACGGGCACTTCCGCCTAGTCAGAGCCATTTCTTCCATTTGAAGTACGCAAAGAGCCCGACCGCAACAAGCGCCATGAAGACGAGCGACAGGGGATAGCCGTAATAGGCTTTCAGCTCCGGCATGTTCCAGGGCGAGGTGTCGGGGTCGAAATTCATGCCCCATACGCCGACGAGAAAGGTAAGCGGCATGAAGATCACCGAGACGATGGTCAGATAGCTGATGACGTCGTTGGTGCGCGCCTGGCTGAGCGACAAGTGCATCTCGATCAGGCCGGTCAGCATGTCGCGCTGGGTTTCGACCAGTTCGATCAATCGCAGCGAATGATCGAGCGTGTCGTTCAGGAATATCTTGGTTTCGGCCTTCACATAGGGCACGTCGTTGCGGATCATGGTCGCCAGCGCATCGCGCATCGGCCAAAGCACGCCCTTCAGCACATTGGCATCGCGCCGCAATTCATGAAGCTGCCGCATCTGATGCTTGTGCGCCTGGTTCAGCATCTGGTCCTCAATGCTGTCGACCAATTCGCCGGCAGCCTCGATCGGCGGGAAATAGCTGTCGACGATAGCGTCGATCAAAGCATAGGCGAGATAGTCGGCGCCGCGCGAGCGCAAGCGGTTGGGCACCGAGCTTGCGATCCGCTTGCGCACGGGATCGAACGGGTCGCCTTCGCGCTCCTGGAAGGTGACGACGAAGGTCTTGCCGAAGAAGACGGCGATCTGTTCGTAGCGATGCGCGGTGACATCGTCGATCATCCTGACGACGACAAAGGCATGGTCCTCGAAGAAATCCACC
Source organism: Mesorhizobium sp. M1365 (assembly GCF_040317865.1). Classification (NCBI taxonomy): domain Bacteria; kingdom Pseudomonadati; phylum Pseudomonadota; class Alphaproteobacteria; order Hyphomicrobiales; family Phyllobacteriaceae; genus Mesorhizobium; species Mesorhizobium sp. M1365. The sequence goes on from NZ_JAMYLG010000001.1 coordinate 113,047, forward strand.
TTCGGCCGCTGGCCGGTGTTGACGACATCTTCCAGCGCCAGCGGATGCAGGTTGAAGATCCGGCCGATCTCCTCGATCAGCTGGATGTTGGCGAGGCCTGTGCAATCGAGCCAGATAACCGGCCAATTGTGGCAATGGGTGTTGACGTCGTCGATGCTGGCATTGTCGATGGTCTTGAACTTTTCGGGCGAGATCAATGTCAGCCTGAGCTCCGAGCGGCGTGCCGCCGGGTCGGCGATCAGCGTGCCCGGCGAAGCCCCGACGGGCGGCCGCCGTGTGTTGAGCACCGCCCGCTTCCTGCCCGTCTCAGCCTTTGCCATGTGCCCCCTCGAATGCAGCGTCGGTGCCGCGCATCCCTTCGGACGGCAAACGACGCCGTCGCCCTGTTGATTTAGCGCATGATCCTTTCCCAAAATAGAATCCGGTTGGAGATCATGCGCCGCGAGACAGCTGTTACCCGACAAAGACCCGCTTTGGCTTGAACATGCCTTGCTCGATGGCGCCGATGGCGACCAGCTTGCCGCGCGCGGTGGCGCAGGCCTCCTCCGCTTCTACCGGCGCGTCACGGCCGCGAATGATGACCGGATTGCCGAGGCGGATTTTGGTTGCCGCATCATCGCTGATCGCGACCTGCGGCAGGCATTCGAGCGCCGCGGCGGTGTCGACCAGAAGTGCATCGATGGCACCGAAGTCGATCGGCGCGTCTGCTGCTTGCGGCTCGCCCTGCTCGCCGAAGCGGGCGGCCTCCAACTCGGCCAGGGTAACGAAATCTTCCTGCGTGAACGGCTCGACCTCGACCCGCCGCAGCTCGGCGATGTGACCAAAACAGCCAAGGTCGCGCCCCATGTCGCGCGCCAGCGAGCGGACATAGGTGCCCTTGCCGCATTCGACCTCGAAGATGGTGCGATCTGCCATGTGCTCGACCAGGTCGAGCCGGCCGATCTCAACCTCGCGTGGCGGAATGTCGATCGTCTCGCCATCGCGGGCAAGGTCGTAGGCGCGCTCGCCGGCGATCTTGATCGCCGAAAATTGCGGCGGCGTCTGCATGATGACGCCGGTATATTTCGAAAGCAGCGCCCGTACGTCGGCTTCCGCCGGACGGCGGTCCGAGCTTTTGGTCGCCGGGCCTTCGAGGTCGTCGGTCGAACGCTCCTCGCCCCAGGCAACCGTGAAGCGGTAGACCTTGGCGCCGTCCTGGACGTATGGCACGGTCTTGGTCGCTTCGCCGAGCGCGATCGGCAGCATGCCGGACGCCAGCGGGTCGAGCGTGCCGGCATGGCCGGCCTTTTCCGCCTGGAACAGCCATTTGATCTTGGAGACGGCTTCAGTCGAGCCCATGCCGACCGGCTTGTCCAGTACCAGCCAGCCCGAGATCGGGCGGCCCTTCTTCTTACCGCGACGCGCCACTATTCGCTGTCCTTCCGGTCGTCTTTGTCTTTGTCGTCGGCGCTGAGATCGCGCGCCACTTCGGGCGAGTGCAGCAATTCGTTGATCTTCTGGAAATTGTCGTAGCTGGTGTCGAGCCGGAAGCGGAATTCCGGCATGTACTTCATCTGCCGCAGCGCGCCGGAGACGCGGCCGCGCACGAACTTCGCATGCTTGTTGAGCGCCTCGATCACCGCCCCGGCATCCTTGGCGCCGAGCGGCGAAACGAAGGCGGTGGCGATCTTGAGATCGGGCGACATGCGCACTTCCGAGACCGAAACCACCGTGTTCTCGATCAGCGGATCGAGGATCTCGCCGCGCTGCAAGGTCTCGGACAGCGCATGGCGCACCTGCTCGCCGACGCGCAGCATGCGCTGGGATGGGCCAGCCGTTGATGGTCTAGGCATGAAAATTCTTCCTTCGCGCGGGTTCGAACCGCCTCAAGCCGCCCACTTAGCGCTGTTGAACTGGCTTGGCTACCCTTGGGAACCTGCGTTAATTGGTCCTCATTCTATGACCGAGCGTCAGCTACCCAGATTTTTATTTTCGCAAGCGCATCGGCGGTAACGACATCTCTCGGGACAAAAACGAAACGGGTGCCGTCGTCAATAACGAAGAATAAATAATCGTGGCTGAGATGCATCCGTTCTATCTTTCGATTCTTTATCGAGCTCTCGTCCAAAAACTGGATAATATACCCGTCGAAAATCTTAACTGATTCAGCGATATTGCCAAGCTTCTTATTACCTGCCTTCCTTTTTAAAGGAACCAAAAAACTACGAGCTATTATTATATATATTGTCCCCATAGCAATTGGGGCCAGAGCGTAAATTGTCTCACTGGAAACCACGCCCTTTGCAAGGTACTCCAGCAGAGCGACGGCCAACGCAGATGTCCAGATAATCAAAAGAATTGCGGCTATCAAAATCAGCCAAGCAAGCCCTGTAAGAATCCAACGCCTGGATCGACCATACCTCAGATCGGAAAACGAACGCGCAGCACGTTTAAGCTGCGTATCATTTGTCTGGAAGGTATACTCCCATAGAGGGAACATACCTTCCAAATTTGGAACGTCCTGGCCCATATCGGTGCCAAGCGCTTTATAGTGTCCTGGTCACCATCTCGACGCGGAAGCACTCGATGACGTCACCGACGCGCATGTCCTCGTAGTTCTGGAAGGCCATGCCGCATTCCTGGCCGCCCGGAACTTCCGAAACCTCGTCCTTGAAGCGCTTCAGGGTCTTCAGCGTGCCTTCGTGGATGACGACGTTGTCGCGGATCAGGCGCACGCCCGCACCACGCTCGACCTTGCCTTCGGTGACACGGCAGCCGGCGATCTTGCCGACCTTGGTGATGTCGAAGATCTCGAGGATCTCGGCATTGCCGATGAAGGTCTCGCGACGCTCCGGCGAGAGCAGGCCGGAGAGCGCCGCTTTCACATCATCGACCAGATTGTAGATGATCGAATAGTAGCGGATCTCGATGCCTGCCGCAGCCGCGGCTGCGCGGGCCTGCGCATTGGCGCGAACGTTGAAGCCGATGATCGCAGCCCCCGAAGTTTCCGCCAGCGACACGTCGCTTTCGGTAATGCCGCCAGCCCCCGCATGGACGATGCGGGCGCGCACCTCGTCGGTGCCGAGATTGTCGAGCGCGGCGTTGATCGCCTCGATCGAGCCCTGCACGTCGCCCTTGATGACCAGCGGGAATTCCTTCAATCCGCTGGTCTGCAACTGCGACATCATCTGTTCAAGCGAGCCGCGCTGGCCGGCATGCCTGGCCACCGCCTTCTCACGCGCCAGACGCTGGCGATATTCGGTGATCTCGCGGGCGCGGGCTTCGTTGTTGACCACGGCGAAGCGGTCGCCGGCCTGCGGCGTGCCTTGCAGGCCGAGCACCTCCACCGGCATTGCCGGCGGCGCTTCCTTGACCTGCTCGCCGCGATCATTGACGAGCGCGCGTACCCGGCCCCATTCGTTGCCGGCGACGAGAATGTCGCCCGGCATCAACGTGCCGGTCTGCACCAGCACGGTAGCGACTGGGCCGCGGCCCTTGTCGAGCTGGGCTTCGATGACCACGCCTTCGGCGGTGCGGTCCGGATTGGCCTTCAGGTCGAGGATTTCGGCCTGCAGCAGGATCGCTTCGAGCAACTTGTCGAGATTGATGCCCTTGGTCGCCGACACCTCGACATCCAGCACCTCGCCGCCCATGGATTCGACGAACACCTCGTGGCGCAGCAGTTCCGAACGCACCTTCTGCGGGTCGGCGTCATGCTTGTCGATCTTGTTGATCGCCACAATGATCGGAACGCCGGCCGCCTTGGCGTGATTGATCGATTCGATCGTCTGCGGCATGACGCTGTCGTCAGCTGCCACCACGAGGATGGCGATATCGGTCGCCTGGGCACCGCGGGCACGCATCGCCGTGAAGGCGGCGTGGCCGGGCGTGTCGATGAAGGTAACCTTGTGACCGTTCTTCTCGACCTGATAGGCGCCGATATGCTGGGTAATGCCGCCGGCCTCGCCGGAGACGACGTTGGCATTGCGGATGGCATCGAGCAACGAGGTCTTGCCGTGATCGACATGGCCCATGATCGTTACCACCGGCGGACGCGGCCGCAGGTCCTCGGGACGATCGGCGATGTTGAACAAGCCCTCTTCGATGTCTGACTCGGCGACGCGGCGGACCGTGTGGCCAAATTCGGTGGCGACGAGTTCGGCCGTGTCGGCGTCGATGACGTCACCAGGCTTCAGGATCTGGCCCTGCTTCATGAAGAACTTGACCACGTCGACAGCGCGCTCGGACATGCGCTGCGCCAGCTCCTGGATGGTGATGGTTTCGGGCAGGATCACTTCACGCATGACTTTCTCGCGTGGCTCGTTATGCAACGCGCGCTTGAATTTCTCCTGACGGCGGCGCATCGACGAGAGCGAGCGGGCGCGCGCATCCTCGTCGGAAAGCGCCGAATTCAGCGTCAGCTTGCCGCGGCGGCGGTCTTCCTCGCCCTTGGTCGGTTTGGCCGGACGCGCCACTTCCGGCGTGACCAGACGGCGCACTGGTGCGCCGGCACCGGTCCGCTTCGGTTTGACCTCTTCCTCGTCATCGACTGTTGCCAGTTCGGCGGCGAGCGGCGCACGGCGGCGCGCCTCTTCCTCGGCACGGCGGCGGGATTCGGCCTCGGCTTGCAGCCGTGCCTCTTCCTCGGCCTGACGGCGAGCCGATTCCTCGCGCTCGCGGCGGCGGCGCTCTTCGTCCTCGCTGCGGCGCTTGGCTTCCTCGATGGCGCGCTGGCGATCCTCGACATCGCGGACCTTCGAGCCCTCGAGAGCCCGGCGGCGCGCTTCCATTTCCTGGCGCGACAACTCGTTCAGCACCATGCCGCCGCGTTCGACCGGCGGCGGAGGGGGAGGCGCCTTGGGAGCTTCCTGCACGGCAGGCGCTGCCGCGACCGGCTTCGGCGTGAAGACGGAAACAGGCGCTGCCGCCGGCTCCGGCTTGTCGCCGGGCAGCGAGAACTTGCGCTTCTTGGTCTCGACGACCACCGACTTGGTGCGGCCGTGCGAGAAGTTCTGGCGCACCGTGCCCTGTTCCATACCGGGGCGCTTCAGCGTCAAGGTCTTCTTCGGCGTAACACTCAGCGTCTTGTCGTCGCCCGATTTCGTATCGCTCATTCCATATCCTCTGCGGCATCATCTTCGTCAGCAACGGCCGCAAGCATTGCCAGATCGTCCGGGGAACCGCCCCGATATCGGTCGAGCGCAACCATGCGCTTCTGGACCGCCCTGCCCGCGTCTCCCGCGAGAACGGCAGCATGTATCACATTTGTACCCCCCAATGCCAAGCTCAACTCGGCCTCGGAGAAAAGTTTGTAAGCGCGGATCGCAGGCCCGCCAAGGTGGACGGTTGCCCGTCGCGCCTGGCTTATCTTGCGGACGCCATCGTCGGAAGCCTCGGTCGCGTGGAGCACGAAAAGTGCAAGTCCGCCGCGCACGGCGCTCTCGACCTTGGTTGCTCCGAGCGCTATGGCGCCCGCCTTGCGGGCCAGGCCAAGCATGCCCAGAGCGGACCTGGAAAGCAGCGCGTCGACCATGCCGCCAAGATCGGCCGGCACGCTCACCTGCGCCTTAAAAGCACGGGCAAACAGGTTTTTGGCCGCTGCCTTTTCTATATGTAGGCGGTCGGCCGTCACCCAGCAACCGCGGCCGGGCAGGTTTCTCTTGATGTCCGGAACGACGGCCGAATCCGGGCCGACGACGAAACGGATCAGTTCATCCGGTTCGGCTTGCCTGCGGGTGACGATGCAGGTGCGATCGTTCATCTCGTCCAAGGGCGGGTTCGGTGCGATGCGGTTTCACCTCACGCACCGACGGTTTCGTCAGCCGGCACGCCCTCGGCGGCAAGCTCGTCTTCGGTGATCCAGCCAGCCTTCAGGCGAGCGGCCAGGACCATCTGCTCGGCATCGGCGCGTGATACGCCGTGGTTGGCGAGCACACCCGGGAATACCTTCGTCTCGCCGTCCTTGCGTTCCTTCCAACCGGTCAGGTCGTCGGCGGCGTAGCCGGCGAAATCCTCGATCGTCTTCACGCCGTCCTCGCCGAGCGTCACCATCATGGCGGTGGTGATGCCGGGAATCTCGCGCAGCTCGTCCTTGACGCCGAGCGCCTTGCGCTTCTCGTCATGCTCGGCTTCGATCTTCTCCAGATATTCGCGGGCGCGGGTCTGGATTTCCGAAGCCGTGTCCTCGTCGAAGCCGTCGATCGACGCGATTTCGCCGGAGTCGACATACGCGACCTCTTCGACGCTGGTGAAGCCTTCGGAAGCGAGCACCTGGCCGACCATCTCGTCGACGTCGAGGGCTTCCATGAACAGCGACGACCGTTCGACGAATTCCTTCTGGCGGCGTTCGCTCTCTTCCTGCTCGGTCAGGATGTCGATATCCCAGCCGGTGAGCTGCGAGGCAAGACGGACGTTCTGGCCGCGGCGGCCGATGGCCAGCGACAGCTGATCGTCGGGAACGACGACCTCGATGCGCTCGGCATCCTCGTCGAGCACGACCTTGGCGACTTCCGCCGGCTGCAATGCATTGACAATGAAGGACGCCGCCGAAGGCGACCAAGGAATGATGTCGATCTTCTCGCCCTGCAATTCACCGACGACCGCCTGGACGCGGCTGCCGCGCATACCGACGCAGGCACCGACCGGATCGATGGAGCTGTCGCGCGAGATGACAGCGATCTTGGCGCGCGAACCCGGATCGCGGGCGACCGACTTGATCTCGATGATGCCGTCGTAGATTTCCGGCACTTCCATGGTGAACAGCTTCGCCATGAACTGCGGATGGGTGCGCGACAGGAATATCTGCGGGCCGCGCTGTTCGCGGCGCACGTCATAGACATAGGCACGGACGCGATCGCCATACTTGTAGTTTTCGCGCGGAATCAGCTCGTCGCGGCGGATGATCGCTTCGCCGCGGCCGAGATCGACGATGACGTTGCCGTATTCGACGCGCTTGACGGTACCGTTGACGATCTCGCCGATACGGTCCTTGTATTCGTCATATTGCCGGTCGCGCTCGGCCTCGCGCACCTTCTGCACGATGACCTGCTTGGCCGACTGGGCGGCGATGCGGCCAAAATCCATCGGCGGTAGCTGTTCGGCAATGAAATCGCCGAGCTGGGCGTCCGGATTGCGCTCGCGCGCCGAGGAAATGGCAATCTGCGTCGCGTAGTCATCGACCTTCTCGACCACTTCCATCAGCCGCTGCAGCTTCATCTCGCCGGTGTTGGCATTGATGTCGGCGCGGATATTGGTTTCCTGGCCGTAGCGCGAGCGCGCGGCCTTCTGGATCGCATCGGCCATGGCGGCGATGACGATCGACTTGTCGATCGACTTTTCACGCGCGACCGCATCGGCGATCTGCAGCAGTTCAAGCCTGTTGGCGCTTACAACCATCTTCTTTCTCCCGAGCTTGTTGCCGACCTTTACGGCCGGCAGCCCAATCACATTTCCTGTTCGGTTTCGTCTTCCGCACCCTCTGGTGCGTCTTCGGGTTCGCCGCGGCGTTTCCTGGCTTCCTTGCGCGCCCGATTGTCCTTCGACAGCGCATCGCGGATAAGGTCGTCGGTCAGAATCAGCCGCGCTTCGGCAATCGCATCGTAGGGAACACGTACCGTCGGCTCCTCGCCGTAAGCGGCCTTGTCACGCTCGATCAGCACACCGTCCGCGTCGCTTTCGGCGATCTTGCCCTTGAAGCGCTTACGGTCGGCGACGAGAACCGACGTTTCCATCTTCACCAGATGGCCGGTCCAGGCTGCAAAGTCCGATTTGCGGACCAGCGGCCGGTCGATGCCCGGCGACGACACTTCGAGATGATAAGCCTTCTCGATCGGATCATCGACATCGAGCGCCGGCGATACCGCCCGGCTGACCTCTTCACAATCCTCGACCGTCATGGTGCCGTCCTCGCGCTCGGCCATGATCTGCAGCGTCAGCCCGTTCTGGCCCGACAGGTGCACACGTACCAAGCGGAAGCCAATGGCGCGCAGTACCGGCTGAACGATCAGCGCGATGCGCGCATCGATGCCGCTTTCGCGGATGATGCGGTCGTCGCCTTCGCTTGCCGTCACTGTCATTCGGTCCTGTCACTCGATTTCTGTCGGTCGGCAGGTAATAAAAAAGAGCGGGACCGGGTGGACCCACTCTTCGTCATACCGACCAAGAATTTGAAGCTGATATAGACGATCGTGGTCCTCGTTTCAAGCCCGTCCTGCATGACGGCAAGGCTCCGAGTCCGCAGCGCTGCTCCAAATGCATGGCGCCCATGCAGTGATCACCGTTTGAGCACCGGCCACGCACGACTATCTACGTTGCATTGCACAATTGGAGCGCTCACTGCGCTCGAAAGGGTCCCATCATGAACAATCGTGGATTTTTTTCAGCCATAGGCGATGTCTTTAGCGTGTTCGGCAGCGCCGTAGCCGCGTCGCGGGCTGTGGAACGCGGTCGCAAGCCGCGTGCGCATGATCTGCGCAATCTCGGCATGGAGCCGGCAGCCTTCAACAAGATCCGTCGCTTCTGAGCCAGGTGGCCGCCGAGAGCCTTCGGCCCGCTCGCCTTGTGCTCAGCTCTAATTTCCCGCTTATTTCCGCACGAAGGTGAGATAGGCGGGCCGTCGGCCTTCGCGAATGGCCTTGGCCTCATAGCGCGTCCCCGGCCAGCCATCATAGGGCCGGTGCCAGTCGGCTGCTTCGCTTGCCTGCCACGTGAAGGCGTCGTGCGCCCGGCAATGCAGGAGCGTCCAGTTCACATAGCTGTCGATATCGGACGCAAAGTGGAACTTTCCGCCGTGCTTCAGGACGCGCGCGAAGCGGTCGAGATTGACCGGGCTGACGAAGCGCCGCTTCCAGTGCTTCTTCTTCGGCCACGGATCCGGATAGAGAAGGTCAATGCCGTCAAGCGAAGCCTGCGGCAGCCAGTCCAGCAGACGTGTGGCGTCGTCGTCATAGACGCGCAGATTGGCAAGCGGCCGCTCCCGGACCGCCATCATCATCTTGGCCATGCCGTTGACGAAAGGCTCGACGCCGATAAAGCCGGTCGCCTGGCTGGCCGTAGCACGGTGCAGAAGATGTTCGCCGCCGCCAAAACCGATTTCGAGCTGGACAGCCGAAACTTCGGCTTCGAAAAGGCTGCGCAAGTCGGCCGGCGGTTCAACCGTCAAATCGAGCCTGTAGGCGGCGAAGCCGCTCTCCAGCGCCGCTGCCTGTTGTGGTCGAATGGTCTTGCCGCGCCGGCGACCGAAAAAGGCCTCGGTCGCACGGCTTGGCCGGTCCTTCGGATCCATAGGCGCCGCGGTTAGGCGGCGACCGCTTCGGCGACCGGTTCGGCGAGAGCGTCCTTGAGCGCCTTGGCGAGGTCGGTCTTCTCCCAGGAGAAGGATCCGTCGCGGCCGGCCTTGCGGCCAAAATGGCCGTAGGACGACGTCTTGGCATAGATCGGCTTGTTGAGATCGAGGTGGCGGCGGATGCCGGACGGCGACAGGTCCATCACGGCGCGCAGTGCACGCTCGAGTTTTGCCTCGTCGACCTTGCCGGTGCCGTGCAGGTCGACGTAGATCGACAGCGGCTGGGCGACACCGATCGCATAGGAAAGCTGGATGGTGCAGCGATCGGCGAGCTTTGCGGCAACCACGTTCTTGGCGAGATAACGCGCGGCATAGGCCGCCGAGCGGTCGACCTTGGTGGTGTCCTTGCCAGAAAAAGCGCCGCCGCCATGAGGCGCAGCCCCGCCATAAGTGTCGACGATGATCTTGCGGCCGGTCAGGCCGGCGTCGCCATCAGGCCCGCCGATGACGAACTTGCCGGTCGGATTGATGTACCAGTTGCAATTGTCGGCAATCTTCAGGTCGCCCAGTGCTTCGCGAATATAGGGCTCGACGACGTTGCGCACCTTCTTCGAATCCCACGTCTCATCGAGATGCTGGGTCGACAGCACGATCTGCGTCACTTCCGCCGCTTTGCCGTCGACATAGCGGACGGTGACCTGGCTCTTGGCATCCGGCCCGAGCCTGCCGGCATCACCGCTGCCTTCATGGCGCGCAGCCGCCAGCAATTCGAGGATCTTGTGGCTGTAATAGATCGGCGCCGGCATCAGGTCCGGGGTTTCGCGGCAGGCATAGCCAAACATAATGCCCTGGTCGCCGGCTCCCTCCTCGCCTTGCCGGTCGGAGGCGTTGTCGACGCCTTGGCCGATATCCGGCGACTGGCCGTGCAGCAGGACCTCGATCTTGGCTGTCTTCCAGTGGAAGCCGGCCTGCTCGTAGCCGATTTCGCGGATCGCCTTGCGAGCGACCGACTTGAACTTGGCCGGGTTGACGATCGGATGGCCGGCCGCATCCTTCAGGACGTTGCCCTCCTTGTCCTTCTTGAGCAGCGTCTCGGGGACGCGCACCTCGCCGGCGATGACAACGCGATTGGTCGTCGCAAGCGTCTCGCAGGCAACGCGGACCTTCCACGGGTCCATGCCGGTCTTTCTGGCTTCGCGATAGACGAGATCGACAATCTCGTCGGAGATGCGGTCGCAGACCTTGTCGGGATGGCCCTCGGCAACGGATTCCGAGGTGAAGAAGTAATTGTGCCGCGTCACGGGTGTCCCCTCTTGAAAAAAATATCGGCAGGCCGCCGATTTTGGCGCGCCAGTTGTTAACGGTGCCGGGCGTCGCTCGTCAAGCCATGCAGCCGTTCTGGCATGAATTTTGACGTCATTATCTTTGCATCCCGAGACGGCGGCAGGGCGCACTGCGATCAGCCCTTGCACCAACAGATAGAGGAAAACGGCTCCCAGGAAGCGAGTCGAGCGAAATCGATCTGCGCTTTAGCGCATCTGCGGAATGAACATCCCTCAATGCGCGCAGCCGCGAGAAATTGCATGCCCAGCTACGACGAGCCCTTCCTTGTTGGACTCTTCACGGGCCAGTCAATCGACTTCGTCGGTGGAAAGCGACTTCACCAACTCGATGATCTTGCGGCGCACTTTCACATCGGCGATCTTGACGAAGGCGCGATTCAGCTGGAGGCCTTCCGGGCTGCCGCAGAATTCGACGGCGGAGGTCATCGAAGCATCCTCGGCAAATCCACGGTTGCCCACGGGCTCCTGACCGGGCGCATCCTCGAAAAAGAAGGCGACGGGGACGCCGAGTATGGAGGCGATTGCCTGCAAACGGCTGGCGCCGACGCGATTGGTGCCCTTTTCGTACTTTTGGATCTGCTGGAACGTTATGCCGAGGTTTTCACCCAGTTTTTCCTGGCTCATTCCCAGCATATTGCGGCGAAGCCGGATGCGGCTTCCGACGTGGATGTCGATCGGATTCGGCTTTTTCTTGTTTTCTTCTGTCATTTTTTCCTCGCCGAATTTTTCCGGCTTTTTCTATTTTGCTGCCCAAACGACGCCGCGGCCCGTGCCCCAACAGAACGACCTTATCGACTTCGAAAATTTTCAGGCGCTTACAGTATGAGTTTCTAATGTGTCGGCTGTCAATTCGCCCGTAGCCTTTGCCTTACGTTCAAAATGCATGCCGCAACGGCAAGCAAAAACATGATCAGCATTCCGTTAATGCGTCGTTGGCCGGAGGAAACCATGGCTTGGTTGGAGATCGGCACACGCACATCGATCGCGCCGCGTGCATCGATTGCCAGCGCGTCGACGATGCGACCGCGCGGGTCGACAACGGCCGAAATGCCGTTATTAGCCGCGCGCAACAGGGGCACCCCATTCTCCACCGCCCGGATCTGCGCCTGCCTGAAGTGCTGGTACGGCCCCGGCGTGTCGCCGAACCAGGCGTCATTGGTGACGTTCACAATAAGCTCGGCTGACGTTGCGTCAACTGCGACCAGATCGGGAAAGATGACCTCATAGCAAATAAACGGCAGCGCCCGGATACCGCCGGGCAGCGCGATCGGATGCCGCTCATTGCCCGCCGCGAAGGTCATTGGACCGGCAACAAGCTGCTCAAGCCCGAAGCGGCCGAGCAGATCGGCGAAAGGCAGGTATTCGCCGAAGGGTACCAGGTGGACCTTGTCGACGGCATCGACGATTTCGCCTTTTTCGTCGATCGCCACCACAGAGTTGTAGTAACGGCTGCCGGCCGCCGAGCCGCCTTCTTCGCGAACGACGCCGGCGACCAGCATCTGGCCATCGCCGAGCATCTCTCCGATCGCAGGCAGGGCATCCGGACGTTCGGTGAACAGAAACGGCACGGAGGTCTCCGGCCACAGGATCAATTGCGGCCTGTCATGGCCGGGTTCCGGCGCCTTGGCCGAAAGCCCCATCATGGTGGCGAAGATACGGTCACGCACCGAGGTATCCCATTTTTCGGTAAGGTCGACGGCAGGCTGCACTATACGGACGTCAAGGCTGCGGGCGGCCGGCTTTTCGGGGGCGGCGAGCCGGATATAGCCGAAGCCGGCATGGGCGGCGACGAGCACGACAAGCAATGCCGCGCCGAGGCGGAGATGCCGGCGCGCCGCAAGCAGCGCCGGCAGCGCAAAGACGAAGACCGCAAGCGCGTCCATGCCGACCATGCCGGTCACCGAGACGCTCTGCATCAGCAAAGGTACCGGCATCGCCGCATAGCCGACGGCATTCCACGGAAAGCCGGTGAACAGGAAGCCGCGCAGCCATTCCGCCAGCGCAAAGCCGAAGGCGAGCGCGGCGATGCGTCCGATGTCGTTGCTCCACAACAGCCGGGCGACCACGGCGGCGAAACCATAGAAGAAGGCGAGCGCGAGGGGGATGCCGACCACCGCGAACGGCAAGGCCCAGGCAAAGCTGTCGGCCTCGACCAGAAGCGCCGAGCCGACCCACCAGAGACCGGCAAGAAAGTAGCCGAAACCGAACCACCAGCCGATGGCGAAGGCCGGACGCAAGCGCCGCAGAAAACCGTCCGAGGCTTCGCCGGTCGCGCCGTCGAGGAGCCACACCAGCAGGGGAAACGAAACGAAACAGACGGCGAAGAAATCGTACGGCGCCTGGGCAAGAACCGCCAGCGCGCCGGCAAGAAACGCCACCAGCGCGCGCTGCCAGCCCCAAAGCAGAATTATCCGGCCGGCCTGGCGCTCCATCTATGCTTCCGAGTCGTGCGAATCAGGAAGCAAGATTTATCAGGCCGCGGCCTTGGCTCCAAATGGCGCCCAGCTGGGGCTGCCGAGCATTAACTTCGGCCTCGACCTTGGCAGACCTTGCCCAGCGATGCGATGATGCTGGTCATCACGGGAGCACAATTCACTTGAGGCGACATTCGCTGCTCAATGGCGTTCTGGCCATGCTGATGGTTTCCGTCCCAAGTGCAGTCCTGCTGTTCGCGCTGGCTCGGCCTTGGAAAGGAACCCTTTCGGTGTCGGATCTTTGGACCGCATTCGCTGCAAGCCATGGTCCAGGGTTGGCTCTAACGGCCAGCTAAGACGCTAACCGGTTTCCACCGCTTGCCGAAACTCGACGTCTAAGCCTGCTCGGTGCGGACGGCGCGGCGGCGGCGCTCGCCCTTCAGGGTCTCGACGATGCGCACGCGCTTGACGCGGCGCGGATCGGCGTCGAGCACATGGAACTCGAAGCCGGGTATGGCCTGCACCACTTCGCCGCGCGCCGGCACCCGGCCAAGCGTGTTGAAGATCATGCCGCCGATCGTGTCGACATATTCGCCGTGCTCGCCGGCGGCGAAATCCTCGCCGATCATCTTGGCGACGTCGTCGATCTCGGCCTTGCCGTCGACGATGAAGACGCCTTCGCCGGCCTGGGTAATCATCGGCTCGTCCTCGTCATGCTCGTCCTCGATGTCGCCGACCACCATCTCGACGATATCCTCGAGCGAGACGAGACCGTCAGTGCCGCCATATTCGTCGATGACCAGCGCCATCTGGGTGCGCGTCGTCTGCATTCGCCCCATCAGGTCGGAGGCGAGCATCGACGGCGGCACGAACAGCACCGGTCGGATCAGGCTGAGATCGCCGATGGTGCGCGCCAGATCGACCTGGGCGAGATCGAGAACCGTCGCGACCGGAGTTTTCCTGGTCGTCCTGCCCTTTCTAACGCGGGCGACCTTGGTGATGTGCGCCAGCACGTCGCGGATATGAACCATGCCGCGCGGATCGTCGAGCGTCTCCGAATAGACTGGCATGCGGGAATGGCCGGACTGCTCGAACAACCCCAGAAGGTCGCCGAGCTTCGTGGTGATCTCGACCGCCTCGATGTCGGCGCGCGGCACCATGACGTCCTCGACCCGCACTTCGCGCAGGCGCAGGATGTTGTTGAGCATGGCGCGTTCGCCGGGCGAGAAGGATTCTGCATCGCTCGCCGTTTCGGCAAGCGCACCGGCAATCTCCTCGCGCAGGCTGGTGCCGTTGCGGTGCCTGAAAAGCCCGAGCACGCGATCGAACAGGGAAGGACCGGCAGGCGATGCCTCGCTGGCGAAGCTGCCGGTCGTGGTACTCGGACTCGAGCCCTCTTCCGTCGTTTCGGAAGGCTTGATCACACTGCCGGCGTCGGAGCGGGCGGCAGTCTCTGGTTTGTCGTTCATCATCGTCCGGTCAATTGGTCTTTTGTAATTACGTGTAGGGATCGGGAATGGCAAGCCTCGCAAGTGCTGCGCGCTCTGTCGCTTCCATCAGTTCCGCTTCGGCATCCGTTTCGTGATCATAGCCCAGCAAATGCAGCAGGCCATGGATGACGAGATGGGAGATATGGTCCTCGATGGGCTTGTCTTCCAGTGCCGCCTCGCGCGCGACAGTCTCGGCGGCCAGCACGATGTCGCCGAGCATCGGCGGCAGAGGCCCTCCCCTGGCAAACGGAAAAGCTGGAAAAGACAGGACGTTGGTCGGCTTGTCCTTGCCGCGCCAGCCGGCATTGAGCGTGCGGATACGGGCATCGTCGGAAAAGACGATGCTGAGCTCGGAACGGCCGTCGGCACCGGTTTCGGCAAAGGCGGCCGAGACGGCGTGGTCGACCAGTCGCATCAGCACCGCCTCGTCGGGCCAGTCGCCCGCCTCGATCGCGATATCGATTTCGACGGGAAGCGGTCCCCCCGCCTTTTGCTCCTCAGCCATGCGGCCGCATAATCGTATCAGCTTTCGACACCCAAACCCCTGGCCAGCTTGCCGTCACGGTCGTAGGCCTTGACGATCTCGGCGACCAGCGGATGCCTGACGACGTCGCCTTCATTGAAGCGTACGGTCACCATGCCGGTGACGCCGTCGAGGATTCTCAGCGCCTCGACCAGGCCGGATTTGGTGTTTGGCGGCAGATCGATCTGGGTCGGATCGCCGGTGACGATCATGCGCGAGTTCTCGCCGAGCCGGGTCAGGAACATCTTCATCTGCATCGGCGTGGTGTTCTGCGCCTCGTCGAGGATGACGGCAGCGTGCGCCAGCGTACGGCCGCGCATGAATGCCAGCGGCGCGATCTCGATGACCTCAGCAGCAATCGCCCGCTCGACCTTGTCGGCCGGCATCATGTCGTAGAGCGCGTCATAGAGCGGCCGCAGATAGGGATCGACCTTCTCCTTCATGTCACCCGGCAGAAAGCCAAGCCGTTCACCGGCCTCGACCGCGGGGCGCGACAGCACGATCCGTTCGACCATGCCACGTTCGAGCAGCATTGCCGCATGCGCCACCGCCAGATAGGTCTTTCCGGTGCCGGCCGGGCCGATGCCGAAGACGAGTTCCGACCGCTCCAGCGCGCGCATATAGGCGTCCTGGTTGAGCGAGCGGGCATAGATGGTCTTCTTGCGCGTCGATATCTGGGCGGCGGACACCTTGCCCTTGCGCTCCAGCGTCGGCAGCGTCAGCTGGTCGTCGGTGGCGATCGCCATGCGCACGGCGCCGTCGACATCGGACTGGCCGATATCGGTGCCTTTCTGCAGAATGCCGTAAAGATTGTCCAAGGCGCGGCGCGCCTGCTCGGCGGCCGAGGAAGAGCCCTTGATGGTCAATTGGTTGCCACGCGAGCGGATATCGACGCCGAGCTTCTGCTCGAGCCTGGCCAGATTCTCGTCGAACTGGCCGTAAAGGGCGCTGGCAAGCTTGTTATTGTCGAAAGTCAGTACGATGTGCGCGATATCCGAGGCCCCGGAGGGTAGGTTCTGGGGCAGGTTCTTGACTTCAGCAGCGCTCAACCGTCTCTCCTCATCTGCCGAGGCCTTCAGGCCAATTCGGCGAACAGGCTGTTGTAGCCCGTCTTCGTGATTCGTACCTGGATAATGTCACCGATTTCGCCGGCCTTTTCATCAACAATAACCGGCTGCAGCCACGGCGAGCGGCCAACCTTCTGGCCGGCCTGGCGGCCCGGCTTTTCGATCAGCGTGTCGATAGTCCTGCCGACCAGGCTTGCGCCGAAATGCTGCTGCTGTTTCAGAAGCAGCGCCTGCAGCCGCTGCAGGCGCTCGTCCTTGACGGCCTCCGGCACGTGATCGCCCATCTCCGCGCCCGGCGTGCCGGGGCGCGGAGAATATTTGAACGAGAAGGCCGAGGCATAGTTGACGTCTTCGACCAACTGCATCGTCGCCTCGAAATCCGCTTCCGTCTCACCGGGAAAGCCGACAATAAAATCGCCGGACAGTGCGATGTCGTTCCGTGCGGCACGGATGCGGTCGATCAACGTCAGATAGTCCTTGGCCATATGCCTGCGGTTCATCGCCTTGAGTATGCGGTCGGAGCCGGATTGCACCGGTAAATGTAGATAGGGCATCAGCGTCGGCAAATCACGATGGGCGGCGATCAATTCATCGTCCATGTCGCGCGGATGGCTGGTCGTGTAGCGCAGCCGCGCCAGACCTGGAATCTCTGCCAGCCTGAACAGCAGCCGGCCAAGGCCCCATTCCTCGCCGTCTTCACCTCTTCCGTGCCAGGCGTTGACGTTCTGGCCGAGCAGCGTCACCTCGCGCACGCCGGCATCCGCCAGGCGCTCGGCCTCGGCGACGATCTGTGCGACCGGCCGCGAGACTTCCGAGCCGCGCGTATAGGGCACGACACAGAAGGTGCAGAACTTGTCGCAGCCTTCCTGAACGGTCAAGAACGCCGTCACGCCGCGCCTGATCAGTTCGGCGCGCTTCGGCTGCGGCAGATGCTCGAACTTGTCCTCGACGGCATAGTCGGTCTCGACGATCTTTTCGCCGCTCCGCGCCCTCGCCAGCACCCCGGGCAGCCGGTGGTAGGTCTGCGGACCGATGACCAGATCGACGGCCGGCGAGCGGCGGATGATCTCGGCACCCTCGGCCTGCGCCACGCAGCCGGCGACGCCGACCAGCATTTCGCGCCCGGCCTTGGCACGTTCCGCCTTCAGCTCACGGATGCGCCCAAGTTCGGAATAGACCTTTTCCGCCGCTTTCTCGCGGATGTGACAGGTGTTGAGCAGCACCAGATCGGCCTCGCCGATGGCGTCTGTCGCGGCATAGCCGTCGGCCGCCAGAGCATCGGTCATGCGCTGCGAATCGTAGACGTTCATCTGGCAGCCATAGGTCTTGACGAAGACCTTTCTGGTCGCGGCAGGCGGAACGACCAGGTTTTCGGCGGCAGCGCCGATGTCGTCACGTTCTATCGTGTTCAATTCCATTTCGCGGCTTCTAGCGCCTTTCCCCGACAAAAAACAGACGAATCTGGCCGGAACCTGCTCAGCCTACCGGCTCGGACGCGGTTCGGCGAGCGCCGCTTGTACCATCTCGCGAACCTGGCGTTCCATCTGCTTTGCCGTCTCCTTGCGGCTCGAGCCCCTGGAGAAAGCAATCGCCTCGCCAAAATGCACCTCGACGTCGACGGCGCCCTCGGCCATCAGCACCTTGAGGTGCGGCATCAGCTCCTCATCGCCGATCCAGGCGGCAACCGGCCGATGCCGACGGCCGAGAGGCACGCCATGCAGGCGCGTATAGACGATCGCCACCGGTTGGATGAAGACCTGTTCGGCCGCCCCTTCCGCAATCGCCATTGTAGCGGCGCCGAACAGCGTGCTCTTGAACGGCAGGATCATGTTGCCGTCGCCGGTCGAGCCTTCGGCGAACAGCACCATGGCGTCGCCCTTGGCCATCCGGCGGGCGATCTCGCTCGCCTGGTCGCCCGACGAGCGTTTGCGCTCACGTTCAATGAAGACGGTGCGTTGCAGCTTCGACAGCATGCCGATCAGCGGCCAGCCTGCCATATCGGCCCTGGCGATGAACGTCACGTCGACCATCGACCCCAGCACCATGATGTCGGTCCAGGAGATGTGGTTGGCAGCAATCAGCAATGGGCGCTGGCCGGACAGCGCTCCCTTGACATGGATGCGCAGCCCCAGCGCCCTGACGATCATTCTGTGCCAGATCTTCAGGATGAAGGTCTCGCGCCAGAGTCCGGTCCTCATCGACAGTATCTGCAAAGGCACAAGCACCAATGAGCCGACGACAACCAGCCCCAGGGCCAGGAAAATCCTGATTTTTCCTATCATCCGCACCACCCCGGCGTTTGGCTAGCGAAGATCGCGGCGCATGACAAGCGCGCCGGTCGGGCCGTGCTCCGGCGACTTGTAATAGTTGGCGCGCTTGCCGACCTCGCGGAAGCCGAACCGCCGGTAGAGCGCGATCGCGGCGACATTGGTCTCGTCGACCTCGAGGAAAAGTGCCTCGGCGCGCTGTGCGTGCAGTTCACGCAGCACCGCATCCATCAATTGCCAGCCGAGCCCCCGGCGCCGATGCGAGCGTGCCACCGCGACCGTCAGGATCTCCCCCTCGCCGGCCGCCAGCCGCGCCAGCACGAAGCCGACCGGCGGCTTGGCACCCTGTCCGGTCTCGCGCGCGGCATAGCCGAACACCGTGTCCTGCTCGAGCAGCGCGGCGAATTCGTCGTCGGTCCACGGCCGCGCGAAATCCTCGCGATGCAGTACCGACATGGCCGCGCTGTCAGCAACCGTCAGCGGCTCGATCGCATAGTCCCTGCGACGCGGCTGGAGGAATGGAATGCGCATCAGTTTTTTTGCCTAGATAGAATAAAGCCGGCCTGCGGCTTGGCGTCGGCGCCGCGCAGATAGAGCGGTTTCGGCTTTTCGCCCTCGCCCTTTTTACCGGCACGTTGGGCGGCGGCCAGCCGGGCATAGACGGCGATGTCGGCGGTGGCCGCCGTCCCGCCGAGATCGAAGCTGCGCCCGGCCGCCGCGGCAATTTGGGTTGCCGCCGTGCCGGCGAGAACCGCAGATCTGTCGACCGCGATGGCGGCTGCTTGCGAGAGCGTGGTCACGGCCGGACCAAAGATCAGAACCGACCTCTCATCGTAAAGTGCCGCATGGATCTCCTCGCGACCTGCATCGAGCGCGGCGAGCACGGCGCGACCGGGAAATGCCGCTCTCGCTTGCGCCGCCAGGGCCTCCAGAGTCGTCACGCCGATCGCCGGGATTTTCAGCGCCAGCGCAAGGCCGCGCGCCGCCGAGACGCCGACGCGCAGACCGGTGAAGGAGCCTGGACCCGTCGAAACGGCAATGGCGCCGAGGCCGGAATAGTCGGTTCTGCTGGTCCCCAACGCCTTTTCGATGACACCCATCAGATGCTCGGCATGACCCTTACCGAGATCGAGCACCGAACGGCCGAGTTCTTTCCCGGCCGCCGCGTCGTAGACGCAGGCGGCGCAGAGATTGGTGGCACAGTCGATGGCAAGCAATTTCATGAAGCGGCCGGTTGAGACAGTTTCGAAAACAGCTTCCCTCTGCCCGCCAGGGCTGATCCCCGCAAGGCAATAATGGATAAATCGTCAGGCGACTTGGCTTCGGCGCGGGTCCAAGAATGTAAGTTCCAACGCACGCAATCGCCACAATAGGTATCGGGACTAGCCGACCTGCTCGATACGCAGCACGTGATTGTCCCAGACATAGTCCGGCTCGGAATGTATCGAGCCACCGGACTCGACGATATCGCCGGCGCCGGTCGTCGCCATGAAGCTTTCCCCATCGGCTGCAACGCCGCAAACCTCGACCAGCGCCTTGGTGGCGACGATGCGGCCGCTGGCCGCGTCGATCACGGCAAGCGAATTGCCCTCAGGCGAAGACACCGCGATGGTGCCGGCGGCAGGGTTGGCGGCGACCGAGCCGATATAGTTCCTGAAAGCCGAGAGCACGTCCTGCGACATGTCGAGTAATTTCAGGTCCATGCCGCGCGCCGCGCGGCCGAGCAGTGGGGGACGATCGGTACCGGGCCCCCTGTATTGACAGCCGAACCAGACGGTGCCGGAGCGGTCGGCATCCATATGGCGGATCGACAGTTGGTGTAGCGCCGGCGGTAATTCGTGCTTTTCGGTGAGATCGCCGGTAAGGCGGTCGACCAGAACATAGGAAGGCTTCATCGTTGCGATATTGAGCTCGGCGCGGCCATAATC
The DNA here is from genome assembly GCF_040317865.1 of Mesorhizobium sp. M1365. Lineage (NCBI taxonomy): Bacteria > Pseudomonadati > Pseudomonadota > Alphaproteobacteria > Hyphomicrobiales > Phyllobacteriaceae > Mesorhizobium > Mesorhizobium sp. M1365. The sequence goes on from NZ_JAMYLG010000001.1 coordinate 133,341, forward strand.
CGGATGCGTTTCGATGCCGCCATTGGCGACAGCGATTGTCCTGCCGTCGGAGAGAAGCAGAAGTTCGTGCGGGCCCACGCCGTAGGTCGGGAACTCGCCGATGCGCTTGAATTTCGCATGCGCGTCATAGACGCCGACGACGCCGGCGGCATTGTCGAAATCGTTCTCGGTTGCGTAGAGCAGCGTGCCATCGGCCGAGAACACACCATGGCCGAAGAAATGCCGGCCGGCAACGCTGGCAATGGTGTGCGGTTTATAGCGGCCGGTATGGTCGAAGACGACAGCAAAGGTGCCCGGCTGCCTGGCAAACACCACCGAACGATTGGACACCGGGTCGAAGGTAACGTCGTGGCCCCGATCGGGCAGATCGATCGTGTGCAACAACTTGCCGGCCTCGGACAGGACGGCCGCGCCATAGCTGCCGTCGCGCTTGACGAAAGCGGTGGCGAAGACCGCGTCGGCGTCGATTGTCTTTGCCCAGGCCGACGGCGCCATCGCCGCTACGAAACCAGCGCCTGCGGCCCTCAGGAAATCGCGCCGATCGATCAGCGGCGTCCTCATGATCAGTCACCATCCAATGACGAGAACCCGGCGGTCAGGCCGAATTCGGCGGTCAGCCTGGTGCCGATCAGGGTCGTCAGGCTGGATGTCACCAGCGAGAAATAGTCGAGCTTCTGGCGCAGCGCCGGATCGGCAAGTGCCTTGTCGATCGGTCCCCTGATCGCCTTGGCCGCCTCGATCCCGTTGGTGAGCTGGATGTGGACCGATTCTGCCATCCAGCGCGCATCGGGCGGCAGCGCGTCGCCAAGCTGCGAGGCCTGGAACAGCGTGTCCATGCCCGCCAGATTCCCGGTCAGCGAGCGGGCGGTGTTTTGCGAGCGCCAATAGATCGCCTGTTTCGGTTTGTCGGCCTCCGGCTTGGCGCCCAGGAAGCCTTTCAGGCGTACGTCGCGGACCATTTCCAGCTCGTTGATGAAGACGCCGACCAGTTCGGTCACCGCTTCGGTGCCGTCGTGGTAGAGCGCGTTCTGCGGACCCGGATTGGCCCAGAGCGCGGCAAAGCCGTTGGGCTCGTTCCAGGCATCGCCAACCTCGCCGGCAATCGTCTCGACATTGCCGGCAATGGCCGCACCGTAGGCGCAGCGATAGGCGTCGTCCCTGCCGACCAATTGACCGGCTCCGTTGCCGTAGAGGACGAATTCCAGTGCGCCGAGCCCTTGCATGGCGACGCTCTTTGTAGCCAGCTGGGCCGGATCGGCGGCTGTCGGATCCTTGCCGGCAAGTGCTGCCTGCACCTGCTTCAGGCCGATGCTCTTGCGATCCGGCCAAAACAGCATGCGCTCAAGCCGGTTGTTTTCCGCGATCGGCCCGAAACGGATGATTTCCACCACCGACCAGGCATCCACGACGCCTGAGAATTCGGCGCGTGCCGCATCGAGAGTGTCTCGCGAGGGCGCTTGGCAAAGCGCGTGCATGGTCTTGGCCAAGCTGTCCGCATGGTCATGCAATCTGGCATAGGCCGGGCGGACGAAGCCGTCGATCGCCCGCTGGATCACATCCGAAGCCTTCACCGTCGCGGATGCCGGCAGCGCACCGGCGAGGACCAGCATCAGAGCGAATGCAAGACGCTTCCGCATCAGAGCGACTCCAGAAACTTGATCAGCGCGGCGCGGTCGGCCGCATCGGCAGCGGCAAAGCGGTCACGCGCCTTCTGACCCTCGCCGCCATGCCACAGAATCGCCTCGGCCAGGCTTCGTGCGCGCCCGTCATGCAGGAAGAAGGTGTTGCCGCTGACGGTCTGGGTGAGCCCGATGCCCCACAGTGGCGGCGTGCGCCATTCGCTTCCCGTGGCCTCGCCCACCGCCTGTCCGTCGGCAAGACCGGGTCCCATTTCATGCAGCAGGAAATCGGAATAGGGCCAGATCAGCTGGAAGGCCTGCGCCTTGTTCGGGGTGTCGCGACGGGTGACGAATTTCGGCGTATGGCAGGAGATGCAGCCCATATCGTAGAATAGTTTTTTGCCGGCGAGCACGTCCGGTCTGTCGAGATCGCGCCGGGCCGGCACGGCAAGGTTTTGCGAATAGAAGGTCACGAGGTCCATGACCGGCGGCGGCGCTTCGACCGGACCGAGGCGCTCCTGTACACCGTTAGGTAGGCCAAGGCAGGTCTTTTCCGCGGCGCTGCAATCGCCCCAGTGCTTCGGCACTTCGGGCGTCGAAATGCCAATATCGCCGGCAAAAGCGTCCGCCGATTGCTGGCGGATCGATGCCGCCTGCGCCTTCCAGCCGAAACGGCCGAGCGTCAGTTCACCGCTGCTGGCGTCGCGTATTATGTTTGGCCTGCCGGAAATCCCGTCACCATCGCGGTCGGCCGCATCGGCACGCGTAAGGATGTCGGCGGGAGCGATCTGCTCGACCAGGCCAAGGCCGATCATCGGCGGTGTCATGCGCGGCGACAGCGTGGTGTGCGGATCGAGCGGCCCGTAGGCGAGACCCTCGACCGAATAGCTCGGCTTGCGCAGCGACACGACGCTGCCGTCCGCCAGTTTTACTTTTTGCTCCTGATAATCGACATGCATCCTGCCTTCGCCCTGCAGGCCGGGAACGGCTAGCTCCTGAAGTTGTGTGCCATAGACCGGGTCGGGAAAGTTGAGCACCTTGTGATCGGCGAGCGCGGCTTTCTCCTCCTCGGTACTGGCTTCCCTTGCCAGGCGCAGGAACATCGAGGTGGTGCCGCTGTCGCCTTGGGGCGGATGGCCGCGACCGTCCTTCAGATGACAGTTCTGGCAGGCGCGCTCGTTGAACAACGGACCGAGCCCATCCGAGGCTTGTGTCGAGGATGGCGAGGACACCCAGTTCTTGCGGAAAATGGCATTGCCGAGCTTGAAGGTGCCCTCTTCCTCGAAGCTGATGTTGGCGGAGGATTGCGAGAAGGCGTCCTTGTTGACGTCCTTCTTCGAGGTGCCGGCGCCGCCCTGCATCAGCTCGAATTGCTCGGGCTTGGAGAAATCGCTGGTCGGCCTGGTGATGGCGATGACGCGCGCCAGATCCTTCGGCGTCAGATCCGTGCGGCTGGTGGCAAGCCCCGCCGGTTGCGGCGCCCCGGCCAGCGCCGAGGCTGTGAGCGTCGCCACCACGGCAAGAAAGGCGCCGCGAAGGATACCGTATCGCGGCTTCTTCTGAGGCGGCAGGCCACAATGCTCGGCCGGCCGCAAGCGGCGCATGAAATCTAGGGGGCGCCGCATTCCGGCATATCCTTATTCCGCCTCGTCGGCCGACGCTGCGTTGAGTTGACCGTACTTTTCTTCGCCGATCGAGGCGAGCAGGTCGAGTTGCGTCTCGAGAAAGTCGATGTGACCTTCCTCGTCAGCCAGCAATTCCTCGAACAGCTTCATCGTCACGTAGTCGCCTGCTTCGTTACAAACCTCGCGCGAACGCTTGTAGGCGGTGCGCGCGTCGTATTCGCCGGCAAGATCGGATTCGAGCACTTCCTTGACATTCTGCCCGATGCGCAGCGGCGCCACGGACTGCAGGTTCGGATGGCCCTCGAGGAAGATGATGCGCGCCACGAGCCGGTCGGCATGGTGCATTTCCTCGATCGATTCAGCGCGTTCCTTTTTCGCTAGCTTGGCGTATCCCCAGTCTTCCAGCAGCCGGAAATGCACCCAGTATTGATTGACCGCCCCAAGTTCCAGAAACAGAGCCTCGTTAAGCCGCTCTATGATCTGCTGTTCGCCTTTCATGGGTTCTGCTCCCGTATTGGACGCGCAGGCCTCTGACGCGATCCAGGTGTGAAACGATGTCCACGCCACTCGCCGCCGAGCGGGCATGGTAATTTTCGGTGACCCGAATGATCGTTTCGACCACATTTGGGAAGCAGCCGCAACAGCGACCGCGCTTGTGCATGGCGTGATAGACCTTCGCCGGCACGATCAGCTGCCAGGGGTCCTCATCCAGCAGCCCGACGATCGTCTGCTCTATCTCCTTTTCGGTGATGATGTTGCAATGGCAGATCAGCATTTTGTCGCTCTGGCTAACGGCGCTTCGCTGCGTCGCGTGGCTGGTGGTTTCGATAGTCTATTGGAACACCTTGTCCGGTGAATCGAGGCTGTCCGAGCCCTCGAAGGCTATCGCATTGAGCTTCAGGGTACCGACGGCGCGTTCGATCGATTTGGTCTGATCGACCAGCGCGTCGATCGCCGCCTGCACAGTGGCATTGCCTTCCGTGTTGCCTTCTCCGATCTGCTGGTCATAGGCCTCGCCGGCAAGCGCCCGCGCCTTGATGGCCTCCATCTTGGCGACGGTGACGTCCAGTTTGTCCGACAATTCCTTGGCAACCGCCGGGTCGGCCGCCTTGACCATGTCGGCCACCGACGGCCCCTCGACGACAGTGCCGTCGAGCCGCTTGTAGCTGCCGTGATAGGCGGCACGGATCCCGATCGCATCGTAAAGATGGGAGTTGTAGGTATTGTCGGAGAAGCAATCGTGCTCCTCTTCCGGGTCGTGCAACAAGAGGCCGAGCTTCATCCGCTCTCCGGCGAGCTCGCCATAGGACAGCGAGCCCATGCCGGTGAAGATGGTCGAAATGGCGGCGTTCGGCTCGCCATCGACAAGGTTCTTGCGGGCGGCGCCGCCCTCCTTCCAGTCGTCGACCATATCCTTTAGATCGGAAACCAGAAGGTCGCTCGCCGATTTCAGATACTGTCCGCGGCGGTCGCAATTGCCGCCGGTGCAATTGGCGAGGTCGTAATCGGTGTAGGGCCGTTCGCCGGCGCCCGGACCGGTGCCGTGCAGGTCCTGACCCCAAAGCAGGAATTCGATCGCGTGATAGCCGGTCGCCACATTGGCCTCGATACCGCCGGCCTCCTGCAGGGTGCCGGAGAGGAACTCCGGCGTCAGGTCGGTGGCGTCGACCTTCTTGCCGTTGATCTCGATCGACTTGTTGGCGATCACATTGGCGGTGTAGAGCGCGTTGGCGTCCGACTCGGTGCCGTAGCTCTTGGCGACATAGTCGATCAAGCCTTCGTCGAGCGGCCAGGAGTTCACCTTGCCTTCCCAGTCATCGACGATGGCGTTGCCGAAGCGATAGACCTCGGTCTGCTGATAGGGAACGCGCGATGCCTTCCAGGCCTCGCGGGCGGCGTTCAGCGTTTCGGCAGATGGCTTGGCGAGCAGCGCATCGACAGCCTTGTCGAGCGCCTCGGCCGCGATCAGCGAATCCTCGTATTTGGCGAGTGCAATGTCGGAATAGGTCTTGATGACCGCCTTGGCATCGGTTTGCGCCTTGGCCGGCAGCACGAACACGGCCGCCGTCAGCATCGCGGTGGCGCCGATCGCCGCAAGCCTGCCGCCATACCGCGCGGTGATCATCGTTCTCATGATTGTCTCTCCTCGGGAATCAATGAAATGCCGGCGCCGCGGCGGGCAGTGCCAGCGGGCAAAGAAGGGTCGCGCCATCGCGCGGTTCGCGGAAGAAAGACACCGAAATGCCTCCAATCGAAAGGGTTCAAGGCCCAGACATCAAAGGGATGCGCTGACGCGCGAGCTTCCATAAAACGGCGAAGACGCCGGATGTCAACTGGTGGCGTAGAAAAATTCAATTGAAACAATAGTTTAGAATTATTCTAAACTAGAACTGTCAACTTTAACACCGACATATGAAGAATGCCGGCGCATGACGCAGTTGACAGGCGGCCGTTCCGGGTGCGACCCGGATCGGCGCTCTTGCGGCGGCGCCGGACAATCGCCACCTGGCGAAACGTCCTAGATTTGGATGAGGAATCGGGCTGTTATGAAGAACGGGGTCGTCATTGTCGGTGCGGGTCATGCGGGCGTGCAAGCGGCCGCCAGCCTGCGCGAAGAAGGCTATGACGGCCCGGTGATCCTGGTCGGCAACGAAAACGAATTGCCCTACCACAAGCCGCCGCTGTCGAAGACCTTCATCAAGGATCAGCAAGCAAAGCCGCAGCCGTTGCGCGGCGAGGCTTTTTATACCGGCAGCGCCATCGACTTCCGGCCAGGCATCCGGGTCGAGCGGATCGACGTAGGCGGCCGCAGGCTGGAGATATCGGGCGGCGGTGTGTTGCCGTTTGACCGGCTGATCCTCGCCACCGGCGCGCGGCCGCGCCTGCTGCCGCTGCCGGGTTCGGAGCTTTCTGGCGTTGTGTCGCTGCGCTCGCTCGGCGATGCCCGCCTGATCCGCGAATTGAGCGCGCAAAGCGAGGAGGTCGTCATCCTCGGCGGCGGCTTCATCGGCCTGGAGATTGCCGCGACGCTCACCGCGGCAGGCCGCAAGGTTACGGTGGTCGAGGCGGTCGACCGGCTGCTCGGCCGCGCCGTGGCACCGGTCATCGCCGGCCATGTGCGCCAGCGGCTGGAGGCCTCCGGTGTGCGCATCCTTACCGGCACCACCATCGAACGGCTGGAGGACGAGAACGGCCGTGTTTCGGCTGCAATCACCTCATCCGGCGAGACATTGCCGGCGCAGATGGTCGTCATCGGCATTGGGGTCGTGCCGAATGTCGAACTGGCCGAAGCCGCCGGCATTGCCATCGCCAACGGCATCCGCGTCGACCAGCAGATGCGCACGTCGGTGCCGGAAATCCTCGCCATCGGCGACGCGGCGTCTTACCGGCACTGGTTCACCGGCGGCGACGTGCGGCTGGAATCGGTGCAGAACGCCACTGACCAGGCGCGGCTCGCCGCGCGCACCATCGTCGGCCACACCGACAATTACTCGACGGTGCCGTGGTTCTGGTCCGATATCGGTGACATGAAGCTGCAGATGGTCGGCCTGATTGCGGGTGGCGACAGCCATGTCGTGCTGGGCGACGTGGCCGAGAACAAATTCTCCATCTACCACTATGCCGGAAGCCGGCTGCTCGGCACCGAATCGGTCAACCGGCCGGGCGACCACATGCTTGGCCGCAAGATGCTCGGCGCCGGCTTTTCGCCGTCGCCGCAGATCGTCGCGACCGGGCCCGACGGGCTGAAGGCCGCGCTCGCCGCCTTCCAGGAAGGAGAGCCTGTCCGCGCTGCAGAATAATCGTATCGCTCAGGCGGCGCGGGCTTCGCGGATCGAACTTTCCAGGATGTCGAGCGCCTCGTTCATGACGCCGTCCTGGATGGTGATCGGCGCGAGGAAGCGGATGACGTTGCCGTAGACGCCGCAGGTCAGCAGGATCAGGCCCTTGTCGAGCGCCTTCAGCCGGACCGCATTGGCGAGTTCCGGAGACGGCAGGCCCTTCGCCACATCGTTGAACTCGACCGCGTTCATGAAGCCGGGGCCTCTGATATCGATGATCTCCGGGGCTTCGTCGCGGATCGATTGCAGGCGCTGCTTCAGACGGTTGCCCAGCGTGTTGGCGCGGTCGCAGAGCTTCTCCTCGTCGATGACGTCGAGCACGGCATGCGCCGCGGCGACGCCGATCGGGCTGCCGCCATAGGTGCCGCCGAGTCCGCCGGGGTTCGGGGCATCCATGACCTCGGCCCGCCCGGTGACCGCCGCCAAGGGGAAGCCGCCGGCCAAGCTCTTGGCCATGGTGGTGATGTCGGCCGCCACCTCGTGGTGGTCCATGGCGAACATCTTGCCGGTGCGGGCAAAGCCGGTCTGCACCTCGTCGGCGATCAGCAGCATGCCATGCTGATCGCAGATCTTGCGCAATGCGGTCATGAAATCGCGCGGCGCCTCGTAGAAGCCGCCCTCGCCCTGCACCGGCTCGACGATGATGGCGGCAACGCGGGCCGGATCGACGTCGGCCTTGAACAGCCGGTCGAGCGCAGCCAGCGAATCGGCGACCGACACGCCGTGCAGCGCAACCGGGAACGGCGCATGGAAGACATCCGCCGGCATGGCGCCGAAGCCGACCTTGTAGGGCACGACCTTGCCGGTCAGTGCCATGCCCATGAAGGTGCGGCCGTGAAAGCCGCCGGAAAAAGCGATGACCGCCGGCCGGCCGGTGGCGTTACGGGCAATCTTGATAGCGTTTTCGACCGCCTCGGCGCCGGTCGTGACAAAAATCGTCTTCTTGTCGAACTTGCCGGGCAGCATGCCGTTCAGCCGTTCGGCCAGCCGGATATAGCTCTCATAGGGCACGACCTGGTAGCAGGTATGGGTGAAGCGGTCGAGCTGCGCCTTGACCGCTTCGATCACCCTGGGGTGACGGTGGCCGGTGTTGACGACGGCGATGCCGGACGAGAAGTCGATGTAGCGGCGGCCTTCCACATCCCAGATCTCCGAGTTTTCGGCGCGATCGGCATAGATCTGAGTGGTCATGCCGACGCCGCGCGAAATCGACTGGCTCTTGCGTTCGGAAATGGCTGAATTTGTCATCGTATCCCTCACCGGGCCGGCGCCCGCTCTCGTTTGATGGCTGTTGAGACTCTTCTGGGCTTATTTCAGGTTTTCCTCAAGTTGGCACTGGCGGCGGGCGATTGGGCCTGCGGTCCGGCGGGCGACCTGACACAAAGTTGCCAAGTCCCGTTCCTTCGCGCCCCCCTCTGTCCTGCCGGACATCTCCCCCACAAGGAGGGAGATTGGCAGCTTCGTCGGCAGCGTTCCTTCTATAACGTTGGCGATTGGCGAAATCAGTGGTGACGGCCAATCTCCCCACCCGTGGGGGAGATGGCCGGCAGGCCAGAGGGGGCGCGAAAGAACACGACGCGGGGAATTGAAAGCAAGCCTACTCACGCCGTCCGCACAAATCCCTCGCTGGCCCTCAGCAAATTGCGCGTATAATCCTTGGTGACACGGCGTTCGACAAGATCGTGCGCGGTCAGATTCTCCATCGCCTCGCCGTTCTGCATCACCATCAGCCGTTCGCACATGTGGGTGATGATGGCTAGGTCGTGGCTGACCATCAGGAAGGTCAGCTTGCGGCGGCGCCTGATCTCTTCCAGCAGGTTCAGCACCTCCGCCTGCACCGAAGCGTCGAGCGCCGAGGTCGGCTCGTCGAGCAGCAGGATCGACGGTTCCAGAATCAGGGCGCGGGCGATCGCCACGCGCTGGCGCTGACCGCCGGACAATTGATGCGAATAGCGAAAACGGAACCCGGTGCCGAGGCCGACCTCGTCGAGTGCCCGCTGGATGCGCTTTTCGCCGTCGGCGAAGCCGTGAATGGCGAGCGGCTCCTGCAGCAGGCGGTCGACGGTCTGGCGCGGGTGCAGCGAACCGTACGGGTCCTGGAAGACCATCTGCACCTCGCGGTAAAACGCCTTGTCGCGACGCGCGCCGAGCGTTTTGCCGTTGACCGCGATGGTGCCTGATGCGGCCGGCGCCAGGCCGGCGATTGCCCTGAGCAACGTCGACTTGCCGGAGCCGGACTCGCCGACCAGGCCGAAGGATTCACCGGATTCGACCTCGAGGCTGACGCCTTTCAACGCGCGGAAGCGGTCGAAGACCACCTCCAGCCTATCGATGGAAAGGGCTGCCGTCATGCTGCCCACTCCGGCTTGCGGTCGAGCACCGGCAGCGGGTGACGGTCGGCGCTGATCTTGGGCATGCAGTTGAGCAGGCCGCGCGTATAGGGATGCTGGGCGCGGCCGAGCTCCGAGGCTTTGAGCTGTTCGACCACCTTGCCGGCATACATGACGATGACACGATCGCAGAAGGACGAGACCAGGCGCAGATCGTGCGAGATGAAGATCAGCCCCATGCCGCGCTCGCTGACCAGCCGGTCGAGGATGCCGAGCACGTCGAGCTGGACAGTGACGTCGAGTGCCGAGGTCGGCTCGTCGGCGATCATCATTTCCGGCCCGGCGATCAGCATCATGGCGATCATGGCGCGCTGGCCCATGCCGCCGGAAACCTCGTGCGGATGCAGGTCGAAGACACGGGCCGGATCGCGGATCTGCACCGCCTCCAGCATGGCCAGCGCGCGGTCGCGGGCTTCGGCCTTGGAGACCTTCTCATGCGTGCGCAGCGTCTCGACGATCTGGCGGCCGATGCTCATCACCGGGTCGAGCGAATATTTCGGATCCTGCAGGATCATGGCGATACGCTTGCCGCGCAGCGCGCGGCGCTCGCGCGGCGAGGCGGCCAGCAGGTCGATGCCGTCAAAAGCGAGCGTCTTCGCGGTCACCTCGGCCTGCGGCGGGGTGACGCCCATGATGGCGCGGCCGGTCTGCGACTTGCCCGAACCGCTCTCGCCGACGATGCCGAGCCGCTCGCGGCCGAGCGAGAAGGAAACGCCGCGCCCCGCCTCTTTGCGGCCGGGGCGCGTCGGGAAGGTAACGCGCAGGTCGTCGACTTCGAGAAGCGTGCTCATTGGTCGCCACTCATTGGTCACCGCTTCGGGGATCGAGCGCGTCGCGCAGGCCGTCGCCGAGCAGGTTGAAGCCGAGGCTGACGATGAGGATGGCAAAGCCCGGCGCGCCCGCCACCCACCACTGATCGAGCACGAAGCGGCGGCCCGACGCGATCATCGCGCCCCATTCGGGCAGCGGCGGCTGCGCGCCGAGGCCGAGGAAGCCGAGGCCGGCCGCGGTCAGGATGATGCCGGCCATGTCGAGCGTCACCCTGATGATCAGCGAGGAGATGCAGAGCGGCATGATGTGGCGAAGCACGATGCGAAACGGCGAGGCGCCCATCAATTGCACCGCCTTGATGTAATCGGAATTGCGCACCGTCAGCGTTTCGGCGCGGGCAATGCGGGCATAGGGCGGCCACGAGGTGATGGCGATGGCAAGCACGGCATTTTCGATGCCGGGGCCGAGCGCCGCGACAAAGGCCAGCGCCAGGATCAGCTTCGGAAAGGCGAGAAAGATGTCGGTGATGCGCATCAGGATCGCATCGGTCCAGCCGCCGGCGTAACCGGCGACGGTGCCGACCAGCAAGCCGATGGGCGCGGCGATAATGGCAACCAGAATGACGACGTACAGTGTCCAGCGCGAGCCGAAGATGATGCGCGAATAGATATCGCGGCCGAGATCGTCGGTGCCGAACCAGTGCGCCGCACTGGGCGCCAGGAGCCGCGAGCCCTTGAGGTCGCCGAATGTAGGCGAATAGGGCGCCAGCACATCGGCGAATGCCGCGACCACCAGCAGGGCGACGATGATGAGCAGGCCGGCAAACGCCAGCCGGTTGGCGGAAAAGCGCCGCCACGCCACATAGGCGCGGCCGAGCCTCGCCTGCACGCGCGACGCCGGCCGCTCGCTGAGCAGCCAGTCGCGGCGGGTTTGAATCGCTTCCGTGCTCATCCTGCCTTGGTCCTTATCCTGCCTTGGTCCTTGGATCGAGCAGCCGGTAGAGCAGGTCGGAGAATAGATTGATGGCGATGAAGACCGAGCCGATGATGATCGTGCCGCCAAGCACGGCATTCATGTCGGCGTTCTGCAGCGAGTTGGTGATGTAGAGGCCGATGCCCGGCCACGAAAACACTGTCTCGGTCAGCACTGAGCCTTCGAGCAGCCCGGCATAGGAAAGAGCGATCACCGTGACCATCGGCACCGCGGCGTTGCGCAGCGCGTGACCCCAGATGATGCGCGTTTCCGACAGGCCCTTGGCGCGCGCTGCGACGATGTATTCCTGGGTGAGTTCGTTCAGCATGAACGAGCGCGTCATGCGGCTGATGTAGGCGAGCGAGAAATAGCCGAGTAGCGAGGCCGGCAGGATGATGTGGCGGAAGGCATCGGCAAATACGTCCCACTGCCGCTGCCAGAGCGCATCCAGCAGGTAAAAGCCGGTAATCGGCGTGAAGGTGTATTCGTAGACGACGTCGAGCCGGCCGGGAAAGGCGACCCATTGCAGCTTGGCGTAGAACAGCACCAGCGCCAGCAGCCCCAGCCAGAAGATCGGCACGGAATAACCGACAAGGCCGATGATGCGCACGATCTGGTCGATGACGCTGCCGCGCCGCACGGCGGCCAGCACGCCAAGCGGCACGCCGATCACCGAACCGATCAATGTTCCTAACGTCGCCAGTTCGAGCGTCGCCGGAAAGGCGCGGCGGATATCGGTCATCACCGGATTGGTGGTCAGCACCGAGGTGCCGAAATCACCGTTCAGGGCATGTTTGACATAGATGTAGAACTGCTCGACCAGCGGCAGGTCGAGGCCCATCTCGCGGCGCGTTCGCTCGACGACGTTGGCCGGCGCCCGGTCGCCGAGCACCGCCAGCACCGGGTCGATTGGGATCACGCGGCCGATGAAGAAGGTCACCGCGAGCAGACCGAGATAAGTCGTTATCGCGATGACCAGGAACCGGGCGATCGATGAGGCCACGGCAACGGCGCGGGCGCCGCCGCGCCCTGCCGTCACTTCGCTTTCAACTACGCTCATACGGCGCGTCCGCCGGCATCACTCCCCGGCGTCACTCCTTCGAAACGGGGCCGACGAAGTTGGTGTCGAAGCTCGGGCCGAGCGCAAAGCCCTTGAGGTTCTTGCGCAGGCCGGCCACTTCCAGCTGCTGGTGGATGATGACGAAGGGGCTGGTATCGAGAATCTTCTTCTCGAGATCCTGGTACATTGCGGCGCGCTTGGCCGCGTCCTTCTCGAGCAGGGCGGCTTCGGTCTGCTTGGTCAGGTCCGGAATGTCCCAGGCGTTGCGCCAGGCCAGCGTCTTGGTCTTGCCTTCATCCGAATTGTCCGGGTTGCTGGCAAAGGTCTGGGCATTGGAGTTCGGATCGAAATAATCCTGGCCCCACTGGCCGATATAGATGTCGTGGTTGCGGGCGCGGTATTTGGTCAGCGTCTGCTTGCCGTCGCCGGGGATGATCTCCAGCTTGATGCCGGCCTGTCCCAGCGTCTGCTGGATCGATTCCGCCATGCCCGTCGTCGGCTGCCCGGTACGCACGTCCATGGTGACGGTGAAGCCGTCGGCGAGGCCGGCCTTGGCGAGCAGTTCCTTGGCCTTGGCGACGTCGAGCTTGAACGGATTCTCGTCCAGCTCGCCAAGCACGCCTTTCGGCAGGAAGGTCTGATGGATCTCGCCGATGCCCTTGAGGATGGTCGAGCTCAAGGCGTCGTAGTCGACCAGATATTTGAACGCCTGGCGAACCTCGGGCTTGGCGAGGTTGGCGTTCTTCTGGTTGAGGCTGATGTAATAGACCGTGCCCTTCGGCGCGCTGGTGGTGGTGAGGTCGGCATTCTTGGCGATCGCATCGAGGTCGTTCGGTTCGAGATTGCGGGCAACGTCGATGTCGCCGGCCTCCAGCGCCAGGCGCTGGCCAGAGCTTTCCTTCATGTTGCGATAGATGACGCGGGCAAGCTTGGCCTTCTCGCCGTAGTAATTGTCGTTGCGCTCCAGCACGACGGCCTCGTTGGCGCGCCATTCGCGCAGTTTGAAGGCACCGGAGCCGGCATAGCCGGTCTTTAGCCAGGCATTGCCGAAATCATTGTCCCATTTGTAGTCGGCGCTCGGCGTGACCGCCGCGACATGCTCCTTGACCAGCTTGGCGTCGACGACCGAGGCGACCGTCGCCGACAGGCAGTTCAGCACGAAGCTCGGCGCATAGGCCTTGTCGACCGTGAACTGGAACGTGGTGTCATCAACGGCCTTGGCTTTCTCGGTGACGTTGCCGCCATCGATACCGAACTGGCCGATAATAAAGGCCGGGCTCTTGTCGAGCTTGATGGCGCGCTCGAACGAATAGGCGACGTCCGCCGCTGTGATCGGATTGCCGGAGGCGAATTTGAGGCCGGGCTTGAGCTTGAACGTGTAGGTCAGGCCGTCGTCGGAGACGCTCCAGCTTTCGGCGAGATCGCCCTTGACCTTGGATGTGTCGCTGAGGTCGAGGCGTACCAGAAGATCATAGGTGTTGCCGGTGACCTCTGCGGTCGACAATTCGAATGCTTCGCCCGGATCCATGGTGATGATGTCGTCGATGGCGAAACCCTCGACCAGCGTGTCGGCGGGCGTGACCGCGAAGGCAGGCGCACCGGCCAGAAGCAGCGCGGACATGGCCGCGCCCGCGAGCAAGAAGCGGGAGCGTAGAGCAAACTTTTCCATCATCATTTTAACTGTTCCCTGTTTTTGTTGACCTGAGTTCCCGGCTCAGGGTTGTGGCATTTCTTGCCGCGTCGAACGGTGATCCCCGGACCGTTGTCTTGGCAATTTTTTATGCGGTTCCGGTTCACCATATCCGGCGGTTTCGAGCGCGGCAACGAGCATTTGCAGAACGGTCGATTGGGCCAGACCGGCGGTGCGAAAATCCGGCTATTTCAGCGCGGTAACCAGGTCGGCGTCGGGAAAGCAGGTAGCGGAACGGCCGTTGCTGGCCTGCCATTTGCCGATCGAGCGGCGCGTCTTGAAGCCAGGCAGGCCGTCGGCGCTGCCGACATCGTAGCCCTTGGCTTCCAGCGCCCGCTGCAGGGCGGCGATGTCGGAGCGGTAGAGCCCGCCGACTGCGCCCCAATTGCCCGAGAAATTGCTGTCGCCATGGGCGATGCGATCGGCGCCATGGCCGATGAACAGGGCATAGAGATCGCTGGTGTTATACTGCTTCAGCACATAGAAATTGGGGGTGACGATGAAGGCCGGGCCGCTACGCCCGGCCGGCATCAAAAGAAAGCCCTCGGCTTTCAGTTCGCTCGGCGGGAACGGTTTACCCGACACACGCCTGATGCCCATATCAGCCCATTGGGAAATCTTCTTGCCCTGGTCCGGACCTTCGAGCGAGCACGGGACGCTGTCCGGCACAGTCACCTCGAAGCCCCAGCCGCGGCCCCTGACCCAGCCATAATGGACGAGATAATTGGCGATCGAGGCCAGTATATCGGGCGTCGAATTCCAGATGTCGGTGCGGCCGTCGCCGTCGAAATCGACGGCATGCTTGAGGAACGATGTCGGCATGAACTGCGGCTGGCCAAGCGCGCCTGCCCAAGACGATTTCATCGCGCCGACCGGGGCAAGCCCGCGCTCGACGATCTCGAACGCAGCCAAGAGCTCGGTGCGGAAGAATTCGTTCTTGGTCGACATGAACGCCTTGGTGCCCAGCACCTCGAAGGCGTCATAAGGCATCTTCGCCGCGCCGAAGCCGCTCTCGCGGCCCCAGATCGCCAGCAGCACTTCGCCAGGCACGCCGTAGCGTTTCTCGATCGCGGCAAGCGTCCTGGCGTTGGTCGCCTCGCGGGTGCGGCCGCCGGCGGTCACCGCTCGGACTATCTTTTCAGCGAAATAGGCGCCCGGCGAACCGAATTCGGCCTGATGCTGCTTCTGCGGCGTCGTCGCCTTCTCGCCCGGCTTCACCAGGTCGGGCAGCCTGAGGTTCGGCTTGACGCCGTCGAAAGCGGCATCGAAGGTTTTCCTAGAGATGCCTTTGGCCTTGGCTTCGGGCCAGAGGTCGTTGCTGAGCCAGGCGTGGAACTGGTCGTCGATTTTTGCGGCGGAGGCGGGAGTGGCGAGGAGGAAGGCGAGAAAAAACGCGACGGCCAGCCTGCGAAGTCGGCGTCCTGTCGCGCCCCCCTCTGTCCTGCCGGACATCTCCCCCTCCAGGGGGGAGATTGGCTGTCGCGTCTGTTTTCGCCAATCTTCAACGTCGCAAGCTTGGCGGGGATATCGAGGCTGCCAATCTCCCCCCTTGAGGGGGAGATGTCCGGCAGGACAGAGGGGGGCGCGACAGAATGCAATCATCACAGAAGCACCCTTCCCGCCGCTCGCCTCAAAACACTGTCCGCGACTTCAGTGCTGCGGCCAGCGTACCTTCGTCGAGATAATCGAGTTCGCCGCCGACCGGAACACCGTGCGCCAGGCGCGTCACCTTGATGTCGAAGCCGGAAAGCTGGTCGGTGAGGTAGTGCGCGGTGGTCTGGCCCTCGACCGTGGCGTTGACGGCGAGGATCACTTCCTTGACTTCGCCGCCGGCGACGCGATCGACCAGCGAACGGATGTTGAGCTCATCAGGACCAATGCCGTCGAGCGGCGACAGCGTACCGCCGAGCACATGGTAGCGCACGTTCATGGCTGTCGCCCGCTCCAACGCCCAAAGGTCGGCCACGTCCTCGACGACGATGAGCGTAGTGGGGTCGCGGCGGGGGTCGGTGCAGATCATACATGGATCTGAGGTATCGACATTGCCGCAGGTCGAGCAGATGCGCACCTTGTCGACCGCCTCGCCCATGGCGGCGGCGAGCGGCGCCAGCAGCTGTTCCTTCTTCTTGATGAGGTGGAGCGCGGCACGGCGTGCCGAACGCGGACCGAGCCCCGGCACCTTGGCCAGCAGCTGGATCAGGCGTTCGATCTCGGGACCGGCGATTCGCTTCGACATCGCACCGGTTTAGGATTTTTCCGCGCGCTTTGGAACAGTTGAGCGGCCAGGGGCTCCGCTCTTCCCTTCTCCCCTTGTGGGAGAAGGTGGATTGGCGCGCAGCGCCAAGACGGTTGAGGGGTGTTGGCCGGAGCGCCGTCGATGCCAAGCTGGAGCACCCCTCATCCGACCTCGCTCCGCGAGGCCACCTTCTCCCACAAGGGGAGAAGGGAAGGCCGACGTCGCGGCCAGTGCTGCCGCCCTCAGTTTTCTTCCAGTGGTCGGGTCTGGCCGGCGATCATCGCGCCGATGGCGTCGGTGTTCTCGGGCGTCGCCTCGAACGACATTGTCGGCTCTGCCGGCGCGGCCTGGAAGGAGGCGACAGGCCGCTCGCTCACGGTTCCGCCAAAACGGGCCGCATCCGGCTCCTGCATTGGTTCCTGCAGCGCCACAAGCATCGGCTTCTCCGCCGTCGCCTTCTCCGGGGTCGCCATTCCGGCGGTCACCCTTGTCTGCTTTGCCGGCAGCGATGCGGCGGCGGTAACATAGGTTGCCTTGGCGAATGTCGGCTTGACCTCGCGAGCCGGCTCCGCCGAGGCGACAAGTATGGCCTGAGCGGCAGGCGCTTGCGGCTTGGCCTGGGCCAGGGCGACCACCGGTTCGTCCGGCAGCGGCTGCCAGTTGCGGCCGCGCTTTTCATAGAAGGCATTGCCGCCGGCGACCATGGTGTAGTGCATGTTCCTGTAGGGGAAGCGCAGGCCGGCGGTGTGGAAATACATGGTGTTCTTCAGCTTGGCTTTGCGCTCGCCCTTGAGCACCGCCTCGGCGGCTTCCTCGACGTCGGGCATCGCCTTCGAATTCATCGGCCGTGTCATGACGCCCGGCGCGAACTGCCCGCGCTCGCCGACGACCTGGCAGATGGTGTTGCCGTGATTGCCGGACCGCAGCCGGTTCATCACCACGGTGCCGACCGCAATCATGCCGTCACGGCTGGAGCGGTTGGACTCGAAGAACATCGCCCGCTCCAGGCATTCCTTCTCCTTCGGCGTGGAATTGTAGGAGCGCGAGCTCAGGAAACTCGGCGTAATGGCATCGGTCAGGCTGGACATGCCGTGCGAGGCGGTCTGACTGCAAGCGGCCAAAAACAGCGGCGAGATAACGACGCCGAGCCGCAACGGCGTCTTCCATCGGGTAGAGATCAACAGGTGTCCCCTCAATTCTGCTGCCAGCCCGCCCCTGGTTGCGGCAAGAATGAGACACTTTCAGGCAAAAAGATGGCTAAAGCGTTATTAAGTGTGGGGAGTTGCCCAATAGACACAGTTGGCGGTAGAGCGAGCACTGGGCCGCTGCACTCTTCGGCCACTGTAACGGCATACCGATTGACTAGCGCGTCGCGTTCGACCGGCCTCATGCGACGCGCTTTAGGTTCTTGTTTTGATGCATGTCGTTATCGCAAAACCGCTGCACACTTTTGCGCGACATGCACTAGCCTTAGAACGGCAGTTTCATTCCCGGCGGGATCGGTAGGCCCGCGGTCAGCGCCCTGGTCTTCTCCTGCATGATCTGCTCGACCTTGGTCCTGGCGTCGTTGTGGGCAGCGAGAAGCAGGTCCTCGAGAATCTCGACCTCGTCTTCCTTGAACAGCGCCGGGTCGATCTTCAGCGACTTCATCTCGAATTTGCCGGTCAGCGTCACGCTGACCAGGCCGCCGCCGGCCTGCCCGGTGGCTTCCAGCGTGGCGATCTCATCCTGCATGGCCTGGAACTTGGCCTGCATTTCCTTTGCCTTGCCCATCATGCCGAGAAGGTCTTTCATCGCACTGTCCTTTGCAGCTGGTCCAGGTTGTTCAGGTTTCGTCGTCGTCGGCCGGCGGCTCGACCGGCACTTCGGCCTCGTCGGCTTCCGGCGCATCGGGAATGCGCACGTCGATGATCTTGGCACCGGGAAAGCGCGCCAGGATGGCGGCGACCGTCGGGTCGCTCTTGGCATCGAGGAAGGCGTTTTCGCGCTTTGTCGATTCCATCTCGGCCAAGGTCTGGCCGCCCTCGTCCTTCGACAGCGACACCAGCCAGTTGCGGCCGGTCCAGGCGCGCAGCTTGGCGGTCAAATCATTGAGCAACATCTTCGGCGCATCGTCGGTCAGGCTGACGTCGATACGACCGGGCTCGATGCGCACCAGGCGCACGCAACGCTTCACCAGCACCTTGAAGGCCATGTCGCGCTGGGCGTCGGCAAGGGCGATAATGTCGGCCAGCGATTTCACCGGCACCGGCGACGCCTCGACCGCCGGCTCCGGCGGAGCAACGAAGTTGGTCGGCACGGGCTCGGCCTCGACCAGGCGCATCGTCTCGACCAGGCGCATTGTCTGGGCGCCGCCATTGGACGTCGGCATCCGCGCCTGCGCCACGGCGCCACCGCTTGCAGGCGCGTGGTTTGCGGGGCCGGGGCTTGCCGGCGTGCCATTCACGCGCGGCGCAGCGCCCGGCAGTGTGCCGCCGTTCTCCAGCGATTTCAGCGCCTCGTCCAGCGTCGGCAGGTCGGCGGCATGGGCCAGCCGGATCAGCACCATCTCGGCGGCGCTGACCGGGCGGTTGGAGGTCTGCACCTCGGGAATACCTTTCAAGAGCATCTGCCACGTCCGCGACAGCACCTTGACCGACAGCGTGCTGGCGAAATCGGCGCCGCGCCGGCGCTCGTCCTCGGACAGCGAGGCGTCGTCGATGGCAGCCGGCACGAAACGCAGACGGGTGACCAGATGGTTGAACTCGGCAAGGTCGGTCAGCACCGCGGCAGGATCGGCGCCGGTATCGTACTGGGCACGGAATTCGGCAAGTGCGGCGGCGACGTCGCCCTTCATGACATGTTCGAACAGGTCGACGATGCGGGCACGGTCGGCAAGGCCGAGCATGGCACGCACCGCTTCGGCGCTGACCGCGCCGCCGCCATGGGCGATCGCCTGGTCGAGGATCGACTGCGCATCGCGCATCGAGCCTTCGGCCGCGCGCGCGATCATCGCCAGCGCATCGTCTTCGACTTCGATGCCCTCCAGACCGGCTATCCTGGCAAGGTCGGCCTTGATCATTGCCGCATCGATGCGCCTGAGGTCGAAACGCTGGCAGCGCGACAGGACGGTGATCGGCACCTTGCGGATTTCGGTGGTGGCGAAGATGAACTTGACGTGCGGCGGCGGCTCTTCCAGCGTCTTCAGCAGGCCGTTGAAGGCCTGGTTGGAAAGCATGTGCACTTCGTCGATGATGTAGACCTTGTAGCGCGCCGACACCGGGGCGTAGCGCACACGCTCGATGATGTCCCTGATGTCGTCGATGCCGGTATGCGAGGCGGCGTCCATCTCGATGACATCGACATGCCGGCCTTCCATGATCGCCTGGCAATGCTCGCCGAGCACGGCAAGGTCGACCGACGGCTGGTCGACGGTCGATGTTTTGTAGTTCAGGGCCCGCGCGAGTATGCGCGCGGTCGTCGTCTTGCCGACGCCACGCACGCCGGTCAGCATCCAGGCCTGGGCGATGCGGCCGGTGGCAAAGGCATTGGTCAACGTGCGGACCATCGGCTCCTGGCCGATCAGTTCGGAGAAATTCGACGGTCGGTATTTGCGCGCCAGCACGCGGTAGGCGGCAGGCTTGTCCAATTTCCCGGCCTCGTTTCCGGCTTCGCTCATTCGCCCGTTAAGCTCCAAGGGCTGCCACTGGAGGCGGCCGATTCCTGCGCATAGTTTCGCCCGCACGGCTTGGCGCCGTCAATGTCGGGGCAAAAGGCGAAGAGGCGGGAGGCTGGAACAATGACCCGTTCCGGGCTCGTTAGGGCTGCTTCCTTCCGGACCTGACCCGGTTGGCGAGTGGACCGTCCACCACCAACCTCCCAGCCTCCATATCGGCAATCCGGCGATGAAATGCAAGTGCGGATGATAGGGGCCTTGAGCGACGGCGAAAGCTGAAACCAAAAACCCGCCTTGGCGGGCGGGTCGTTGGTGCGAATAATCACCATAGCGAGATTACTAGCATAGCTGCCGGCACAAAGCAAGAACAAAATGTGGCCGCGATCAAAATCGTCGACCTCGGCGGGGCAGCGCCAACCTGATGCAATTTGCCCGGGCCCTCACTTCTTCGCGCACAATCAGCGCCGCGACGGCCAATGTTGCTTGCTGCCCCTTGCGGCCCCTGGGAAGCCGCTCTAGCGTCGATGGAGTTCAAAAAACGTCAAAAAGTGAGGGAAACGCCGATGTTGCCGGGCCTCAAGGCCGGATTCACGCTTGACGCCCAGCTGGAAGCCGACAGCGAACAGCTGATGTGGCTCGGCCTGTGCGAATTGCGCGTCATGAACGACCGCCGCTGGCCATGGCTGCTGCTGGTGCCGCAGCGGCCGGGCATCGAGGAAATCCACGACATGACGCCGCTCGACCAGGCGATGCTGACCTTCGAGACCAACATGGTGGCGCTGGCGCTGAAGCGGGTGACCGGCTGCACCAAGATCAACACCGGCGCACTCGGCAACATCGTGCGCCAGTTGCATGTACACGTCATTGCCCGCTCGGAAGGCGATCCCGGCTGGCCCGGCCCGGTGTGGGGGCACGGCCTGCGCGAGCCCTATCAGCGCTCCGACCTTCGCAAGTTTGCGGAAAAGATCAAGGCAGCGCTATAAGCCTCTCCCGTGTCCACCTTGAACCTTCCCGAGTCTGCATGAGCTTTCGCCTGTTTGACGCGCCCTTGCGCGAGCCGAGCCAGTTCGTCGGCTTCGCCGGCAACATTATCGACCGGCAGTCCGAAAACCGCGCCGACGATTCCGTCGAAAAGGCACTCGCCGATCCCTCGGCGCGGCTTTTGCTGATGCGTGGCGGCCGGCTCTATTTGAAGCTTGCGCAAGGCGCATTCGACCCTTGGTTCGGCGTGGCCGAATGCCGGCCGCTCGAAGCATCGCTCGAAAACGGCGTCCTGCTCGGTTTTTCCGAAAGCGGCCCGGTGCTGGCGGTGCCGGCCGGGGTCGAGCCCGAGCAGCTTCCCGAGACGATCAAGGCGATCGACTATCGCTCGGTCTATATGCAGGGGCTGATCGACGAAGCGGCGGCCGGCGCGCTGGCGCAAGGGGCGGCGCTGCTCGCCTGGCATGCCAGCCATCGCTTCTGCAGCAAATGCGGCACCGAAGCCGAGATGCGGGCGGGCGGTTACAAGCGGCATTGCCCGGCCTGCGGTACGGAGCACTTTCCGCGCACCGACCCGGTGGCGATCATGCTGACGGCAACACGCGAAAAATGCCTGCTCGGCCGCGGCCGGCATTTCGGGCCCGGCATGTATTCGGCGCTCGCCGGTTTCATCGAGCCGGGCGAGACGATCGAGGCGGCGGTGCGCCGCGAAACGCTGGAGGAAGCCGGCATCAGGCTTGGCCGCGTCGTCTACCACGCCAGCCAGCCCTGGCCGTTTCCCTATTCGCTGATGATCGGCTGCTTCGGCGAACCGCTCAACGACGATATCCACCCCGACCTCAACGAGCTGGAAGATTGCCGCTGGTTCTTTCGCGACGAGGTGCTGTCGATGCTGGCCCGCGAGCATCCGGGCGGCCTGGTGACACCGCCGAAGGGGGCGATCGCCTATAACCTCATCCGCGCCTGGGCTGACAGCGCGTGACACGAAGACATCGCAGGAGCAAAAAATGATCCGTCACACCGTCGTGTTCACGCTGAAACACCCGCCGCATTCGCTCGAGGAAAAACGGTTCCTCGCCGACGCCAAGAGGATTCTTACGGCGATAAAGGGCGTCACACATTTCGAGCAGTTGCGGCAGGTCAGTCCCAAGAACGACTACCGCTTCGGCTTCTCGATGGAGTTCGCCGATCAGCGGGCCTATTCCGGCTACAACGACCATCCCGACCACGTCGCCTTCGTCCGCGACCGCTGGATCCCGGAAGTCGAGGCGTTTATGGAGATCGACTGCGTGCCGCTCGGCTGGGGCTGAGACTGGAAAGCGGCGCTCTAATACCCGGCGTTGCGGTCTACCACATTTTCCAGCGGTTCGCCGCGCTCGAAGGCGTCCATCTGGCGCAGCATGATCGGCGCCAGGTGGACCGGATCGGAAGTTGCCGCCGCATGCGGCGTCACGAACACTTTCGGATGGCTCCATAGCGGGCTGGTCTTCGGCAGCGGCTCGACCTCGAACACGTCGAGGCTGGCCTCCTTCAGCGTGCCGTCGTCCAGTGCGCGCAAAATGTCGGCGTCCTTCTGCAGCCTGCCGCGCCCGGCATTGATCAGCACTGAGCCGCCGAGGCCGTTGCGCTTGCGCAGCTCCTTCAGCACGCTGTGGTTGATGATGCCGTGCGTCTGCGGCGTCAGCGGCAGCAGCACCACCAGGATATCGGTGGCGTTGAGGAACGGGATCAGGCCGGCCTCGCCCGCGTAAGTCGAGACACCTTGCATCGGCCGGTCGCTGCGCGACCAGCCATTGACGGGAAAGCCGAGCGACAACAGCACCGATGCCGCCGCGCGGCCAAGCGTGCCGAGCCCCATAATGCCGACCGAGATGTCGCTGGCCGGCCGCTGCTGCGGTTCATGCCAGATCTTCTTCTGCTGCTGGGCGCGGTAGAGCATGCCCTGGCGATGGTGGTCGAGCACCCGCCAGACGACGTATTCGGTCATGTACTGGGTCAGGTTGTCGGCCACCACCTTGACGACCGGTACGTCGGGCAAGGTGGGATCGGCGAAGATGTGGTCGACGCCGGCGCCGATCGAGAAGATGGCGCGCAGATTGGGCAGCGACGACAACAGGTTCGGCCGCTGTTTCCACACCACCGCATAGGTGATCGAGGGATCGCCGGCGCCGTTCGGCTCGAGCACCACCTCGCGCTCCGCCGACAGCAGTTCGCGCCAGCGCAGCGGATGAATACCGGTGAGGGCAAGCAGGATGCGGCCTTTTTCCATTGCGGATTGTTTTTCCCTTTTTACCAACAGCGTTCGCGTCCCGACGCGCAAGGCGCGGCAGCGTTTTGATTTTGTGCATGATCTCTGGCGAAAATCTACTCGCTGACGATGCCGACCGGCGCCGTTTCGATCTTGAAGGCGGCCGAGATCAACGCCTTTGTATAGTCGGTCCGCGGTTTGCCGAAAATCTGTTCGGAAGGACCGGCCTCGACGATCCTGCCATTGCGCATGACGATGACTTCGTTGGCGAGCGCGCGGATGACCCTCAGATCGTGGCTGATGAAGAGGTAGGCGAGGTCGTGCTTGGCCTGCAGGCTGCGCAAGAGGTCGACGACCTGCGCCTGCACGCTCATGTCGAGCGCCGAGGTCGGCTCGTCCAGCATGACGAAACGCGGGTTGAGCACCATGGCGCGCGCGATGGCGACGCGCTGGCGCTGGCCGCCGGAGAATTCGTGCGGATAGCGGTTGCGCGTCGCCGGATCGAGGCCGACTTCCTTCAGCACGTCGACGACACGCTCGTCGCGCGCATCAGGCGACAGCTTCGGCTCATGGATCTTCAACCCTTCCTCGATGATCTCGGCGACCGACATGCGTGGACTGAGCGAACCGAACGGATCCTGGAAGACGATCTGCAACTCGCGCCGCAACGGCCGCATTTCGTTGAAGGACAGCTGATCGATGCCGCGTCCGTTGAACTGGATGGTCCCGGTCGACGAGATCATCCTGGCCAGCGCCAGGCCGAGCGTCGTCTTGCCTGAGCCGGATTCGCCGACGACGCCAAGCGTCTGGCCGGCCCGCACGGCGACGTCGATGCCGTCGACCGCCTTCACATTGTCGACGGTGCGCCGGAAGAAGCCCTTCTTGATCGGAAACCAGACCTTGACGTCCTTGCCGACCATCACCGGCTTGGCGGTCTGGTTGGCCGCCGGCGGCTTGCCTTTCGGCTCGGCGGCAAGCAGATGCCGCGTGTAGGCGTGCTGCGGATTGGCGAATATCTCCTTGGTCGGGCCGGTCTCGACGATCTTGCCCTTGGTCATCACGCAGACCCGGT
This sequence comes from Mesorhizobium sp. M1365, assembly GCF_040317865.1. NCBI lineage: Bacteria > Pseudomonadati > Pseudomonadota > Alphaproteobacteria > Hyphomicrobiales > Phyllobacteriaceae > Mesorhizobium > Mesorhizobium sp. M1365. Next base: position 157,499 of record NZ_JAMYLG010000001.1, read on the forward strand.
CGGCGATCTTCCTGACGATGCCGAGATCGTGGGTGATGAACAGCATCGACATGTTCTTGCGGCTTTTCAGGCCGGCCAGCAATTCGAGGATCTGCGCCTGGACGGTGACGTCGAGCGCCGTCGTCGGCTCGTCGGCGATCAAAAGTTCAGGCTCGTTGGCCAGCGCCATGGCGATCATGACGCGCTGGCGCTGGCCGCCGGATAGCTGGTGCGGATAGGCGTCGAGCCGTTTTTCCGGTTCGCGGATGCCGACCTCGTGCAGAAGTTCCAGCGTGCGCGCCTTGGCTTTGCGATCCCCCAGGCCCTGATGCAGCTTCAATACCTCGACGATCTGCTGCTCGATCGTATGCAGCGGGTTGAGCGAGGTCATCGGCTCCTGGAAGATCATGGTGATCTTGTTGCCGCGCACGCGGCGCAGGTCTCTCTCGTCGGCGGCAAGCAGGTCGGCGCCGAGGAACAGGATCTTTCCCGACGGGTGGCTGGCGGTCGGATAGGGCAGCAGCTTCAGAACCGACAGCGCGGTGACCGACTTGCCGGAGCCGGATTCGCCGACCAGCGCCACCGTCTCGCCCTTGGCAAGGTCGAAGGAAATATGGTCGACGGCCATCGACTGGTCGCCGGCTTGCGTGAAGGCGACGCTGAGATCCTGGACCGAAAGCAGCGGGGTGTCGCTCATCTGAACGTCTTGCGCGGATCGAAGGCGTCGCGCGTGGCCTCGCCGACGAAGACCAGCAGCGACAGCATCAGCGAGATGACGACGAAGCCGGAAATGCCGAGCCAAGGGGCGTTGAGGTTGCGCTGCGCCTGCTTCAACAGCTCACCCAGCGACGCGGCGCCGGGCGGCAGGCCGAAGCCGAGATAGTCGAGCGAGGTCAGCGTCGAGATCGAGCCGCTGAGCAGGAAGGGCAGGAAGGTCAGCGTCGCCACCATGGCGTTGGGCAGCAGATGCCGGAACATGATGGTGACGTTGGACACGCCGAGCGCGCGCGCCGCATTGACATATTCGAAGTTACGGGCGCGCAGGAACTCGGCCCGCACCACGCCAACCAGTGCCACCCAGGAGAACAGCAGCATCAATCCGAGCAGGATGAAGAAGCCAGGCGGCAGGATGGCGGCGACGATCAAGAGCAGGTATAGCACCGGGATGGCCGACCAGATCTCGATGAAACGCTGGAACAGGAGGTCGGTCCAGCCGCCGAAATAGCCCTGCAGAGCGCCGGCCGCCACGCCGATCAGCGCCGAGCCGGCAGTCAGGATCAGGCCAAACAGCACCGAGATCCTGAAGCCGTAGATGACGCGCGCCAGCACGTCGCGGGCCTGGTCATCGGTGCCCAGCCAGTTCCAGTTGCCGACGTTGCAATTGGGGTCTGCCTCGCCTTTCGGATACTGGTTGCAGCGCGTCTTCTTGTCGTAGAGCCAGGACGGCTTGGTCGGTGCTGCTTCGGGAATAGCGTTGTTGACGGTCTGGTAGGAGTAGCGCACCGGCGGCCAGACCATCCAGCCATTGGCGTTGATCTCGTCCTGGATCACCGGGTCGCGGTAGTCGGTGACCGCATAGAAGCCGCCGAACTTCTCCTCGGGATAGGCGACCAGGACCGGAAACAGGATCTCGCCCTTGTAGGAGGCGATGATCGGCTTGTCGTTGGCGACCAATTCCGAAACCAGCGACAGCACGAACAGGAACAGGAAAATCCACAACGACCAGTAGCCGCGCCGGTTGGACTTGAAGTTCTGCAGGCGCCGCTGGTTGAGCGGCGACAGAAAGGGCCGCGCGATTCGAGGCGGCGCCGTTTCGGCCATGGTCCGCGCCATCAGACGTCTCTCCGCTCGAAATCGATGCGCGGATCGACCCAGGTATAGATCAGGTCGGACAAAAGCCCGACGAACAGGCCAAGCAGCGAGAATATGTAGAGATTGGCGAACACTACCGGATAGTCGCGCTGCACCACCGAGTTGAAGCCGAGCAGGCCGAGGCCGTCGAGCGAAAAGATGTTCTCGATCAGCAGCGAGCCGGTGAAGAAGGCCGAGATGAAGGCGCCGGGGAAACCGGCGATGACGATCAGCATGGCGTTGCGGAAGACGTGGCCATAGAGCACCTGCCGCTCCGACAGGCCCTTGGCGCGGGCGGTGACCACATATTGCTTGCGGATTTCCTCGAGGAAGGAATTCTTGGTCAAAAGCGTCGTCGTGGCGAAGGCCGACAGCACCAGCGCGGTCAGCGGCAGGGTCATATGCCAGAAATAGTCGACGATCCGCTGCGGCCAGGACAGCTGGTCCCAATTGTCGGAGGTGATGCCGCGCAGCGGAAACCAGTCCCAGAACGAGCCGCCGGCAAACAGCACCATCAGCAAGATGCCGAACAGGAAGCCCGGAATCGCGTAGCCGACGATGACGACGCCGCTGGTCCAGACGTCGAAAGTGGAGCCGTCCTTGACCGCCTTGCGGATGCCGAGCGGGATCGAGATCAGATAGGACAAGAGCGTGATCCACAGCCCGATCGAGATCGACACCGGCATCTTTTCCAGGATCAGGTCGAGCACCGATATGTCGCGGAAATAGCTGTCGCCGAAATCGAAGCGGAGATAGTTCCACAGCATCATGCCGAAGCGCTCGAGCGGCGGCTTGTCGAAGCCGAACTGCTTCTCCAGCTTCTTGATGAATTCCGGATCGAGCCCTTGCGCGCCGCGGTATTTCGAGCCGACGTCGCCGGCGACATCGACATTGGCGCCGCCGGCATCACCCCCGCCGCCGCCGAGGCGATCGCTGCCGCCCTGGTTGGTCAGCCTGGCGATGACCTGCTCGACCGGCCCGCCCGGAGCAAACTGGATGACGGCAAACGACACCGCCATGATGCCGAACAGCGTCGGGATCATCAAAAGGATGCGGCGCAGTATGTAGGCGCCCATCAGGCTTTACCCTCCTTGAGGACGACCATTGTGTCTGAAGGTGCACCTAAGGCAATCGCCCCAGGCCAATTGCCGAAGACGGTGCCGCCCTTCATTGTCCTGCCGGACATTTCTCCCCGTATAGTGACGGGGAGAAAGGGGCTGGCCGTAGTCTCGGCGCTTCTATTGCGACGCTTATGATCGGCGAAACCATCGATGAAAGCGCCCCTCTCCCCGTCGCTATACGGGGAGAGGATGCCGGCAGGCAGGTGAGGGGCGGCGCCAGCGCTCGCAAGAAATTCAGGCTTTGCCAATTTTTGCCGCCTTGTCTTTGTCGAACCACCACAGCGTCTCGACCGGAAAGTCGTAATCCGGCTTTTGAGCGGGAAAGCCGAACATGTCCCAGAAGGCAGCCCGGTGATTCGCCAGATGGTATGTTGGAATCCAGTCTAGCCGCGCGCGCAAGACCCGATCGAGCGCGTTGAGCGCGGTGACGAGTTCGATCCGGCTCTGCGCCTTGCCGGCTGCCTCGATCAGCGCGTCGATGGCTTTGCTTTCCGTGCCCGGATAGTTGCGCATCCCCGGCGTTTTCGCCATCCGGGAAGCATAGAGGATCTCCAAACCATCGGCGGTTGGCGTCGCTCCGATCGACCATGCGAGCATGTTGAAGTCGAAGTCGAAATTGCTCTGCCGCGCTTCAAACTGCGCCGAATCGACTTGGCGGACCGAAGCGTCGATGCCGATCGCCTTCATATTCTCGGACCACGGAAGGAAGATGCGAACGAGGCCATCGTCCTCGGCCAGCATTTCCACCCGCAGCCGGTCGCCCTTGTCATTGACGACGAAATTGCCCGTTCGCTTCCAGCCGGCTTCGGCAAGCAGTCTCGAAGCCTCGCGCAGCAGCTTGCGGTCGTGGCCCGAACCGTCGGAGACGGGTTGCATCACCGGATCGCCGAAGGTCTCCGGCGGCAACTCGGCTCGAAACGGCTCCAGCAGTTTCAATTCCTGGGGTGAGGGTAGGCCCTTGGCCTTGTAGTCCGACCGCTCGAAGTTCGATTGCGAACGCTCGTAGGAGTCGAAAAACAGAACCCGCCTGGTCCATTCGAAGTCGAAGCAATAGGCGATTGCCTGTCTCACGCGAATGTCGCGGAACTGCGGACGGCGCTGATTGAGTGCGACAGCCTGCATGGATGGCGTTTTCTCGCCGGGAAATTCGCGTTTGACGACCCTGCCATCCTTCAGCGCTGGAAAGTCGTAGCCGGTCGCCCATACCCGCGCGGTGAACTCCTCGCGAAAATGCGTATCCCCTTTCTTGAACGCTTCAAACGCTGCCTGGCGATCAAGGTAGAAATCGATACGGATACGGTCGAAATTATTAAGCCCGCGGTTCACGGCCAGATCGCGGCCCCAATAATCGGCGACGCGTTCATATTCGACAGTCTGCCCGGCCACCACCCGCCCCACTCTGTACGGTCCGGAACTGAGCGGTGGGATCATCGTCGAGGCGTCGAAATCATTGGCCGTGTAGAAGGCTTTGGACACGACCGGCATTACGACGATGGCGAGGATATTCTGCGCGGACTGCTGGCCGTTGAAGGTAAGGCTGACTGTAAGCGGATCGATTGCGACCGCATCCGTCATATGCCGCAGTGCTTGGGATAGGTTCGGATGTCCCCGGTCTTTGTAGAGGTTCAAGGCGAAGACAACGTCCTCAGCCGTCAGCGGCGAGCCGTCATGAAAGCGCGCTTGTGGCCGCAGGCTGAAGCGGAAGCCGTTGCGGTCCTGCGACAAGGTGACGGATTCGGCAAGCAGGCCGTAGACCGCATCCGGCTCATCGACTGCCCTTGCCATCAGGGAATCGAAGCAGAGCTCGGTGCGCGGCGGCGAATCCCCTTTCAACACCAGCGAGTTCAGCGTGTTGAAAGTCAGGAAGCTCTGATTGAGGGTGGAGTTCGGCGGGGCGAAATTCATCCGGCCGCCCTTGGGAGCGTCTGGATTGACATAGTCGAAATGCGCGAAATCCGGCCCGTATTTGAGATCGCCAAAAGCCGACAACCCGTGCAGTTTCACGCCGGTCGGAATGGCCGCGAAAGCTCGGCCTGGCAGCAGTGCCGCAGCGGCGGCGGCACCGCCCAGGGCGAGGAAGTCGCGACGGGGCAGCGCCGTCATCAATTGCCACTCTTGTATTTGGCCGCCAGTGCCTTTTCCTTGACCGGGTCGATCCACCAGGAATTCTGGTCGACGCCGCTATAGGCGGGCTGCTTCTCCGGCATACCGAACTTGTTCCAGTAGGCCAGCCAAACCACGGCGCGGTAATATTGCGGCACGACATAGTAGTTCCACAGCAGCACCCGGTCGAGCGCATGGGTGGCGGCAACCAGATCGTCGCGGTCGGTGGCAAAGATGATGCGGTCGACCAGCGCATCGACGACCGGATTCTTGATGCCGGCGTAATTGCGTGATCCCGGCGTATCGGCGGCTTTGGAGCTCCAGAAATCGCGCTGTTCATTGCCGGGAGAGTCCGACTGCCCGAGTATCGAAGTGACCACGTCAAAGTCGAAGTGGGTGACTCGGTTGATATACTGGGTCTGGTCGATCAGGCGCAGCGTTGCGTCGACGCCGATTTTGCGCAGATTGGCGATATACGGGCTGGCGATGACCTGGTCGGTGTCGTTCCAGCCGAGGATCTCGAATTTGAACGGTTCGCCGGTCTTGGCGTTGACCATCTTGCCGCCCTTGATGATCCAGCCTGCCTTGGCGAACAGATCGACCGCGGTCTTCAGGTATTTGCGCTCAGCCTGCGGGTTGTCGTAGACCGGCAGCTTGAATTCCTGGGTAAAGACTTCAGGCGGCAGCTTGTCACGGTACTGCTCGAGGATTTCGAGTTCCTTGCCTTGCGGCAGGCCGCTCGACGCCAGTTCGGTGCCCTGGAAATAGCTGCTGGTGCGGGTGTTGGAACCGAAGAACAGGGTCCGGTTCATCGTCTCGAAGTCGAAAGGATACATCAATGCGGCGCGCACCAGGCGATCCCTAAACAGCGGGCGCCTGGTGTTGAGCATGAAGGCCTGCATCGGTTCGGGCGACGCGGTCTTGAATTCCTTCTTGATGACGTCGCCGGCCTGAACTGCCGGGAAGTCATAGGCCGTGTTCCAGCGCCTCGAACTGTTCTCCGGCTTGATGTCGTCCAGCCCGCCCTTGGTGAAGGCCTGCCAGGCGGCATTGTCGTCGAGAAAATAGGTGAAACGCTGCCTGTCGAAATTCTCACGGCCAACTTTCACCGGCAGCTTGGCCGCCCAGTAGTCCGGCACGCGCTGCCAGATGATTTCGGACCCCGGCTTGAAGCTGGCGATCTTGTAGGCGGCGGAGCCGAGCGGCGGCTCCTGCGTCGGCTTTGTGACGTCGCGCTTCTTGCCGTTGGCGTCGGTGCCCTCCCACCAGTGCTTGGGCAGCACGACGAGACCGCCGAGGATTTGAGGTAACTCCCGATTGCCCTTCTGGTTGAAATGGAACTCCACCTCGCGATCGGAGATCGCAACCGCGTCGGTGACGTTCTCGAAATAGCGGCTGTACATCGGGCTGTTGGCCTTCAGCACCTGGAACGACCAGATCACATCGTCGGTCGTTATCGGCTGGCCGTCATGCCATTTCGCGCGCGGATCGAGCCTGTAGGTCGCCGAGGAATAGTCGGCCGGGTATTTGTAGGCATCGGCGATCAGCGGATGGTTGACGCTGCCCTCATCCGTCGCCTGCTCCATCAGCGTGTCGTAGAGCAGGCCGCCGCCGAACTGCGCGAAGCCGGCGGCCGGCGAACCCTGCACGATATAGGGGTTGAAGCTGTCGAACGTGCCGAGCACGACTGAGTTCACTGTGCCGCCCTTCGGCGCATCCGGATTGACGTAGTCGTAGTGCTGGAAATTGTCGCCGTATTTGGATTCGCCGATCAGCGACGAGGTCGTGCGCCATTCGTCCGCGAAGGCCGCCTGCAGGCCGCCGGCAAAAGCAGCCACAAACAGCACTGATTTCAGAAGCGCCCGCGCTCGGCCAACCGTCATGCGTTCTCCTCTTCGCGATATAGCGCCGTCACCATAGCGTCTGGGCCCAATCTAGATCATTTGGCGGCGCTGAAAACCGCAACCGAGCGGCTTTGTCGTCGCATATGCATTTTTCCTAACGAAAAAGCCGGGCTGAACCCGGCTTTTTCAAGGATAATGTCATTACAGTTTTGTTATTTTGCGGGTGCCGCCGGGGCGGCTGGCGCCGCGCCTTCTGCCGGCTTGGCAGGGACTGCACCTTCGGCCGGCTTGGCGGGGGCGTTTTCGGCCGAGGCGCCGGGCGCCGGCAGCGGCTTCGGATTGTCCGACAGCGTGCGCAGATAGGCGATGACGTTGGCGCGGTCCTCATCCTTCGGCAGGCCGGCGAAGCCCATCGCCGTGCCCTTCACGAACTTCTTCGGCGAGGTGATGAAGTGGTTGAGATTGTCGTAGGTCCACTTCTCGCTGCCGCCCTTGGAGAACTCCTTCATGCCGGCCGAATAGGCAAAGCCCTCATGCTCGGCGACCGGACGGTCGACGATGTCCCAGAGGTCGGGCCCAACCTTGTTGGGGCCACCCTTTTCGCCGGAGTGGCAAGCCTGGCATTTCTTGAAGATGGCGGCGCCCGCTTCGGCGTTGGCAGTGGTCAGCAGCTCGGCGATCGGCTTCACGGCCGCGGCGGGAGCGGCCGGGCCGCCTTCGGCGGGCTCGGTCGCCTCGATGGCGAAGCCGGGCTTTTCCGGCGCCGGCGAGGCAAACAGCGCGTCGGATACGATGCCAACGGAAAAGACGATGAACACCGTGCCGAGAAAGCCGGCGAGCAGCTTGTTGACTTCGTTGGAATCCATACGCCCCAGGCTCCCTTTTCCGGCGGACCGATCCGTCCACTCCGTCCGTCGGTATCGTGAACCACCCTGCGAGGCGGTCAAATCGCGCGGAAACTAGGTCTTTTGCTCCGGCGTTGCAACACCTATAAGGGCGCTGCCAGTGAGACCTTTTGCCACTTTTGTCCCCCTCTTTTTCGAGCCCCTGCCCGCCTCATGTCCACGCTCATCCTGATCCCGGCCCGCATGGCCTCGACGCGCCTGCCGGGCAAGCCGCTGGCCGACATTGCCGGCACTCCGATGATCGTCCACGTCGCCCGCCGTGCTGCCGAGGCCGGGCTCGGCCGGGTCGTCGTCGCCACCGACACGCAAGGCGTTGCGGAGGCGGTGCGCGCGCATGGTTTCGAGGCGGTGATGACGCGGGCGGACCACGAAACCGGTTCCGACCGCATCTTCGAAGCGCTGACCATCCTCGACCCTGGCAACAGCGTCGAGACGATCGTCAATGTGCAGGGCGATCTGCCGACCATCGACCCCCTTGTTATCGGCGCCGTGCTGAAGCCTTTCGAGAACGCAGCGGTGGATATCGCCACGCTCTGCGTCGAGATCGTACGCGACGAGGAAAAGACCAATCCGAACGTCGTCAAGCTGGTCGGCTCGCCACTCTCGACGACGCGGCTCAGGGCGCTCTATTTCACCCGCGCCACCGCCCCTTGGGGCGAAGGCCCGCTCTACCATCATATCGGCCTCTATGCCTATCGCCGCGCCGCGCTCGAACGCTTCGTTGCGCTGAGGCCGTCGCCGCTGGAGCGCCGCGAGCGGCTGGAGCAGTTGCGGGCGCTGGAGGCCGGCATGCGCATCGATGCGGAGATCGTGCAGTCGGTGCCGCTTGGCGTCGATACGCCGGACGATCTCGAACGCGCCAGGGCGCACCTTTCCAGCTAAGAAATTCTTCCCCCAATTCCCGAGACTCTGCGCATGCCTGAAAAGACCAACAAAATATCCTTCCAGGGCGAGCCGGGCGCCAATTCCGACACCGCCTGCCGCAACATGTTCCCGTCAATGGAGCCGTTGCCGTGCCCGACCTTCGAGGACGCCTTCAACGCCGTCGAGACCGGCAAGGCCGATCTGGCGATGATCCCGATCGAGAACACCATTGCCGGCCGAGTCGCCGACATCCATCACCTCTTGCCGGAATCGAAGCTGCACATCATCGGCGAATACTTTCTGCCGATCCACTTCCAGCTGATGGTGCTGCCCGGCGTCAGGCGCGACGAGATCAGGACCGTGCACAGCCACATCCACGCGCTCGGCCAATGCCGCAAATACATCCGCAAGAACGGCTGGAAGGCGACGGTTGCCGGCGACACAGCGGGCGCCGCCAAGATGGTCGCCGCGATGAAGGACCGCACCATGGCCGCGCTGGCGCCGGCGCTGGCCTCGACCCTCTACGGGCTCGACATCATCGAGGAGAATGTCGAGGACACCGACAGCAACGTCACCCGCTTCGTCGTGCTGACCAAGAACAAGCAATGGGCCGAACGTCCCTCGGCCGACGCCAGGATGATGACGACCTTCATCTTCCGCGTCCGCAATGTGCCGGCGGCGCTCTACAAGGCGATGGGCGGCTTCGCCACCAACGGCATCAACATGACCAAGCTGGAAAGCTACCAGCTCGGCGCGTTTACAGCGACGCTGTTCTACGCCGATATCGAGGGTCATCCCGACGATCCGCTGGTGAAGCTGGCACTCGACGAGTTGCGCTTTTTCTCGCGCGAAATGCGCATTCTCGGCGTCTATCCCGCCAGCGCCTCACGCGAGCAGTGGAAGGTGGCGGATTAGGATCCGGTCAGGTCAGGCCGAGCTTGTTCTGTTTGGCCGGCTTGCCGCATTCGCGCCGGCTGATCGACCGGTTCATGGCGTCGATCTTGCCGCTTGCCTGGTCGGCGTCGCGTTTGGCTTTTGAGCGCATATCCGGCGTGAACGGGCCAAAGCCCGTCGCCGGGTTGGAGAACGACGGCTTGGCGTCCACCGGCAGATGATATTGCTGCGCCAGGCCGTTTCGTTGCGCCAGCAATTGATCGCAAGGCACCTTGTCATATAGCAGCGAGGACTGGACGTTTTCGTCCTGCCGTTCGGACATCGAATTGCCGACGCAGCCGGCCATCGCCAGGCAAGATGCCAAGACCGTCATGTTCCAGCGCATGAACGTGCTCCTTGTCTTTCGCAGCTGCGGCTTCTCATGCGCAGCGGCAGAAGTCTTAGCCAGATTTTACGCTGCCGGAAAGCAAGCTTGCCACTACGGCCAGCCCTTCGACCGGTTCGCGGCGATCCTGCCGGATGATCGTTGCCTGCAGCGACAGGATCGAAAAGCCGTCGGCATCCAGAACCCGCTCTACATAGCCTTGCGAATGCGCGTAGCGGCGCGACGGCTGCAGGGCGAAGCCGGCGCTGTCAGACGATTCTCCGCCCGGGAGCGTCTCGACGGAGAACGCAAACAGACCGCCGCCGGCAAGCATTCCGGCAATCTTGTTCACCACCCTGTCGAGCGCGCCGGCATAGATGAACACATCGGCCGCCGTCACCAGATCGGCTTTCGGGCCAGAATAGCAAAAATCCTGCAGGTCCGTCTTGACGAGCAGATCGTAGACGCCTTTGGCGCGCGCCTGCCTCAGCATGCCGGCCGAGATGTCGTAACCCTCCAGCCGATCGGCGATCGGCCGCAGCCTCTGGCCCATGAGGCCGGTACCGCAGCCGAGATCGAGCGCCAGCGAAAACCGGCCCGGCCGTGCTGCCCGGATGGCGCGGTCGAGGCATTCGGGCAGACGGTAGCCGAGCGTGTCGACAAGCTCAGCCTCGAAGCTCCCGGCATAGTAGTCGTAAAGCGTCTCGACAAAGGCGCTGGGCGGCGCCTGGGCCGCCGCTGCCCTGCCGATCAATTGCAGCTTGAGCACCGCGCCGAGCCTGTCCGCCGGGTCGAGCCGCAGTGCCGCCGTCCAGGCCTGCGCGGCACGATCGCGCGCGCCCGCCGCTTCCTGCATCTCGCCGAGGCGGAACCAGCCGGCTGGCCATTGCGGCGCCAGTTCGAGCGCGCCGAGCAGCAATTCCGCCGCTGCCGCATGATCGCCGGATGCATAGAGCATTTCGGCATAGTCGGCACGGCGGTCGGCGGTCAAATCGCCGGACGAGGTCTGGAGCGGTTTCATGCGATCGGGTTCCGCCGGGTGTTGCAGTCGGCTTGCGCTCTATGCTGGAGTCAGCAGTGACTTACAACAGGCTTCCCGCGCCGGAATTAGCGCCTATCTTGGGGCCATGCGCGCCAGCGACCTGCTTCATCCCCGGCCGGAAGGGCTGTATTGCCCGCCCGGCGATTTCTTCATCGACCCGGTGCGGCCGGTCAACCGGGCGCTGATCACACATGGCCATTCCGACCATGCCCGCTCCGGCCACCGCTCGGTGATGGCGACGCAGCAGACGCTCGACATCATGGGGCTGCGCTACGGCGACAGTTTTGCCGGAACGACGCAAGCCGCCGTGCTCGGCGAGACGATTGCGCTCGGCGGCGTCACCGTCAGCTTTCACCCGGCCGGCCATGTGCTGGGCTCGGCGCAGATCAAGGTCGCGCATCAGGGCACGTGCATCGTCGCGTCCGGCGACTATAAACGCCAGAAGGACGCGACCTGCGAGCCGTTCGAGCCGCTCAAATGCGATGTCTTCATCACCGAGGCGACGTTCGGCCTGCCGGTGTTTCGGCATCCGCCCGATACCGAAGAGATCGCCCGGTTGCTGAAATCGACCGAACAGTTTCCCGAGCGCACGCATCTGGTCGGCGCTTATGCGCTGGGCAAGGCGCAGCGTGTCATGCGGCTGCTGCGCGATGCCGGCTACGAAAAGCCGATCTACATCCATGGTGCGCTGGCCAAGCTCAGCGAATATTACCAGAGCCAGGGCATCGATCTCGGCACATTGGAACCGGCGACCGTCGAGACCGGCCAAAAAAGCGACTTTGCCGGCGCCATCGTCGTCGGCCCGCCATCCGCCTTCGCCGATCGCTGGGCGCGGCGTTTTCTCGATCCGATGTCGTGCTTCGCCTCAGGCTGGATGCGCATCCGCCAGCGCGCCAAGCAGGGCGGCGTCGAGCTGCCGCTGATCATCTCCGATCACTCCGACTGGGACGAGCTGACAGCAACGATCAAGGAGACCGGCGCCGAAGAAATCTGGGTAACGCATGGCCGCGAGGAGGCGCTGGTGCGCTGGTGCGAACTCGAAGGCATCGCCGCCAGGCCGCTGCATCTGGTTGGTTATGAGGACGAGGGCGATTGATGGTGTTTTTGGATCCAGCAATCGCCGGTATGGCGCTCTGCGGCAAGCCTTTCTCATTGGCGTCGCCCCTTCCATGAACCGCTTCGCCGAGCTTCTCGACCGGCTGGTGCTGACGCCGTCGCGCAACGGCAAGCTGACGCTGTTGACCGACTATTTTCGCAGCGTCGAGGATCCGGACCGCGGGCTGGCGCTGGCGGCCATTACCGGCGATCTGTCCATCGCCGCGGTCAAGCCGGCGATGCTGCGCACTCTGGTGATCGAGCGCATGGATCCGGTGCTGTTCGGCTATTCCTATGATTATGTCGGCGATCTGGCCGAGACCGTGTCGCTGGTCTGGCCGCAATCGCCTCTCGATATCGCGAACCACGAGCCGACGCTGGCCGAGGTGGTGGCCAAGCTGCAGGCGGCGAGCCGTTCCGACGGGCCGCAGGTGCTGGCCCGGCTGCTCGACAGCGCCAGCACGTCGGCGCGCTTCGCCATCATAAAGCTGGTCACCGGCGGCCTGCGCATCGGCGTCTCGGCGCGGCTGGCCAAGCATGCACTGGCCGATTTCGGCAAGGTCGATATCGCCGAGATCGAGGAACTCTGGCACGGGCTGACGCCGCCCTATATCGGGCTGTTCGCCTGGCTGGAGGGTAAAGCGGAAAAGCCCAGGAAAACGGCGCTGGCGCTGTTCAGGCCGGTGATGCTGTCGAATGCCGTCGGCGACGGCGACCTCGAAAGGCTCGACCCGGCCGACTACGCGGCCGAATGGAAATGGGACGGCATCCGCGTCCAGGCGGCTTGCGAAGGCGGCATTCGCCGGCTCTATTCGCGCACCGGTGACGACGTCTCCGGCGCCTTTCCGGATCTTGCCGAGGCGATGGATTTTTCAGGCGCCCTCGACGGCGAGCTTCTGGTCGGAGACCCCAGGCAGGCGACGGGCACGTTCTCGGACCTGCAGCAACGGCTGAACCGCAAGAGCGTGTCGCCCAAGATCCAGCAGCAATACCCCGCCTTCATGCGGTGCTACGATGCGCTGCAGATTGGTGACGAGGATTTGCGCGGACTTCCCTTCCGCGAACGGCGCGGCCGGCTCGAGGCCTTCGTCAGGACGCTCGATCCGAGCCGCTTCGATCTGTCGCCGCTGGTCGAATTCACCAACTGGCAGGCACTCGAGGAATTGCGCCGCAAGCCGCTGCATCCGGTCATCGAAGGCGTCATGCTGAAGCGCTGGGATTCGCCCTATGTGGCCGGGCGGCCGAAGGGCCCGTGGTTCAAATGGAAGCGCGATCCGCACACGGTCGACGCCGTGCTGATGTACGCCCAGCGCGGCCACGGCAAACGCTCGAGCTTCTATTCCGACTACACATTCGGCGTCTGGTCCGGGCCGGAAGGATCGGAGGAGCTAGTCCCGGTGGGAAAAGCCTATTTCGGCTTCACCGACGAGGAACTGAGGCAGATCGACAAATATGTCCGCGACAATACGATCGAGCGCTTTGGCCCGGTCCGCTCGGTGCGTGCCGACCGCAGGAACGGGCTGGTGCTTGAGGTAGCATTCGAAGGGCTCAACCGCTCGACGCGGCACAAATCCGGCGTCGCCATGCGCTTTCCGCGCATTTCGCGGCTGCGCTGGGACAAGCCGGCGGCCGAAGCCGACCGCATCGAGACGCTGCAGGCGCTGCTCGATAGTTAATGCATGTCGCGCAAAAAAGAGTGCAGCGGTTTTGCGGTAACGACATGCATCAAAACAAGAACCTGAAGCGCGTCGCATGAGGCCGGAACGCGACGTGCTTTAGGGAACGACAGAAACGCGGATCTCGTAGATGTCGACCGACTTGCCCTGCTTGTCGAAGTCGGACTTAATGGCGATGGTGCCGGCAGCGCCCGGACGCTTGTTGGGAAAGCGCACGTCGAACAGATATTCATTGCGCTCGCGACCGACGGCATAGCGCTTGCGGCCGCAGTCGCCGAGTTCGCCGAAATTGCAATCGACGGAAATCTGCGTCTCCTGGCCCTCCTCGGAGCGCGCGATGATGTCGAATGTGGCATGCTTGCCGGCCAGTTTTTCCAGCACGCCTTGTCCGACGTCGAAGCTGATGGCCGAGCCGGATGCCCCCGAGCGGATGCGCAGGAAGGAACCGCTTTCGTCCTGGATGACGTCGGCCTTGGTGTCCGACGGTGCATTGACCTGCGTCGGGTCACCCGGCGAAAAGACGTTGATCCAGTCGTGCGCCTGATCCGCCTCGCCCTGCTTCGGCGGCGAAGCGGTGTCGTCCGGCGTGAAATCATCGCCGTCGACCGTTGGCGGCGCTTCCGGCGGCGCCGTGTCGAGCTCGGTCGCCGATTTGAAGACGCCGGTCTGGTTGGCGAAATAAAGGCCGATGCCGGCGGCTGCGAGCAGCGTCACACCGAAGAAGATCGCGGTCAAGGGCAGGCGCCGCCGCCTCGCCCGCCGGTCGTCGCGGTCGGGCGTCACTTCCGCGTCGTCGGTTTCGGCGTCGGCTTCGGTCGGAACCGAGGCCCCCATGTCGATCACCGGCGCCTCGGCAACAGGCGCATCGGGCATGATGTCGGGAACGACCGGCAGGACGCGCGACCGCGGCGCATCGGATTCGGGCGGCTGCGCCGGACCGTCAACGACGACATCGGGCGACGGCGGGGCTTCAGCTTCGGCCGGGGGCTCCACCTCCGGTGCTGCCTCCAAACTGTCGGTCGGCGCGGCGACGTCGGCAACCGCCGGCAGGAATTCCGATTCGATTTCGGTGATCTTCGCCTGGACCGCCTTGCGCCGCTTGATGGCGACTTCCACGGTGACGTTTGGATTGGCCTGTAGGGCACGGTCGAGTGCCGCGAAAGCCGATCGATAGACCCGCTCGCGAAATGCCCGGTCGTCGGCATTGCCTTTCTCGAAGGCGTTGCGGATCGCTTTTTCGATCGCGTCCAAGCGAATTCCCTCTGCAATTTCACTCACATTGCCATGATCGTTAGCCGCAGGCGACCAATCAATCAACAAGCGAGCGGCCGCATTCTGCCTTGCCGAGGGGCACAAAGCTCATTTCGGCGGTTTTCGGTAAAGGAATCAACATTTTTCGCTGATTTTCCTGCCACCGCCAACGTGGCGGACGGGACGGCATCACGCGGCCAACGGCAGATCCGCGCGGCGGCTGCCCTTGCGCCCGGCCGGAGGCGGCACCAATTGCCTCGTCCTGAAATCGCGACTGCCATCTTGAATTCGCGGCCGGTTGCGTCTATCACGCAGCCCATCTTGGAAGCTCGGCTTCCCGGGCCGCTTTAGCTCAGTTGGTAGAGCACATCATTCGTAATGATGGGGTCAGGTGTTCGAGTCACCTAAGCGGCACCAAACGGCCTATCCCGCGCGCCTGCTTCAACCAGCGCTCAGCCGAGTGGAAAAGCTGACGCCGCCGAGACGAGGGCGAGCATTGCCAGCACGATCCCCGCCGCCCGACAGATGGCGCGATGATGCCGCACCGCGGCAGCGCGCACGAGCGGACGCGAAAGCGCGACGGCCAGGAATCCGTACCAGCCTATGTCGATGATGGCGACGATGGCCGCGACCATCAGCATCTCGTTCGAGGTCCGGATCGGCAGCATCAGCCCCATGAAGGCGACGGCGAAGAAAGTGGCGGTTTCAGGCGAGAGAATGCTGATGAGAAACCCTCCGGCAAACAATCCGGCCTGCCGAGGCGCTTCGCCGATGGCCGGCGGCGCCGTTCTGGCGATGCGCAGGGCCATCCAGCCAAGGACGGCCGCACCGGCGATCTTGACCGCCGGCACCGACAGCGACCCGGAAAGATGAACGGCGCCAAACGCCACCAGGACCGCCAGCACGGCGGTGCCGGCGCCGATCCCGGCCACCAGCGGGATCGTCCTGCCAAAGCCGTGCAAGGAGGCAAGGCTGCCGGTCGCGAGGCCAATAGGGCCTGGCGTGATCATGATCACCGTATATGCCGCCAGGAATTGCAGCATCGCCGTCGACAGAATAAGCGAACTTGACATGCCAGTCTCCCGTTTGCTGCGCCGGTTACAGATTAGAGAAGAATCACCGTCGCGCTCCCACTCCCTATTTCTCACCATGCGACGCTAAAATGCTTAGATGTTTTCGGATTTACTTTCCAAATAGAAGAATATCCCCGCGCGCCCAAAGCAGGTAACAGACGAGAAGCGTCGCAGGCATTGCGAGAGCCTGGATCTGATCGGTGCGAGCGTCAGCAATGACGCGGGCGACTTCGGTCGCGGTGACGATGATTGCCGGAAAGCGGCTGAGCAGTACCGAAAGGCGGAAGAGCTCCGGCACTTTAAGGCCGAAGAGCACCACACCATGCGCGCCGAGCCTGAAGGCGCTGCCGAACTTGCCCACGGCATGGAGCAACCCCGATGTCACGACCAGGATTGGATTGCCGACGAGCAGCAGACTTGACCCGAGCACCAATGACCCGGTGCCGGACAGAAAATCTGCGCGCTGTATTGCCGACGGGTCGAGATGTCCGTTGCTGAGGGCGCGATGATACTCCTCGCCGCTGCGCAAGAAGATGGCGCTCGCCACCAGCAGCGCCAGTGAGTTCCAGCCGCCGGCGAGGTCGTGGCCGAAAATTAGAGGCGCGGCGAAAGTGCTGCTCGCCTCGGTTAACGCCAGCCGAATCTGCATGAACATGGCCATGCCGAGGCCCAGCACATTGCCGGCAATATAACAGCCTCCGGGTCCTGAAAGCCGCACCGCGACCGCTTGTGCCAATCGTTGTCCTGGCCAGCGCCGCTGGGCATCCGCTTTTTCGCTTGCCGACATCGCCCCTGCTCCTGGTACGATCCGCCCCAGCGACGGACGCCGGCGGCGGCCCCCGTTCCGCCGCCGTTGCCCGCCTTCTCCCCCGGATCGTGAAGGCGTCGTGGTGTTGGGAGGTCCATCCACGCTGCGAGCAGAAGCCTACGCGGAGCGGCGGGCGTGCAAATCGGTACCGCCACCCATTTTTAGGCGGTCGATTTCCCAGTTTTCGCGGAAATTTTGCTGCGGGAACTACCCAGAGCCTGTTCCATCCCGACAGAATCGGCTGGAATCATGATCCAGTCTGGTGCGGTTCCAGCGGATGGGTGCCCGTCAGCAGCCACGGCTCGCCGCGCAGGCGCAGGAGGATTTCCATGCGGTTTGCGGCATTGAGCTTGCCGAGCAGCGAGGAGACGTGATGCTCGATCGTGCGGGGCGAGCGCGACAAATGTCGCGCGACCTCCTTGTTGCTGATGCCCTGGGCGATCAGGGCGAGCACCTTCTGCTCGTGCCGTGTCAGGCCGAGCGGATGGCGGCGGGCTGCCGCATAGGGTCCGCGCTGCACCTTCGGCAGCAGGCCTGACAGGCCCTGACGCTGCGCAAGCTTGCGCGCGAGCGCCGCGGCCGCGGGCGCGTCGATCTGGTCGAGCATCGCCACGGCGCGAGCGAGCGCCGCCCCCGCATCCGCCCCACGAACCTGCATGAGGGAAAGCGCTGCCTCGTAGGGCAGCGACAAACGCGTCCACTCCGCCGCGGCGGCCTGCGGATCGCCGAGAAGCTCGGCGGACCAGGGCGAGGGAATCGGCGCCGATTGCGCCGGCAGCGACCCGGGCATTCCGCATCGACGCCACCAGACCGACAATTCGCCAAGGTCCCGGGGGCGGAAATTGTCGAGGTTCATAGCCGCCAGCTCGGTAAGCTGCGCGTGGCTGGCGCCGACATCCTCGGCAAGCCAGGCCGCCTCCGCCAGCGCCAGGCGAACCGGGACGATACGCTGCGGCTCGCCGGTCGTCTGGCCCTCCACAAGCGCGCGCTGCAAAAGGTCGACGCCGTCGGTCTCGCCCAGCCTTACGCGGACCGTGCCAAGCACGGTGAGCGCCGGCAAGTGCATCACCATCGGCAGGCGTTCCACATTCATGACGCCCTGAGCGATGGTTGCGGCCTCGCGAAACCGGCCCTGTTCCATGCAAAGCTGCGCCTGCCGGCCGAGCAGGTATTGCGCCGCCGAATCGAGGTCGTGCCTGGTGCAGAATGCGATGCCTTCGGCCAGCAGCCGCTCCGCCAGCTCGAAGTCCTTGGCCACCACCGCGCATTCCGCAAAGTTCGTATAGGCCCGCGCCGCATGGTCGTGGAGCCCGTGCTCGAGCGCCAGGGCAAGGCTTTCCTCCAGCCGCTCAACGCCGCCGGGGCGGTTGGCAAACATGAGCGCGGTTCCGACATTGTTGAGGGCGTGAACACGCGTCTCGACCTCGCCCAGCCGATCGGCCAGACTGATCGCGCGCTCGCCCCATTCGATCGCCTCATCGAAACGATAGTGCAGCATGTGGAGCTGCGAGCGCGTGCTGTAGGCCATTGCCACCTCGGGACCGGGCGGCAGGCTTTCCACCTCACGCACGGCCTGGTCCGCATATTCCTCCGCCTGCGGGCCTTCGCCGCGCCGCCAGTGCAGCCGCGACAGCCAGCGTAGATTAAGGCCTACCTTGTCGATCCGGCCCAGCTGCCGCCAGATAGCGATGGCGCGATGCCGGGCCTCGATGATGGCGTCATAGACAAGCAGCGCCAACCCGGCCTCGTATGCCCAGTCCTCATGGAGCTGCGCGGCCAGCTCCGGCGGGGCCTGGTCGACATATCTGAGTGCGGTCGCCAGATGCGAGGCCGCCTCCCGATGCGCCCCCAGGCGCGCGGCTTGGCTGGCGGCGAGCGGCGCAAGTTCGAGCACGCGTTCGCCATTGTCGGCGCCGCCGGCGTGGTGCACGCGGCGCGAAAGCAGAGCGCTTGCCTGCGAGGCCGGAACTTCCGAGAGTGCCGCTTCGACCTTCGCATGGAGCGAGCGTTGCACAGAGGGGGAGAGCCGGTCGAGCGTCGCTTCCCTGGCAAGCTCGTGACGAAATGTCAGCGCGCCCTGGTCGTCCCGCCGCAGCAATCCGCGCACGACACATCGATCGACGAGCACTTCGGCCTCGGCCCCGAGAAGGGCCCGGATCAGCCACGGCTCAACGCTGCCCGGCATGATGCTCATGACCTCCAGGACGTCGCGCTCTCCAGGCGTCAGGCGCGACAGGCGCGACCACACCGCGTCGCGTATGGAATCGGGCACACGCGCCGATTCGGTCTCGCTGCTGGACAGGAGCTCGGTAACGAAGAAGGGATTGCCCTCGGTAATGCGATAAAGCCCGTCGGCGGAACGGCCGGCCTGTTCGGCCAGCATTGTCACCGCCTGGGGAGACAGCGGTCTAAGCGTCACGCGGCGTACGGAGGCGGCGGGAAGATCGCCGAGCACGTGGGTCAGCGGGTGATCGGCGTTCAAATCCTCTCTGCGCATGCTCAGCACCAGCATGGTGCGGAGCAGAGAGACGCGGCGCCCGAGATATCTTACGAGGTCGAGCGTCGCATTGTCCGCCCAATGCATGTCCTCGAAGATGAGCACGGTCGTGCCCTTGGCGCGCTGCAGCGCATTCAGCAATGCCGGGAAAAGCCGCTCCGGCGCAGCGGTCTCCTCAAGCAGCGCCGCCACGCGCGGGTCGAGCAAGTGGGCCATGTCCTGGAGAGGGCCCAATGGGCGTGGCGTGATGAGCGCCTCGCACCAGCCCCACAGCACCCGGCAGTCCCGGTCGGCGTTTTCCGCGAATTCGCGCAGCAGAGAGGTCTTGCCCAGGCCCGCCTCGCCGTGCACCAGCACGGTCCCACCATGTCCGGCAGCAGCTCTCTCGGCCGCGGCCAACAAAGCTCCAAGTGGGTCCTCTCGCTCAAGCAGCATCAAGCCCGCGCCTCCAGAATATTGAAGGTACAACAGCAGGCAATGAGTGCAACACAGTCGTTTCACATGGCCGGGAATGTTTGGCAAATAGCCGCTCGGAACCGGGCGTCATTTGTCCTGGAGCAGATATGTTTGCCGCTGCCGTAGGCACGAAGGCCACAGAACAGGCAGACCGCCACGGCGGGCGTTGACAGCCCAGGCGAAGCGGACTGTAGTTCTGCGAAGCAACCACTGCCCCGAGCCTCGAAAAAGGCCGCTCACTTCACCGGATTGTCGCCCAGCGACGCCACAGTCTTCAGCGCGCCGTCGAGCATGTCGCCCTTTTCGTCCTTCAGCGCCGCTTCGCGCAGGCGCCGGATCCAGTCTGCGGCGTCCGGGCGGCCCTTGAGCTGGTCGAGCGCCGACAGCACCCGGTCGAATTTCGACTGGGCGCGGGCGTGGGTGTCGCTGTAACCCTTGATCAGCCGGCGGCAGTTGAGGATCTCCGTACCAAGCGCGTAGTCCTGGCCGACTTGGCCCAGCGCCAGCGCATACCAGCGCTCGAGATGCGCGGTCTCGGCCTTGTGGCGCAGCAGGCGGCGGCGCCAGCGGCGCAGGCCGGCGATGAACCACAAAGCGGCAAAGCCGGCGAAACTGTCGGTGCGGATGCGGCGGCCGCGATTGATGCGGCGGTCGAGAAAGGCGGCGAGCTTCGGCCGGTCCTCGATGTAGCTGCCGAGCCCGGCCGGCAGCGTGCCGCAGAATTCCTCGATGCGCGGATGGAAATATTCGGTCACCTGCAGGACCGAGCCGTCCCTGACGCCGACCTCGCGGCGTACGCGTCGGTCGCGGCTAGAGCGCGTCTTCAGGTCGGCGACGCGGATCATGTCGTCGTAGCACATGGCGTTGGCCAGATGCTTGGCGGCGGCGATCGACAGCGCGTAGGCGTGTTCGACATCGTCCAGCGCGACGGCCTTGTCGAGCCTATCGAGATACTCGCCGCCATAAGCAACGTCCTGATAGTCAACCACTTTTTTCAGGCCGCGAAGCGCCATGTCGCGGACCGGAGCCGGCAAAGCATCGACCCGGGCGGCCAGCGATTGCCAGCCTTTTAACAGGCTTTCCGGACCGCTGACTTTTGTCGTCGCGGCTAAGCCGGTTTCGGCGGCCGCCGGCCCTGCAGTCTTGTCGCCCGAAGGCGCACTCGCGATGCCGCGCGCCCGATCGTAGGCGGCGCCGAAGGCGGCTAGGCTGGCCTTGACACCACGGCCGCCGGCACTGACCGCCTGCTCATAGCTTTCGCGACTGAACGGCAAGGCGTCGGAGCCGGCCAGCGCGCCGAGCAGGCTGGCCGAGATCATCGAGCCATTGTCGGCGGCGATCTTCTCCATGTCGAAGGCAATGAAGCGCTTGGCCGCGGCTTCCGCCGTGGCATGCACCTTGGAGGACGAGGCGCGGCCGTCGCCGGGCTCGATCTTCTCCGAGACCGCGGCGATGCGGTGCGACGAGGCGATCAGCGTGGTGCGCTCGGGCGTGACGAAGCCGCGGATGATGGCGCGGCCGGCCTCCATCAGTTCGGCGGCAATCAGGATGTCGACGTCGCCCTGCGACGGCGACAGCGCGAAGACCGGCAGGCGGCCGGTGTCGCGGCACATTTCGACATAATAGATGGTGGCGCCGGTGCGCTGGGCAACGCCGGCAACGGAGGTCGATTGCGCGACGTAGCCGTTGCGCTCGGCGACGTCGGTGATCCAGTCGGCCAGCACGCCACCGCCCTGGCCGCCGACCGCCAGCACGGCAAGCTTGATGACGCGCTCGTCTTCGGGGGCGCCGGCTTTCGAGCGCGATGAGGGCACGGCGTCAAGCATCGGCGAATGTCAGGCGCCGGTTTTCACGGCGCCGCTGCAAGAGACCGATCATGGCGCGACGCGCGGCTTCAAGGAAACGGTCCCAGCGGCTCGGATTGTGGACGACATCGGCGCGGTAGAAGGACGGGCAGAGCACCGCCGCATCGGCGACCTCGCCGCAATTGCCGCAACCGACGCAGCTTTGGTCGATATGCGCCACCGGATCGTCGCGCAACGGATCGTCGAGCGACTTCACCGAAAGCGACGGACAGCCGGACAGCCGCATGCAGGCATGGTCGCCGGTGCAGATATCTTCGTCGACACCGAATTTCGGCTTGACTATGCGCGTCCCGCCCTTGATCGCCTTGTCGACCAGCGGCTTTTCGCGGCGCTGCCGGTTGAGCATGCATTCGGACGACGCGACAATGACTTTCGGGCCCTTCTCGTCCGTCGTCAGCGCCTCGCGCAGCGTGTCTTGCATTCTGGTTACGTCGTAGGTGCGGTCGATGTGGCGCAGCCATTTGACGCCCATGCCCTTCACCGCCTCGGTGATCGGGTGCTTGGTCGACTTGGTCTTGTTGCCGGCGCGGGACGACAGGATGTCCTGCCCTCCGGTCGCGGCCGAATAGAAATTGTCGACGATGACGATGACGCCGTCATTCTTGTTGAACACGGCATTGCCGACCGAGGAGGTCAGGCCGTTGTGCCAGAAGCCGCCGTCGCCGACGAAGGAGATCGAGCGGCGCTTGGCATCGGGCGAATTGAACGCCGAAGCCGAGGCCGGCCCCAGCCCGTAGCCCATGGTAGTGGCACCTAGCTCGAAAGGCGGCATGATCGAGAACAGATGGCAGCCAATGTCGGAGGCGATGTGGTGCTTGCCCAGCTCCTGCTCGACCAGCTTGGTGGCGGCGAAGATCGGCCGCTCCGGGCAGCCGACGCAGAAGCCGGGCGGCCGGCCCGGGACGACGTTGATCAGGTCGGCGGTGTCGAGCCCGTCGCCGATCTTGTTCGGCGCGCGGACCTCGCTTGGCAGCAGATGCGGGATGGTGGCACGCAGGAACGATCCGATGCCGTCGAGCATCACCTGGCCGGTATATTCGCCGGCCATAGGCAGATGTTCCTTGCCGACGAGCCTGGTGCCGCGGCCGGCCTTGTGCAGCATCGCGGCAAAGGCCTGTTCGATGTAGTTGGGCTGGCCTTCCTCGACGACGAGAACGGCGTCCTTGCCTTCGCAGAAGGACAGGAACTCGTCATCGACCAGCGGGTATACGGCGTTCAGCACATAGAGCGGCACGTCGGTGTCGCCATAAGTGTCGGCGAGGCCGAGCCGCTGCAGCGCCCGGATGACCGAATTGTACATGCCGCCCTGCATGACGATGCCGACCGAGCCATGCTCCGGGCCGAAAAACTCGTTGATCTTGTTGGCGCGGATGAAATCCACCGCCGCCGGCCAGCGTTTCTGCACCTTTTCCTTCTCGTGCAGGAAGGACGCGGGCGGCAGCACGATGCGGCCGGTGTCGCGGCGCGGCGCCTCGAGCGCATCGGCCACAGTCATTGCCGGGCGCTTGTTGTCCTTGGCGATGAAATGGCCGTGGACATGGCAGCAGCGAATACGGACCTGCAGCATGACCGGCGTGTTGGAAACCTCGGACAGCTCGAAGCCGTCCTCCACCGCCTTGACGATCGACGGCAGGTTCGGTCGCGGGTCGAGCAGCCAGACCTGGCTCTTCATGGCAAAGGCGTGGCTGCGCTCCTGCATGATCGAGGAGCCTTCGCCGTAATCCTCGCCGACGATAATCAATGCACCGCCGGTGACGCCGCCGGAAGCGAGATTGGCGAGCGCGTCGGAGGCGACATTGGTGCCGACCGTCGACTTGAAGGTCGCCGCGCCGCGGATAGGATAATGCACGGATGCCGCAAGCATAGCGGTGGCGGTCGCCTCCGAGGCGCTCGCCTCGAAATGCACGCCGAGCTCGCCCAGGATATCCTGCGCGTCGGCCAGCACGTCCATCAAATGGCTGATCGGCGCGCCCTGATAGCCGCCGACATAGCCTACGCCGCATTGCAGCAGCGCCTTGGTGATGGCGAGAATGCCTTCGCCGGAAAACTCCTCGCCGGCGCCGAGCCTGAGCTTTTCGACTTCCTTGGCAAAAGACCGTTCGGCCATTTTGGGCTCCTTCCGTTACCGCCCCGATGGCGGCGCGTAAGATCAGATGTCGTGCTTGCGAATGTTCTTCAGCATCTTCTGCAATGTCGCGATCAGCGCCGCGTATTCGGCATCCTCGACATCGTCGAACATTGCCTCGAAAGCGTCGTGCATGGCCGGCCAGGCGCGCGCGAACTCGGCGCGGCCATCGTCGGTCAGGAACACATGGCGGATACGGCTGTCGGTGACCCCCTGCTCGCGCCGCACAAACCCTTGCCCCTCCAGCGTGTCGAGCGTGCGGCTCAAGGTCGACTGCTCGATGACGGTATAGACCGAGAGATCGTTGACGGTGACGCCATCGGTGACCGACAACACGGCCAGCGTACGCACCTGCGGAATGGTCAGGCCCTGCTTGCGGAAATTGTCACGCAAGGTGGCGTTGTAGCGGCCCATGATGCGGTTCATCAGATAGGGCGCGAATTGCTGCAGGCCGATCTGGCCCAAAGTCGAGATGCGCTGGCGCTTTTCAACCTTCTGTTCCATCACAGCCTCCCCGCCAGGAGAAAGCCGGAGCCGCCGCCCAAGCCAGCACCCGGATGGGTCGAGGCACCGATGTGGTAGAGACCCCTGACCCCGGTGGCGTGATTGCGGCTCGTCTTGAACGGCCGCCACAGAAACGACTGGTCGATAGCCGAGGAACCGCCATAGGGGTCGCCGCCGACCAGATTGATGTTCATCGCTTCCAGGTCGGCCGGCGAACAGGCGCGGCGTGCGATGACGCTGTCCTTGAACCCATCGATATGGCTGGCAAGGATCGCTTCGGCGCGGTCGGCATAGGCTTCGCGCAGCGCCTCGGTCCAGCGACCGTCTGCCGGTGTTTGCAGTTTGCCGGCGGCATCGCCCTTGATATGCCGTGGCGCCTCGGGCAGTTGCAGCCACAGGACCGCCTTGCCGTCCGGGCAGCGCGATGGGTCGAGCGCGTGCGGCTGGCCGATGCACATGGTCGGCACCTCCGGCAGCATGCCGCGCACGGCTTCGTTGCAGGCCTTCGAGACGCCGTCGAGCCCCGGCGTCAGATGCAGCAGCGCGACCTTGTCCAGGCCCTCGCCGCGCCATGCCGGCGGCTTATCCAAGGCATAGTGGATCTGGAAATTGCCCTTGCCGTAGCGGTATTTTTGCGCTGCCTCGACGTCTGCTTTCGGCGCCGCGTCGCCGAGCAGCCGCTCGTAGAGCTGGGTCGGCGTGACCGAGCAGATGACGCTCTTGTTCACGTTGATCGTTTCGCCCGAAGCCAGCCGCACGCCGGCGGCGCGGCCTCCGCTTTGGACAATAGCCGCGACGTCGGCGCCGGTGCGGATTTCGCCGCCACGTTCCCTGATCAGGGCCTCGAAGGCGGCCAGCAGATTCCTGGCACCGCCCTTGACGATCGGCGCGCCGGCCGCCTCAAGCGCGAAGGCGATGACCTTGGCGATCTGGCCGGAGAACGCGTCCTCAGGCCCGAGGCCGGCATGCAGCACCCAGGGCGCCCACAGCGCGCGCATGGTTTCCGACTGATAGGTGCTTTCCAGCCAACCGCGCGCCGGCACCAGCGCGCTGCCGAGAAAGGCGGCAAGGCCACGCGGGCCGCGCCGCCAGGCTTCACCCGCCAGCAGCCTGGCCGTCGGGTAGGACCACAGGCTGCCACCGAGCAGTCCGAACAGCAGACCGGCGTTGCGCTCGATCTCGCCGACATCGTTTGCGTGCCGGTCGCCGTCGCCCGCGGCAAGCGCATTGATCGCCGCTACATTGGCGATACGGTCGGTGCGCAGGACGGCATGGCTGCCGTCCGGGCGCAGCACACCGGTCGGCGTGGAGCTGTTGCAAAACTCCAGGCCGTGCCGCGCCAGATCCTTGCCCAGCGCCGCATAGGCCGGCGAGGTGATGAACAGGACAAAGGTCGTCGCCATCACGTCGTGGATGAAGCCGGGCGCGGTGATTTCTTCGGTGCGCATGCAGCCGCCGATGCGGTCGTTGCGCTCGAGCACCAGCACCTTCGCCCCCTTGCCGCCAAGCATCGCCGAGCAGACCAGCGCGTTGATGCCGCTGCCGACGACGATGTGATCGGGAGCGCTCATCGATGCGTGCTCCTAGCAGAGATTGGCGCTCTACGGCGCCGTAGAGCCGCAGCTTTGCAAGGCTGCCGCTCCCACTCCGTCACCACCGTGCCACTTCCGCACATGATCTTCTCCCGAAGACCGCAGCTACCCTATTGCCTTGGCACCAACGCCAACGCACGGATCGGGCTGCCGGTGCCGTGCTCGATCTTGAGCGGCGCCGCGATCAGGATCGCGCCTTTCGGCGGCAGCCGGTCGAGGTTGCAAAGGCTGGCGAGACCGTAGCGGTTAACCTTGTGCATCAGGCTATGCGCCGGGAACGGCGGCTCCATTCCCCCTGCTTTTCCAGCATCCGTGCCGATCGTCTCGCTGCCCCAGCCCTTGATGTCCTTGCTAATCAGATACTGGATGGCTTCGGCGGTCGGGCCAGGCGTGTGCGGTCCGGTCTCATTGGCGTTGAGGAACTCGGCTTCCGAGCCGTTGCGCTTATACCAGTCGGTGCGCATCACCACCCACTCGCCGGGGTTGATAGCGCCATGTTCGGCTTCCCATGCCTTGATGTGATCGACGGTGAGCAGGAAATCGTGATCGGCTGCCGCTTGCTTGGAACAGTCGATGACGTTGACGGGTCCGACGAAGTTCTGCGCCGGAATGGTGTCGGTGGCGCCGTCCGGATAATCCTTGCCGGTGATCCAGTGGTTGGGCGCGTCGAAATGCGTGCCCGAATGCTCCCCGAGCTTGAGCCAGTTCCACGCCCACCACGGACCGTTCTTGTCATAGGCGGAGATGGCGTGGATCTCGATCTTCGGCGTGTCGACCGCCAGTTCCGGCGGCAGCTTGATCAGCGGTGTGTCGGGCCCGAGCGGCGCCGTCAGGTCGACCACCTGAATGGCGCCTGAAAGCAGCTGGCCGGCGACTTCGCCTAAAAGTTGTTGTGTGTCCATGGTCTCTGTTCCCTCTTTCTCGATGGTGCTGAAGGCTCTCGCGGCCCTTAATATCCTACTAGACGAAAACATATGCATCTGCAATTATCTTTAAGCATAAAGGAAATGGGACGGGGCGTGAGCGAGTTCGACGCCATATTTGTCGGGGCAGGCCACAACAGTCTGGCATGCGCCGCGCATCTGGCGCTCAAAGGCTGGAAAACCGCAGTTTTCGAGCGTAATGCAACGATCGGCGGCGCCGTTCAGACGCGCGAATTGACGCTTCCGGGCTTCCGGCACGATTTCGGCGCGATGAATCTCAGCCTGTTCGCCGGCTCGGCCTTTCACAAGAAATATGCAAATGAATTGAAAACCCACGGGCTGGAATTCGTGCCGGTGGCCGACTGTTTTGCCAGCGCCTTCCCCGACGGTCGCTGGTTCGGCGTCAGCAGCGACCTGGAAGTGACCGCCTCGCGCATGGCCGCTTTTTCCGACGCCGACGCACAGACATGGCGCCGTCTGGTTGCGGCATTCCCGGCGGAGGCCGAGCATCTGTTCCGGCTGCTGGGCTCGCCGATGAGCGGCCGTGCGCTCGCCGGCACCGCCTGGAACCTCTGGCGCAAGAAGGGTTTTGCCGGCGCGCTCGATACAGGTCGGTTGCTGCTTTCGTCACCCCGCGCCTGGCTCGAGGATACTTTCGAGTCACCGCATGTCAGGGCGACGCTGGCCACCTGGGGCATGCATCTCGATTTCGCGCCTGACATCGCCGGCGGCGCGGTGTTCCCTTACCTCGAATCCATGGCCAACCAGTGCTTCGGCATGGTGCTCGGCAGAGGCGGCGCCGACACGATTATCCGCGCTTTGTCGGGCATGCTCACGGCCGCCGGCGGCAAGATCGTCACTGGGGCTGATGTCGCCGAGATCACGGTTTCGGCCGGCAAAGCGACCGGCGTGCGGCTCACTTCCGGCGAGACCCACACCGCCACCAAGGCCGTCATCGCCGGTGTCGCGCCCAAGGCGCTGGCCGGGAAACTGTTGCCTAACGGATCCGGCGACACCGGCTTCGACACGGCCGTGAAAAAATTCCGCCACGCGCCGGGGACGTTGATGATCCATCTGGCGCTCGACGACCTGCCGGACTGGCGCGCCGGTGCCGAGCTTCGGCAGTTCGCCTATGTGCATCTGTCGCCGTCGCTCGATGCCATGTCCTGGACCTATCAGCAGGCGATGTCAGGGGTGCTGCCGGACGAACCGGTGCTGGTCGTCGGCCAGCCGACGGCCGTCGATCCCTCGCGCGCGCCGGACGGCAAGCACGTACTTTGGGTGCAGGTGCGCATGCTGCCAGCCGAGATTGCAGGCGATGCGGCGGGCACGATCGCGGTGGCTCACTGGGACGAGGCTAGGGAGCACTACGCCGAGCGCGTCCTCGACATTATCGAGCGCTATGCGCCCGGCCTTCGTCGGAAGATCCTCGGCCGCGCCGTGTTCTCGCCCATCGACCTCGAACGCGAGAACCCGAACCTTGTCGGCGGCGACCAGATCTGCGGCAGCCATCATCTGGCGCAGAATTTCCTGTTCCGGCCGGCGCGCGGTTACGCTGGCTGGAACACGCCGGTCGGCAATCTGCACCTGACCGGGGCGGCAACATGGCCCGGCGCCGGCACCGGGGCGGCGTCGGGCTTCATGCTCGCGCAACAACTTGGCGGGAGGTAGGCTCCATTTTTCATCTAGGGTGAAGGAGGACAAGGCGCGGTTGCCCAAGGAGCCTGAACCCACCGATTGACAACGACACCGCGCATAAAAGCAACAGGGGAACGACCATGACAATCAACAGACGAGAATTGCTCGGATATGGCGCGGCCGCACTTGGCGCCACGGCGCTCGGCCTGCCGCAAATCGCCAGGGCTGCCGGCGAACTGACCATCGCCTACAATGTCAATTTGCCGTCCTGGGACCCGACCACCGGGCCTTCAGCGGTCAACCCGACCATCCAGGGTCTGTACCAGTCGGTGTTCGACCAGTTCATCCCGCAGAAGCCGGATCTTTCTTTCGCGCCCGGCCTGCTCACCGAATGGGGCTGGAACGAGGGTCGCAGCAAGATCATGATGACGGTGCGCGAGGGCGTCACCTGGCATGACGGCTCGCCATTCACGGCCGAAGACGTGGTCTGGTCGCTGCAGCGGGCGGGCGATGAAAAAACCGGCAACCCGATCCAGTTCGTCTGGAAGAACGTCAACAACTTCAAGATCGACGGCGACAAGATCACCGGCGACGTCGTGCAATTCGACCCGGTGTATTTCAAGTGGATGTCGTTCCTGACCGGCTACATCATGCCGAAGGCCTATTACGAAAAGGTCGGCGCCGAGGGTTTTGAGAAAGCCCCGATCGGCACCGGGCCCTACATGGTCGACAAATTCGAGCGCAACGCCTTCCTGCGGCTCAAGGCCAACCCGAACTACTGGGGCAGCAAGCCGGCCTTCGAGAACGTAACCATCAAGTTCGTTACCGATGCGGCGAGCCGCGTCGCCGAGATCGAGTCCGGTTCCTCGCAGGTGACCCTCGAGGTCCCCTATGAGGAATATGACCGCCTGATCGCCAAGGATGGACTTGCCGGCTCATGCAAGAACGTTTCCGACATCGGCATGATCTTCTTCAACGACATCGACGTGATGCTGGACAAGAACGTGCGCCAGGCGGCGGTGATGGCGGTCGACAAAAAGCTTTTGGTCGACCGGCTGCTGCGCGGTTACGGCCAGCCCATCGATACGCTGGAGACGCCGGAATACGCGGCCTACGATGCGTCGATCAAGGTGGAGCACAATCCGGACAAGGCCAAGGAACTGCTGGCCGCCTCCGGCTATTCGCCGGAAAAGCCGGTCAAGTTCACGATACAGACGACGAAGGGCTTCAAGCCCAAGGATTACGAGATGATCCAGGCGATCGTCGGCATGTGGCGCAAGGTCGGCATCGAGGCGACGATCGAGGTCTACGAGATCGCCAAGCACTACGAGCTGCGCGCCGCCGACAAGCTGGCGCCGGCGGCCTTCTACAATTGGGGCAATGCCATCGGCGATCCCACCACGTCGACCGGCTTTGCCATGTATGGCCCGAGCCCGCATTCGGTGTGGGACAGCCAGGACCTGATCGACATGATCAACCCGCTGTGGGGCGAGAAGGACGAGGCCAAGCGCATTGCCGGCTGGAAGGCCGTCGACAAATATATCGCCGAACAGGCCTATGTGCTGCCGCTGATCCAGTATGCGCAGCCGATCGTGCATGCCAAGGGCGTCAATGTGGTGCAGCATGTGTCCGGCGCGCTGTTGCCGGCGCTGATGAGCCCGGCCTGAGATCAGCCCAGGACTAACGCGCGCCGTCTGCAACCACGGCGCGCCTTTTCCGCCAGGCATACAGGCGACCATGCTGCTGCAAAGATTCCTGATCCGTCTTCTGACCATGGCGATCACGCTGTTCGGCGTGGCGATCGTCGTCTTCATCGTCATCCGTGTCGCGCCGGGCGACCCGATCGCGATGATGCTGCCGCCCGGCGCGACCGATGCCGACATCGCTCGGCTGCGCGCGCTTTACGGGCTGGACAAGACCATCGTCCAGCAATTCTTCATCTGGCTGGCCGGTGTCGTCAGGGGCGATTTCGGCACGTCGATCTCACTGCGGCAGGACGTGCTTGGGCTGGTCTTCAATCGCCTCCCGGCGACGCTGGAACTCGCCATCGTCGCGCTTGTGATGGCGCTGGCGATCGGTGGCACGACGGCGATCCTCGGCGCGCGCGAACGCGGCACCGCGGTCGAAGCTGGCATCGACATCGCCAGCGGTGCGGCGCTCTCGATTCCCGATTTCCTGTGGGGTTTGGTGCTGATCCTTTTGTTTGGCGTGCTGGTGCCTATCTTCGACATTTCTGGCCGGGTGTCGCCGCAGCTCGACCTGCCCTTCGCCACGCAATTCTATCTGTTCGAAAGCATTGTACGGCTGCGCTTCGACCTGACCAGGGACCTGCTGGCACACATGCTGATGCCGGCGATTGCGCTGGCGCTGCCACTGGCCGCGATCATCTCGCAGCTGCTGAAACAGTCGCTGAAGGAAGTGCTCGACCTCGACTACGTCGTGCTGGCGCGGGTAAAGGGCTTTTCGGAAACGCAGGTCATCCTGCGCGAGGCGCTGAAGAACGCGGCCCTGCCGACGCTGACGCTGGTCGGCGTGCAGTTCACCTTCCTGATCGGCGGCACGGTCATCGTCGAACGACTGTTTTCCTATGAAGGTCTCGGCAACATGGCGATCGATGCCGTCATCAACCGCGACCTGCCGCTGATCCAGGGCATCGTGCTGGTCTTCGCGCTGCTGTTCGTGCTGATCAACCTTGTCGTCGACATGATGTACGCCCTGCTCAATCCGAGGCTGCGCCATGGATGAGGCCCGCATTTCGAGACATGGCTCGCGGGCACGCCTGTGGCTGGCCGGCGGCTGGCTGCTGATTGCGCTGCTGGCCGCGATTTTTGCGCCGTTGGTCGCACCGCAGGACCCGCTGGCGCAGGATTTGATGCTGGAGCGGCTGCCGCCTTTCTGGATTGATGGCGCCGAGCCCGGCTACTGGCTCGGCACCGACAGCCTCGGCCGCGATCTTCTGTCACGGCTGATCTTCGGTGCCCGCATCGCCTTCATCGTCGCCTTCGCGGCAGCCTTTGCCGCCTGCCTGGTCGGCTCGACGCTGGGGCTGGTCGCCGGCTATTTCGGCGGCTGGGCCGACCGCATCATCTCGCGCATCGTCGATGTCTGGATGGCGTTTCCGCCGGTGCTGTTCGCCATCCTGCTGGTCGCCGTGCTCGGCACGGGCTTAAGCTCAGTCATCATTGCCATTGCCGTCATCGACTGGACGCGCTTCTGCCGGGTGATCCGCGCCGAGACGATGGGCCAGTCGCGCATGGACTATGTCGAGAACGCCCGCATCGCCGGCTACGGCCGCATCGGCATCATGCTGCGCGAGGTGCTGCCCAATGTGGTGCCGTCGATCGTCGCGCTGCTGTCGCTGGAGATGGGCATTGCCGTGATCGTCGAGGCGATCCTGTCCTTCGTCAATCTGTCGATCTCGACGGATGACCCGACCTGGGGCGGCATCATCGCCGAGGGCCGCCTGTCGATCCATCAGGCCTGGTGGGTGCTGGTGTTCCCGCTGGTGACGCTGATCCTGACGGTGCTGTCGTTCAGCCAGTTTGGCGAGGGCCTCAGGGCACGTTTCGATCCGGTGCTGCGATGAACGCGCTGGCGAAACCCTGCCTCGACATCCGCAGCCTTAGCGCGGTGCTGCCTAATGGCTTGCGCGTGCTGCGCTCGGTGTCGTTCGCCGTCGAGCCCGGCGAGGTGCGCGCGCTGGTCGGCGAGAGCGGCGCCGGCAAGACGATGATCGGCAAGGCGGTGCTCGGCGTGCTGCCGCCGAGCGTGCGCATTGTCGAAGGCGACATGCTGCTTGAGGGCGAAGACCTCGGCAAGCTGCAGCCCAAGGCGCGGCGCACGCTGATCGGCGCGCGCACCGCGCTGATCCCGCAGGATCCGCTGACCGCGCTCAACCCGTCACGGCGAATCGGCCCGCAGATGACCGACCGGCTGGTGCGCATCCTCGGCTGGAGCGGTGAGAAGGCCGATACACGCATTCGCCAATTGCTGGACGAGGTGCAGATCCGCGACCCCGAGCGTGTCCTCAAATGCTATCCGCACGAGCTGTCCGGCGGCATGCGCCAGCGCGTGCTGATCGCCGCGGCGTTTGCGGCCGAACCAAGGCTGATCGTCGCCGACGAGCCGACTACGGCGCTCGACGTGACCGTGCAGAAGCAGATCCTGCGGCTGATCGCGCAGCTGCAGCGCGAGCACGGCACGGCGATCCTGTTCGTCACCCATGATCTCGGCGTCGTCGCCAAGATCAGCCAGAAAGTTTCGGTGCTCTATGCCGGCAAGGTGGTGGAGGAGGCCGAGACGGCTGCTCTCTTCGCTGCCCCGCAGCACCCCTACACGCGAGCTCTGATGGCCGCGACGCCACACTACACCGACCCCTTCGCCTCGCTGAAGCCGGTGGACGAGGCGGTGCTGGCCGGGCTTGCTTCGGAGATCGCCGCCGCCGACCAGGCCTGGAGTCGGCCGCATGGCTGAGCCGCTGTTTTCCGTGCGCGGGTTGAAGGTTGCGTTGCCCGATATGACGCGCAAGCCGCTGATTGGCCGGGCGCCGCTGGCCGAGATCCTGAAAGGGCTGGATTTCGACCTGCCAAGGGGATCGGTGACCGGCATCGTCGGCGAATCCGGCTCCGGCAAATCGACGCTTGGCCGCGCGTTGGTGCGGCTTCTGGAGCCGAGCGCCGGCAAGGTCATCTTCGACGGCCGCGACATCACACATCTGCCTGAGGCCGAGCTCCGGCCGCTGCGCCGCAATCTGCAGATGATCTTCCAGGATCCGATGTCGTCGCTCAACCCGCGCCGCACCATCTTCAGCATCATCGCAGCACCGCTCAAG
Organism: Mesorhizobium sp. M1365; assembly: GCF_040317865.1. Classification (NCBI taxonomy): domain Bacteria; kingdom Pseudomonadati; phylum Pseudomonadota; class Alphaproteobacteria; order Hyphomicrobiales; family Phyllobacteriaceae; genus Mesorhizobium; species Mesorhizobium sp. M1365. Next base: position 190,800 of record NZ_JAMYLG010000001.1, read on the forward strand.
CAGAACGGGCTTGGCGACAACCTCAGGGATCGTGTCGCGGAGGCGCTTCAGCGCGTCGGCCTGCCGCAAGGCTTCGCCAGCCGCTATCGTCATGAATTGTCGGGCGGCCAGCGCCAGCGCGTCGGCATTGCCCGCGCGCTGGCGCTGTCGCCGAAATTCGTGCTGGCCGACGAAATCGTCTCAGGCCTCGATGTGTCGACGCAGGCACAGATCCTGACGCTGCTGGAAAAACTCGCCGCCGGAATGGGCCTGACCGTTGCCTTCATCAGCCATGACCTGTCGGTGATCCGGCGGCTCTGCCGGCAAGTGATCGTCATGCGCGAAGGCGCGATCGTCGAAGCCAGCGCGACCGACGCTTTGTTCGAGCAGCCGCAGCAGGGCTACACGCGCGATCTGCTCGCCGCCATTCCGCTGCCCGAGATCGATGATGCCTGGCTACTTCCCGCCGCAAAGGCGCCGGCATGAAACACAATCCTATTCGCACGCTAAAGAGGGGGCCTCAGGCGTGCACCCGGCAAAATGTCCCGCGATGGAGGATGACTGACATGAAGAATGCAATCCGCTACGCAGTGCTCACCGCCACCGTGCTGGGAGGCATCGGCACGGCTTACGCCAGTTCCATTCCCGGCATGCGTGGCCACGACCACACCGGCGTCACCGTCCCCGACATGGAGCAGGCGGTCGATTTCTTCACCGAGGTGGTTGGCTGCAAGAAGGCGATGTCGTTCGGCCCGTTCGCCGACGACAAGGGCACATTCATGCAGGATCTGCTGGGCGTCGATCCCAAGGCGGTGATCGAGGAGATCACCCTGGTCCGCTGCGGACACGGGTCGAACATCGAGCTGTTCAAATACACCGCGCCGGACCAGAAGGACCTGACGCCTCGCAACAGCGACATAGGCGGCTTCCATATCGCCTTCTATGTCGACGACATCGCCGCCGCAAAAGCCTATCTTGACGACAAGGGCGTCAAGACGCGGATGGGACCGCTGCCGGTTTCCGAAGGCCCGGCCGCCGGCCAGACCATCCTCTACTTCCAGGCGCCCTGGGGCTTGCAGTTGGAAGCGATCAGCTATCCCAATGGCATGGCCTATGAAAAAGATGCGGAGACGGTGCTGTGGAGCCCGAAGAACCCGGAAAAATAGCCCGGGGCGTCCCTGGCCTGCGCAAGCCGACTGCCGGCAAGCTGGGTTTCTGGGGCGGATTGTTTCAATCCTGAAACTTCAAGCTTGAATTAATCCGTCCCAGGCGTAAACTCGACAAACAGAAGCGAAGAGGAGATCGCACGATGAAAGTTGCGGTTCTCGGCGGCGGACCAGCCGGGCTCTACTTTGCAATCTCGCTGAAGCTCAGGGATGCCGCGCATGAGGTCACGGTGTTCGAGCGCAACCGTGCCGATGATACGTTTGGCTGGGGCGTCGTGCTGTCGGCCGAAACGCTGGAGAATCTGACCAAAAACGACCCGGTCAGCGCCGTCTGGATCCGCAAGCATTTCGCCTATTGGGACGATATCGCCGTCATCCATGACGGCGTGCGCACGGTCTCGACCGGTCACGGCTTTTGCGGCATTGGCCGCAAGCGGCTGCTCACGTTGCTGCAGCGGCGGGCGCGTGAACTCGGCGTCAAGCTGGTCTTCGAAACCGACATCGCCGATCCCAAGCCATATATGGAGACGCACGACCTGGTTGTCGCCGCCGACGGGTTGAACTCGAAAGCGCGGAGCGCCTTCGCCGACGTGTTCAAGCCCGATATCGACATCCGTAGATGCAAGTTCGTCTGGCTCGGCACCCACCAGAAATTCGACGACGCCTTCACCTTCATCTTCGAAAAGACCGAGCATGGCTGGGTGTGGGCGCATGCCTACCAGTTCGACAGCGATACCGCGACCTTCATCGTCGAATGCAGCGAGCAGACCTGGCAGCGCTTCGGCTTCGGCGCGATGTCGCAGCAGGAATCGATTGCCGTCTGCGAGCGCATCTTTGCCCACCATCTCGGCGGCCACGCGCTGATGACCAACGCCAATCATATCCGCGGCTCGGCGTGGATCAATTTCCCGCGCGTCTTGTGCGAACGCTGGTCCTACAAGAACCTGGCGCTGATGGGCGACGCGGCGGCGAGCGCGCATTTCTCGATCGGTTCCGGCACCAAGCTGGCGCTGGAAAGCGCGGTGGCGCTGGCCGACTATGTCGAGTCCGAGCCAGACCTCGAGGCCGCCTTTAGCAAATATGAGGACGCCCGCCGCACCGAAGTGCTGAAGCTGCAGTCGGCGGCGCGCAATTCGCTCGAATGGTTCGAGGAGGTCGAGCGCTATCTCGGCCTCGATCCGGTGCAGTTCAACTATTCGCTGCTGACGCGTTCGCAACGCATCAGTCACGAGAATTTGCGGCTGCGCGATGCCGAATGGCTGGCCGGCGCCGAGGAGTGGTTCCAGCGCCAGGCCGGCGCCGGGGGCAACAATCTGCGTCGCGCGCCGATGTTCGCGCCGTTCCGGTTGCGCGGCATGGCGCTGCAGAACCGCGTCGTCGTCTCGCCGATGGCGCAGTACAAAGCGGTCGACGGCTGTCCGACCGATTGGCATTTCGCCCATTACGCCGAACGGGCCAAGGGCGGCGCCGGTCTCCTCTATATCGAGATGACGTGCGTCAGCGCGGAGGGCCGCATCACGCCTGGCTGCCCCGGTTTCTATGCGCCCGACCATGAGGTCGCCTGGAAGCGGCTGGTCGAGTTCGTCCATGCCGAAACCGAGGCCAAGATCTGCGCCCAGATCGGCCATTCCGGTGCCAAGGGGTCGACCAGGCTCGGCTGGCAGGGAACCGACGTGCCGCTGCCCTCAGGCAATTGGCCCGTCATGGCAGCGTCTTCCGTGCCGTGGTCGCGGGAAAACCAGGTGCCGAAGGCGATGGACCGCGCCGACATGGATATGGTGCGCGACCAGTTTGTCGCTTCGGCCGAGATGGCGGCGCGCTGCGGCTTCGACATGCTCGAAATCCACGCCGCGCACGGCTATCTCCTGTCCTCCTTCATCACGCCCTTGACCAACCGGCGCACCGACTCCTATGGCGGCTCGCTGGAAAACCGCATGCGCTACCCCTTGGAAATCTTTCATGCGGTGCGCGCCGCGTGGCCGGCCGAGAAGCCGATCTCGATGCGCATCTCCGCTAATGACTGGCTGGGCATCGAAGGCGTGACGCCGGCCGATGCCGTAGAGATCGCGCGGCTGCTGCATGAGGCCGGCGTAGACATCTGCGACGTATCGGCCGGCCAGACTTCGGCCGTGGCAAGACCGGTCTATGGCCGCATGTTCCAGACGCCGTTTTCCGATCGCATCCGCAACGAGGTCGGCATGGCGACGATGGCGGTCGGCAATATCTATGAGCCGGACCACGTCAACTCGATCCTGATGGCGGGCCGCGCCGATCTCGTCGCACTGGCTAGGCCGCATCTTGCCGATCCGTATTGGACGCTGCACGCGGCCGTCACGCTTGGCGATCGCGGCGTCAAATGGCCGGATCCCTATCTGCCCGGCCGCGACCAGCTCTACCGGCTGGCCGAACGCGAAGCGGCAGCGGGGTTGAAAGTATGAGTGCCGCGGCAACGATTTCGCGGCGTCATGCGCTGGTCACCGGCGGCGGCTCCGGCGTCGGCCGCGCGATCGCGCTGGCGCTGGCCGGCGCGGGCATTGACGTGACCATCTGCGGCCGGCGCGTGGGGCCGCTTGCCGAGGTCGCCGCGGAGAACAAGTCCATCTTCGCCATTGCCGCCGACGTCACCGACGAGACGTCGATGGCGTCGCTCTACGAGGCCGCGGAAGCGGCACGCGGAGCGTTCGACATCGTCGTTGCCAATGCCGGTATGTCCGGCAGTGCCCCGGCGCAGCGGACCTCGCTGGCAGACTGGCAGCGCACGCTCGACGTCAACTTGACCGGTGCGTTCCTGACGGTGAAGCCGGCGTTGGCCGGCATGGCAGTGCGCAAGACTGGCCGTATCATCTTCGTCGCTTCCACCGCCGGACTGAAAGGCTATCCCTATGTCGCAGCGTACGTTGCCGCCAAGCATGGCGTCGTCGGCCTGATGCGGGCACTCGCCGTCGAGACCGCTAAGTCCGGCATAACAGTGAATGCCGTGTGCCCAGGGTTTGTCGAAACCGAGATGCTGGAGAGCACCGTCCAGCGCATCGTCCAAACGACCGGCCGCTCGTCCGAGCAGGCACGGACAAGCCTAGCCGCGACCAACCCGCAAGGCCGCTTCATCCAGCCGGAAGAAATTGCGGCCGCGGTACTTTATCTGTGTGGCGACGCCGCCCGGTCGATTACCGGACAGACGATTTCGATCTCCGGAGGTGAGACATGGTAGCCGGTCCCCTGCCCGCCCCGTCCGGACCCGGCAAGGACCGCCTGCGGCTGTGGATACGCCTGCTGCGCGCCTCGCGCACCATCGAGGCCGAGCTGCGCGAACGACTGCGGCAAGAGTTCAACACAACGCTGCCACGCTTCGACGTGATGGCCGCGCTCTACCGCGCGCCGGAGGGCATGCTGATGAGCGATCTTTCGCGCTTCCTGCTGGTGTCCAACGGCAATGTCACCGGCATCATCGACCGGCTGGTCTCGGAAGGGTTGGTGATGCGGGCCCGACGCAATGGCGACCGCCGCACCTCGATGGTGCGGCTGACGGAAGAGGGATCGAAGATTTTCGCCGTGATCGCCGCCGCGCATGAGAAATGGGTCGGCGAGTTGCTGGGCAATGTGAGCGAGGATGAGGCGCGCCGGCTGACCGGCATGCTGACCTCCTTCCGCAGCAATTGGGAGGGACGGGAATGACGAAGCTGGCCGGCCGCAAGCCGAAGCATTTCCTCTGGCAGGTCGAAGGCAAGATCGCAAAGATCCGGCTCGATCGACCGGAGCGCAAGAACCCGCTGACCTTCGACAGCTATGCCGAATTGCGCGACATATTTCGCGATCTCGTCTATGCCGACGATGTCGACGCGGTGGTGTTCCTTCCCAATGGCAGCAATTTCTGCTCGGGCGGCGATGTCCACGAAATCATCGGCCCACTGGTCAAGATGGACATGAAGGCGCTGCTCGCCTTCACCCGCATGACGGGCGATTTCGTCAAGGCGATGCTGAATTGCGGCAAGCCGATTATTGCGGCGGTCGATGGCGTGGCGGTCGGCGCCGGCGCGATTATCGCCATGGCCTCCGATATCCGCATCGCCACGCCTCAAGCCAAGACAGCATTCCTTTTTGCGCGCGTCGGCCTTGCCGGCTGCGACATGGGGGCCTGCGCGATCCTGCCGCGCATCATTGGCCAGGGCCGCGCCGCCGAGCTGCTCTATACCGGCCGCACGATGAGTGCCGAGGAAGGCGAGCGCTGGGGCTTCTACAACCGGCTGGTCGATACCGCAACGCTTGAGGCCGACGCGCTCGACATGGCCGCGCGCATCGTTTCCGGCCCGACCTTCGCCCATGGCATGACCAAGACGCAGCTGAACCAGGAATGGTCGATGGGTCTCGACCAGGCGATCGAAGCGGAAGCACAGGCGCAGGCGATCTGCATGCAGACCCGCGATTTCGAGCGGGCGTACACGGCTTTCGTGGCTAAGGAGAAGCCGGTGTTCGAGGGAAATTGAGATGATCGCTTCCACGCTGGCGGGACAGCACCCCCCTCTGGCCTGCCGGCCATCTCCCCCTCAAGGGGGGAGATTGGATATCAGGCCCGCTTTCGCCAATCTCCAACATCGCAGGGAGAGCCGTGGCAGCGAAGCCGCGAATCTCCCCCCTAGAGGGGGAGATGTCCAGCAGGACAGAGGGGGGCGCCGTGGAGCGCCAGGGCCGGAGAATTGTGGAGGCAGCAATGCCTGACCGTTCCTTCCTCTCCTGGCCGTTCTTCGAGGATCGCCACCGCGATCTGGCGGAGCGGCTGGAGGCATGGTGCGCCAAGAACCTGCCGGTCGCGCATCACGATGTCGACGCGGCCTGCCGCGAGCTGGTGGCCAAGCTCGGCCAGGACGGCTGGCTGAAGCCGACGGCGCTCGACACCGAAAACCCCTCGCCGCTCGACGTGCGCACGCTCTGCCTCACGCGCGAGACGCTGGCCCGGCATGATGGGCTGGCCGATTTCGCCTTCGCGATGCAAGGGCTCGGCACTGGCGCGCTCAGCCTGTTCGGCTCGCCCGACCAGCAGCACTGGCTGGCGAAGACACGGGCCGGCAAGGCGATTTCGGCTTTCGCGCTGTCGGAGCCGCGCTCGGGCTCGGACGTTGCCAATATGGAAATGACCGCCGCGCGTGACGGCGACAGCTATCTCCTATCCGGCGAAAAGACCTGGATCTCCAACGGCGGTATCGCTGACTTTTATGTTGTCTTTGCCCGTACCGGCGAGGCGCCCGGCGCCAAGGGGCTTTCCGCCTTTATCGTGCCTTCCGAAACCGAAAGGCTGATCGTTGCCGAGCGGCTGGAGGTGATTGCGCCGCACCCGCTCGCCCGGCTGTCCTTCGACAATGCACGCATTCCAGCCTCGGCGCTGATCGGCAGACCCGGGGACGGTTTTCGCATCGCCATGTCCGTGCTCGACGTGTTCCGTTCGACCGTCGGCGCAGCGGCGCTCGGCTTTGCCCGGCGCGCGCTGGACGAAAGCATCACAAGAGTGGCCGAGCGCAGGCTGTTCGGTGCGCCGATGGCCGAGCTGCAGATGGTGCAGGGCCACATCGCCGACATGGCGCTGGATGTCGATGCCGCCGCGTTGCTGGTCTATCGCGCCGCCTGGACCAAGGACATGGGCGCGGCTCGGGTTACCCGCGAAGCCGCCATGGCCAAGCTGTTCGCTACCGACAAAGCGCAGGAGGTGATCGACAAGGCTGTGCAGCTGCATGGCGGCGACGGCGTCCGCAAGGGCCATATCGTCGAAAGCCTGTATCGCGAGATCCGGGCGCTGCGCATCTACGAGGGAGCGTCCGACGTGCAGAAGGTGGTGATTGCACGGCAAGTGATGGGAGCGGCCTGAGACGGGAGTTTGCGTGAAATTATTGTCTTCGAGTTTTGAGCGACCGGATTTGAGCATTGGGAGGTTTTGACATGCACACCATCCTGCAGCCGGAAGGCTGGGCGAAACCCGTCGGCTACGCCAATGGCGTCGCCGCGCGCGGGCAGCTTGTCTTCGTCGGCGGGCAGGTCGGCTGGAACGGACAGGGCCGCTTCGAGACCGATGATCTTGTCGGCCAGGTGCGGCAGACGCTGGCCAATATTGTTGCTGTGCTCGCCGAGGCCGGCGCCAAGCCGGAACATATCACCTCTATGACCTGGTACTTTACCGACAAGGCGGAATATCTGACCAATCTCAAGGGGATCGGCGAGGTTTATCGCGAGGTGATCGGCCGGCATTTTCCGGCGATGGCCGCCATGCAGGTGATGGCGCTGGTCGAGGATCGCGCCAAGGTTGAGATCCAGGCCACGGCGGTTATTCCGGAGTGACGGCAACACGCGGAAATTTTTTAAGCTTAAAACTTTCGCCTTGAAAAGCGCGGTACTTTGGATAGCATTCGATGTCTTGCGACTGCCGTGCCGGGAGGGCTTTCCGGCAGTCCCGTCACTTGACGCATCAAAACCGTGCGGGGCCAAACCCGTCCGATCACAACCAGAGGGAACGAAAATGAACTTCACCCGTCGCAACCTGCTGCTTCTTGCTGCTGCCATCGGCATCGCCGGCGGCCCGGCCTACGCCGAAGGCACGCTGAATGTCGGCGCCTATCCGACCAATCCGCCTTTTGAATACAAGAACGAAAGCGGCACGTTCGAGGGTTTCGAAGTCGACATCATCAATGAGGCGGCAAAGCGTATCGGCATGACCACTGATATCGCCGATCTCGGTTTCCAGGCGCTGTTCGCCGCCACCACCTCGAAGCGCATCGACGTCGCCATTTCGTCGATCACCATCACGCCGGAGCGGCTGAAGTCTCAGTCGTTCACGCAGCCCTACTATGATTCCGACATGGGCATCGCCGCGAAGGCCGACAGCCCGATCAAGGCCGAGGCCGACCTCAAGGGCAAGATCGTCGGCGTGCTGTCCGGCTCGACCGGCGAAGCCTGGGTCAAGGCCCACCAGGAAGCGGACGGGTTCAGTGACGTCAAGGGCTACGACACGCAGCAGAATTTGCTGCTCGATCTCAGCTCCGGCCGCGTCGATGCGGCGGTCAGCGATATTCCGGGCCTGGAATATTCTTTCACCAGGATGAAGGATCTCGCCGTAAAAGAGCGCATCAAGACCGGCGAGCAGTACGGTCTGATGATGACCAAGGACCACCCGCTGCTCGGCAAGCTGAACGACGCGCTGACCGCGATGAAGAAGGACGGCACGCTGGCCGCGATCCACAAGAAGTGGTTCGGCAGCGACGCACCTGCCGATTCCTCGACCGTCAAGGAAACTCCTATGCCGAAGGCCTGAGCGGCAGTTCACGCTTAAATGTCGTGCCGGTTTTCGATGCCGGCACGATTTCGGATTTCGGGCTCGGGCTCGAGCGTCGCGGGACGCCAAACGTTTCGGAAATGCTGCGATGTCGCTGCTGGACACCTTCTTCAACGCCGACGTCATGGTCTCCAGCCTGCCGGCGCTGTTGCGCGGCTTCCTGAACACCCTGCTGCTCGGAATCATGAGCATCGGCATCGGTATTCCCGTCGGCCTCGCGATCAGCCTGGTGCGGCTCTATGCGCCAAAGCCGCTTCGGCTGCTGGCTGTCGGCTACATTGACATTTTCCGGGCGATGCCGGTGCTGGTCGTGCTGATCCTGATCTACTATGCGCTGCCGTTCCTCGGCATTCGCCTGTCATCGTGGACGTCCGCGGTGATGGCCTTCGCCATCATCATGGCGGCCTATTCGGCCGAGGTGTTCCGCTCCGGTATAGAGAGCATTCCGCGCGGCCAGTTCGAGGCGGCGCAGGCGCTCGGCCTGCCGTTCTTGCTGACCTTGCGCAAGGTAGTGCTGCCGCAGGCGATCCGCGTCGTCATTCCGCCAATGACCAGCAATTGCGTTTCGATGTTCAAGGATACTTCGCTCGCTTCCACCGTGGCGCTGCCCGAACTGCTGAAAGAAGCGACCAACGCGCAATCGCTCTATGCCAATCCTTCACCGCTGATCGGCGCGGCGCTGGTCTATCTCATCTTTCTCTGGCCGATGGTCCGTCTCGTCAGCCTCCTTGAACGCCGCTTTCAAACCGAAAAGACCCGCTAATCTGTCAGCGCACTTCGCAGGAGACGACCTTGAACCAGCATCAGATTTCGAAAACCGGCGATGCCGCAGCTTTCCCGGTCGAGACGATCCGCGCCATGTTTCCCGCCTTGCAGCAAGCCGGGGACTTCGTCTTCATGGACAATGCCGCCGGCGCGCAGATCCCGCAAAGCGTGCTCGATGCGGTCACCAACCATTTGGTCGCGCATAATGTGCAGCGCGGCGGCCGCTATGGCCGCAGCGTCACCGTCGACCAAGCCGTCGCCGGCGCTCGCGAAAGTGTGGCCTTGCTGATCAACGCCACCAACCCGGCGGAGATCTGCTTCGGCATGAACGCCACTTCGTTCATCCGCCTGGTCAGCCTCGGCATCGGCCAGATGCTTTCCGAGCGCCCAAACGGGGAGCGTGACGAGTTCGTCATCACCGATATGGATCACGACGCCAATATCGCGACGTGGCTGGCGCTGGCGCCCGCCGGCGCCAAGTTCAAATGGTGGCGGATGCGCGACGACGGCAATCTGCATGTCGACGATTTGCGCCCGCTGGTCTCAGAGCGCACCCGGCTCGTCGCCTGCACGGTAACGGCGCATTCGATCGGCTCGATTGTCGACGTTGCCTCCGTGGCTGGGATTGCGCATGCGGCAGGCGCCGAAGTGTTCCTCGACTGCGTGCATTACGGGCCGCACGGGCTGATTGATGTGCAGGCCTGGGATTGCGATTATCTGGTCTGCTCCGGCTACAAGAATTTCTCGCCGCATATGGGCTTCCTGTGGGGCCGCTTCGAAACACTGAAGCGCCTGCCGACCTTCCGCGAGGATTTCATCCCCGACGAGCCGCCCCACAAAATCGAAGCCGGCACGTTCATCTACGAGAACGTCTCCGGCATGGATGCCGCGGTGCGCTACCTCGAATCGATCGGCCGCAATTTCTTGTCAGAGAATAACCGGTCGCGCCGCGACAACATCGTCGCCGGCATGAATGCCATCCGCGACTACGAACAGGTGCTGGCGCGCGAAATGCTGGCGGTGCTCAAAGATTGCGGCGCGACGATCTACGGCGTGGCCGACGAGGCACGCCTCAGCGAGCGCGTGCCGACCTTCTGCTTCAATGTCGGCACGCTGTCGCCGCAGAGGATCGTCGAGGAAATGGCCGAGATGCAGATCGGCATTCGCGACGGCCACATGTATGCGCCGCGCCTGATGAAGCGGCTCAACCTCAGCATGGACAGCGGCGCCGTGCGCGCCTCGCTGGTGCATTACAATACGATCGAGGAAGTCCGGCGCTTCGGCGAGGCGCTGCGCACCATCATCGCCCGGCTGTCCTGATCGGACTGGGCGGCGGCGCCGGCGCGATCCTCGTGAAGCGCAAAGGCGGTCGCACCCGGGTTCTCCAAGCCGGGGCGCAATTGCATGCTTGGGATCAGGTAATCGCCGCCATTCTGCTGCCGATAACGAATGGGCCGGATTGTCTCGAGCGTTCGCATCCTTTCGCGCAGTCGCTCCGCGACAGGCTCGAAATCCGCCTCCCCGAAACGGTCCACCCTGTAAACCACGAACGGCGGAAGCACGTCGTAGCCCGGATAGTATAGAATCCCGTGATTGATCGGGAACAGCAGGTCGTCGATCGGGCCGTTGACGCCGCGGGCGGAGTAATGCTCTTCCCAGCCGCCTGCGGTCACGATCAGCATTGCGCGCTTGCCGGCGAGCGTTCCCTCACCAAAGCGGTCACCCCACCGCTTGTCGCTGTGCTCGCCAACGCCATAGGCGAAGCCGTAGGCGTACACGCGATCGACCCAGCCCTTGAGGATCGCCGGCATGGCGTACCACCACAGCGGGAACTGGAGGATCAGGGTGTCGGCCCATAGCAGCTTGTCGATCTCCACTTTGACGTCATCGGTCAGAGTGTTGGTCGCAAAAGCCTTTTTGGAGGCGCCGGCCGGCAGGAAGCGTGCTTCGGGCGGCCACGACGGAAAGTCGGCACGGTCCACCTCGGCTTTCCAGCCATCGGCGTAGAGGTCAGACACCCGCACCTCGTGGCCCTGGGCCTCGAGTTCCCTGATGGCGACGTCACGCAGCGCGCCGTTGAGCGAACGCGGTTCAGGATGAGCAAAAACAAGCAGGACTTTCATGGGTCTACTCCGAAGAAGGACGATAGACACCAAAGGTAGCCAGCCGCGGGCTGATCCACTACATGTAGGAAATGTATAAGATAATGCCGAATAATGGATAGATCGGACGTCACTCTCGAGCGCATGCGCACCTTCGTTCGCGTCGCCGAGCGCGGCAGCCTCTCGGCGGTGGCGCGCGAGCTCGGAGTTGGGCAGTCGACGGTCACACGGCATTTGCGAGAACTCGAGGAGGCCGTCGGAGTGCCCTTGCTCAGCAGGACCACCCGGCGCGTCACGATGACCGATGAAGGCAGCCGTTACTATGCCGACAGCGTCCAGATCCTGCGCCTCGTCGAGCAGGCCGGCGATGAGGCGCGGGGCACGCGCGGCGCGTCGGCCGGCACGATCCGGATATCCTGCACGGCGGCGCTCGGGGTCTTGCATGTCAGCCGGCTGATCTTCGCCTTTCAGGACCGCTATCCCTACATCGGCATCGATCTCAGCCTTACCGACGAGCGCATCAACCTTGTGCGGGAGGGCGTCGACATCGCGCTTCGCCTCGGCCCGCTCACCGACAGCTCAATGAAACTGCGGGCGCTCGGCCAGTCCCGGCGTCTGCTGGTGGCGGCGCCGGCCTATCTGGCGGCGCGGGGCAGACCCGCTGTCCCGCAGGATCTGCCTGGCCATGAAGGCATCCGGATGTCGAACATCGCGGGAAGCGACACGCTCACCTTACAGGGGCCGGGCGGCGAGACCTTTGCGGTGCCCTTTGGCGGCAGATTTCTGGTCGACCATGGGCTTGCTGCGCGCGAAGCCCTTGTCGCCGGACGCGGCATCGCACCCGCCCACCACTGGCTTGTCGACGATCTTCTGGCGGCCGACCGGCTGGAAGTGGTCCTGCCGGGCTATTTTCCGCCTCCCGTCCCGCTGAGCATGCTGATCGTTCCGGAGCGTGCGGGCATTGCCCGGGTGCGGCTGCTGGTCGACTTTCTCGCCGAGCAGATCTCCGGCATTCCGGGGATCGAGAAGCGGTAGCCGGCCGGCAAACCTCGCCGGATCAGGCGGCCTTCTTTTTCGCCAACCTTGCCTTGATGCTGGCAACGTCGGCACGCGGCGTCGCCGCGAATAGCGTCCTGGTGTAGCTGTGCTTGGGGTCGGCGAAGACCTCGTCGCGCGAGCCGTATTCGACCGCCTCGCCGAAATACATTACCATCACGTCGTCGGCGATGTAGCGTACCACCGACAGGTCGTGGCTGATGAAAACATAGGTCAGCTGAAACTCGTCCTGCAGGTCGGCGAGCAGGTTCAGCACCTGCGCCTGCACCGAAAGATCAAGTGCCGAGACCGGCTCGTCCAGCACCAGAAGGCTGGGGTTGAGCATCAGCGCGCGGGCGATGGCGATCCGCTGGCGCTGGCCGCCCGAAAACATATGCGGGTAGCGATTAAAGTGCTCGGGGCCGAGACCGACCTTCTTTAGCATCTTCATGGCAAGATCGCGCCGCTCGTCGGCCGTGCTGTCGGTGTTGATGAGCAGCGGCTCGCCAAGCACGTCGCCGATCTTCTGGCGTGGATTGAGCGAACCATAAGGGTTCTGGAAGACGATCTGGACCTTGCGGCGCATTTCCTTCGACAGGCCGTTCCTGCCGATGTCTACCTTCTTGCCGTCGATGAAAAGCTCGCCGGAGGTCGCCGGGTCGATCAGGGTGATGATGCGGGCGAGTGTTGACTTGCCGCAGCCGCTCTCGCCGACGATGGCCAGCGTCTTGCCCTTGTCGACGCTGAACGAAACACCCTTGACCGCATGAACCGTACGGGAGGGGCGGAAAAGCCCGCCACCGACATGATAGTCGCGCACGATGTTCTTGCCTTCGACTACCGTCACGCTCATGAGGCGGTTCCTCTTGCGGACCGGGCTGCGACTACAGATGGGGCCGGCTCAAACAGCATGTCGGAAACAGTAGGCAACCGGTCTCCGACGGCGTTTTCGGGCAGCGCCGACAGGAGCGCGCGCGTGTAGTTGCTCTTGGGGGACTCGAACAGCGACAGCACGTCGGCCTCTTCCATCTTGCGGCCCTTGTACTGAACGATGACACGGTCGGCGGTCTCGGCAACCACCCCCATATTGTGGGTGATCATGATCAGGCCCATGCCATATTTGACCTGCAGGCCGACCAGCAGATCGAGGATCTGCTTCTGGATGGTGACATCGAGCGCCGTGGTTGGCTCGTCGGCGATCAAAAGCTTGGGATTGCAGGCGATGGCGATGGCGATCATGACGCGCTGACACTGACCACCCGACATCTGGTGCGGGAAGGAGCCCAGCCGTTCCTCGGGGTCGGCGATGCCGACCAACTTCATCAATTCGATGGCACGCGCCCGGCGCTGGGCGCGGTCCATGCCCATATGGAAGCGCAGCACCTCCTCGATCTGGAAGCCGACGGTGAAGCACGGGTTGAGGCTGGCGACCGGCTCCTGGAAGATCATCGAAATGTCCTTGCCGACGATCTTGCGCCGCTCGGATGGGCCGAGCTTGAGCAGGTCGATGCCGTCGAAGGCCATGCGGTCGGCCCTCACCGTCGCGGTGTTGGGCAAAAGCCCCATCACCGCCAGCATCGCCACCGACTTGCCCGAACCGGATTCGCCGACGATCGCCAGCACCTCGCGCGGTTCGACCGACAGGTCGATGCCTTGTACCGCCATGAATGGTCCAGCGGCGGTGTCGAAGGAAACGGTCAGGTTCTTGATCTCGAGAAGAGGCATTGGATTATGACCTCTTCAGCTTGGGATCGAAGGCATCGCGCAAGCCGTCGCCGATCAGATTGATGGCAAGCACAGTGATCAGGATGGCAAGTCCGGGGAAGGTCACCACCCAAGGCGCGCGCAGGATGAACTCGCGCGCCGAGGCGAGCATCGTGCCCCATTCCGGCGTCGGCGGCTGCGCACCGACACCGAGGAAGCCGAGCGCCGCAGCTTCGAGAATAGCGTTGGAGAAGGACAATGTCGCCTGCACGATCAGCGGTGCCAGGCAGTTCGGCAGGATCGTCCTCACCATCAAGCGAAGATGACCGGCACCAGCCACCTTGGCGGAGATGACATATTCGCGGTTCTTTTCGGCCATCACGGCGGCGCGGGTGAGGCGCGCGAAATGCGGCTGCAGCACCAGCGCGATCGCCAGCATGGCATTGAACAGGCCCGGGCCGAGGATCGCCACCAGCACCAGCGCCAGAAGCAGCGACGGGAAGGCCAGGATGATATCCATGATGCGCATGATCAGAGTGTCGACCCAGCCGCGGAAATAGCCGGCGAGCACGCCAAGCACGATGCCGCTGGTGAGCGAGAAGACAACGACCACCAGACCGATGAACAGCGAGAAACGCGCCCCGAAGATCAACCGTGAAAGCATGTCGCGGCCGACCGCGTCGGTGCCGAGCAGGAACATCGATTTGCCGCCTTCCTGCCAGGCAGGGGGTGCCAGCAGCGCATCGCGAAACTGCTCGTCGGGCGAATGTGGGGCGACGAACGGCGCAAAGATCGCCACCAGCACCAGCGCCGAAAACACGACAAGGCCGATGACCGCGCCGGTGTTCATCGAGAAGTAGTGCCAGAACTCGGCGAAAGCCCGTTGCCTGCCGCCTGTCGGGATGGAGGCGGCGGTAGCTTCGGCGGCGGATTCGTCGGTCATCTCACTGCACCCGGATGCGCGGATTGATGACGGCGTAGAGCACGTCGACGATCAGGTTCACCGCCATGACGATCAGCGCGATGATCAGCAATCCGCTCTGGACGACGACATAGTCGCGCTTGCCGATGGCATCGATCATCCATTTGCCGATGCCCGGCCAGGAAAAAATGGTCTCGGTCAGAATGGCGCCCGCCATCAAGGTGCCGACCTGCAGTCCAATGGTGGTGACTACCGGGATCAGCGCGTTGCGAAAAGCGTGCAGACCGATGACGCGGCGAGGCGCCAGGCCCTTGGCGCGCGCGGTGCGGACATAGTCCTCGCCCAGCACCTCGAGCATCGCCGAGCGCGTCTGGCGCGCTATGACGGCAAGCGGGATCGTCGCCAGCACGATCGACGGCAGGATCAAATGGCTGACGGCAGATTTGAAAGCGCCGCTCCTGCCGGAGATCAGGCTGTCGATGAGCATGAACCCGGTCGTCGGCCTGAAGAAATACTGCAGGCCGATGCGGCCGGAAACCGGCGTCCAGCCGAGATAGCCGGAGAAGAAGATAATGAGCAGCAACCCCCACCAGAAGATCGGCATCGAATAGCCGGTCAGCGCGACACCCATCGTCGCTTGGTCGAACCACGAGCCGCGCTTGACCGCGGCGAAGATACCGGCAGGAATGCCGAGCAGGACGGCGATGATCAACGCCACTGTCGCCAGTTCCAGCGTGGCTGGAAACAGCGCCTGGAATTCGCCGAGCACTGGCCGCTTGGTGGCAATAGATATGCCGAAATCGCCGGTCAGGACCCTGCCGATATATTCCAGGTATTGGATGACATAGGGCCGGTTGTAGCCAAACTGCTCGATGAGCTGGGCGTAGCGCTCGGGGCTGACGCCGCGCTCGCCCGCCAGGGCCAGGATAGGATCGCCGGGCAGAAGCCGGACGAAAGCAAACGCCGCCAGCGATATGCCGAACACGGTCGGGATGATCAAAGCGAGCTTGTGGAGGAGATAACGGAGCATCTTGCTTCATAGAACGGCGGCGCGGGAAGTCCAGCGCCGCCGTTCAATTTCTCAGGACTTATTCGGTGACGTCGACGCCGTCAAACCGATGAATGCCGAGCGGGTCCATAACGAAGCCCGACACCTTCTTGTTCATCGGCATGAAGACCTTGGAGTGGGCGATGGTCAGCCACGGAGCCTCACGCTTGAACACCACCTGAGCTTCCTCGTAGATCTTGGTGCGCTCGGCGACGTCCGTCGTCGCCTTGCCTTTTTTCAGCAGGGCTTCGAATTCCTGGTTGCACCAGATCGCATAATTGGACTGGCCGATGGCATCGCAACCGAGCAGGAAAAAGAAGTTGTCCGGATCGCCATTGTCACCGGTCCAGCCCAGTTGGAAGGCGCCATCGCGATCCTTAGCCTTGCCGCGCTGGCGATACTCAGTCCATTCGTAACTGACGATCTCCGCCTTGACCCCGACGGCGGCATAGTCGGCCTGGATCAACTCGGCGACGCGCTGGGCGTTCGGGTTGTAGGGGCGGCTGACCGGCATAGCCCAGATCTTCATCGACAGATCCTTGACGCCTGCATCGGCCAGCATCTTCTTGGCCGCCTCCGGATCATAGGGATCGTCCTTGATGTCCTTGTTATAGGACCACATGGTCGGCGGGATCGGGTTGATGGCCGGCGCGCCGGCGCCCTGATAGACCGCGTCGATGATCGCCTTCTTGTTTACCGCCATGTTGAGGGCCTTGCGGACCTCGACCTTGTCGAAGGGCGGCTGCGTCGTGTTGTAAGCCATGTAGCCGATGTTCAGGCCTTCCTGCTCGTCGACCTTGAGGTTCGCGTCAGCCTGCAGTCCGGCAATGTCGGCCGGCGCCGGGTATGACATGATATCGCACTCGCCCGCCTTCAGCTTCTGCGCGCGTACGGCCGGATCGGGCGTGATGGCGAAGATCAGATCGTCGATCTTCTGTCGCCCGCCATAGTAGCCGTCCCATGCTGCATAGCGCACGACCGCATCGACCTGATAGTCGACGAACTGGAACGGACCAGTGCCGACCGGCTTCTGGGTGAACTGCTGCCTGGTGCCGGCCTTGTCGAGTTGGTCGGCATATTCCTTGGAGACGATCGAGGCGAAATCCATGCCGAGGTCCGGCAGGAACGCGACTTCAGGCTTGTTCAGCACGAATTTCACCGTCAGGTCGTCGACCTTGACGATTTCCTTCAGGAGATCGGGAAAGCCCATGCCGGTGAAATATTCCCAGCCGGTGCCTTCCAGATAGCTGTACCACGGGCTTTCTTTCTTCCACTGGCGTTCGAAGGAAAAGATCACGTCGTCGGCGTTGAGGTCGCGCGTCGGCGTGAAATAATCGGTCGTCTGGAATTTCACACCCGGGCGAAGCTTGAAGGTGTATTCGAGACCGTCGTCGGAAACCGTCCAGCTCTCGGCCAGGCCGGGCGAGATGGTGGTCTTGCCATGCTCGAACTCGACCAGGCGCGAATAGATGGTGCGCGACGAGGCGTCGAAGTCGTTGCCGCCGCTCCATGGCGACGGGTCGAAGCCGGCCGGCGAAGCCTCCGAGCAATAGACCAGTTGTTTTGCATTGGCCATGCCGCCGAGGACGCTTGCAGCCAGCAACGCGGCTGCAAAAGTCAGTTTCTTTTTCATTGAGCACTCCCTGATGTTCTTCCAAGCCCCTCTATCAGGCTCGCGAAGGCCGCATATAAGCACCGTTTTTCTAGCTTTGGAACTGCTTGTTTGCCTAACCCACGGGAAGCAGAAAAAAATTCCGGCACGCGGCAAATTGTGGAAAAAACGAGCCGAATCCGCAGATCACGACATTATTAGCGACTTCAATTTTTTGTTGATCGGCGATGCCGCCAATTGTGGGAATCGAGCCGTTCGGTTCAAGAGATGCGCATCCGAAAACCGGTCGCGGCCGAGAGGTTTGACGGCAAGTCTTACCGCACTCCAGGTGGCGAGGCTTGCACGGCCGTCGCTTGTGGCAATACATAGATAGGTGGGCAGCGTGCCGGATTTTCCCACGTTCCGGACATTGCGGCAAGCGTGGGATATCTTTGTTGATCAGGGCGGTGGTGGCGCGCAAGCATGCCGAAACAATAAGAACGATTGAGGGAGCGACAGGTGGCAAAACCGGCAAAGACAACCAACGCGGCGAAAGCAAAGGCCGAGGCAACATCGAAAGCGGCCAAGCCAAAAGCGGCCGCCGCCAAGCCGACGGCTACCGCGAAGGCAAGCGCGAAGCCGGCGGCGAAGACCACGGCTGGAGCGGCTGCTAAACCGGCAACCGGCAAGACGGCGCCTGCTGCAAAGTCTGCCGCCAAGCCGGCGGCGAAGGCAGTGCCGACAGCGCCACGACTGCCGGCAGGTCCGGCCAAGAGATTACCAAAGGCGATCACGTCGCTGGCCGCCGGCCTGCCGGAAAAACCGTGGCTCAAGAGTTATCCAAAGATCGTGCCGGCCGAGATCGGCGCCCTGCCCTCCAGCTCGATCGGCGACTTTCTCGTCACCGTGTGCAAGCAGTTTGCGAATCGGCCGGCCTTCGTCTGCATGGGCAAATCGATCACCTATGCCGACCTCGAGCGACAGTCGGCCGCCTTCGGCGCCTATCTGCAATCAACGGGGCTGCAGAAGGGCGCGCGCGTCGCGCTGATGATGCCGAATGTGCTGCAATATCCGGTGGCGATGATGGCAGTGCTTCGCGCCGGCTATGTCGTGGTAAACATCAATCCGCTCTACACGCCGCGCGAGCTGGAGCACCAGCTCAAGGATTCCGGCGCTCAAGCCATTGTCATCCTCGAAAATTTTGCCTGCACCCTGCAAGCGGTGATCGCCAGGACCGCGGTCAAGCATGTCGTGGTTGCCTCGATGGGCGACATGCTCGGCGGGCTCAAGGGAACGATCGTCAACTTCGTTGTACGCCGCGTCAAGAAGATGGTGCCGGCATGGTCGCTGCCCGGCCATGTCAAGTTCAACGCCGCGCTGAAGGCGGGCACCGGCAAGGCCTTCAGGCCCGCAAGGGTCACGGCCGACGACATCGCCTTCCTGCAATACACGGGCGGCACGACCGGCATCTCCAAGGGCGCGATGCTTTTGCACAGCAACATTTTGGCGAACGTCGCGCAGAACGCGCTGTGGGCCGAAGACGCTTTTACCGTCAAGCCGAAGCCGGCGCATCTGAACTTCCTCTGCGCGCTGCCGCTCTATCACATTTTTGCGCTGACGGCGAACGTGCTGGTAGGCATGCAGCAAGGCGCGCAGAATGTCCTCATCCCCAATCCGCGCGACATTCCCGGCTTCGTCAAGGAGCTGCAGAAATACCCGATCCACATCTTTCCGGGCCTCAACACGCTGTTCAATGCGCTGCTCAATAATGAGGATTTTCGCAAGCTCGATTTCAAGCCGCTGATCCTGACGCTGGGTGGCGGCATGCCGGTGCAGAGGGCCATCGCCGAACGCTGGAAGGTGCTGACCGGCTGCCCGATCAGCGAGGCCTACGGGCTCACCGAGACCTCGCCGGGAGCAACGATCAACAAATTCAGCGACGGCGTTTACACCGGCACGATCGGCCTGCCGCTGCCCTCGACCGAGATCGCCATCCGCGACGACGACGGCAACAATTTGCCGCTCGGCGAAGTCGGCGAAATCTGCATCCGCGGACCGCAGGTGATGGCCGGCTACTGGAACCGGCCGGACGAGACCGCCAAGGTGATGACCGAGGACGGCTTCTTCAAATCGGGCGACATGGGCTTCATGGACGAGCTTGGCTACACCAAGATCGTCGACCGCAAGAAGGACATGATCCTGGTTTCCGGCTTCAACGTCTATCCGAACGAACTCGAGGAAGTGGTGGCGCGGCATCCAGGCGTACTCGAAGTTGCCGCGATCGGCGTGCCGGACGAGCATTCGGGTGAAGTGCCGAAGCTGTTCGTCGTCAAGAAGGACCCGGCACTGACCGCCGACATGCTGACGGCTTATTGCCGTGAGAACCTGACCGGCTACAAGCGTCCCAGGTATATTGAGTTCCGCACCGAGCTGCCGAAGACACCGGTCGGCAAGATCCTGCGACGGGCGTTGCGGGGCTAGGCGCAGCTTGAGCGATTGCATCGCCGGCGCCAACGCCGTGAGCATAGGTTCGCGCCCGGACCCGGCACAGTTCATCCGGGCGAACATGCGGATCGCTCCCGTGCCCGCGCTTCCCGAAATTCGGCTTTACACCGCCCATCCGGGAAGCGGGCTCAGGCGGCTTCTCGAATGGAACCAACATGCGACCGAAGAAGACGGACCTGAACCGGAGCCACCGTACTGGGCCTATGTCTGGGCCGGCGGCGCGGTGCTCGCCCGCTACATATTCGACCGGCCGGAGACCGTGGCCGGCCGTCGCGTGCTCGACCTCGGCGCCGGTTCGGGTCTCGTCGGCATTGCAGCGGCAAAAGCCGGGGCAAGCGCGGTCGTCGCGGCCGAGATCGATCGCAACGGTGTGGTTGCGCTCGGCCTCAACGCGACTGCGAACGGCGTCGCTATCATGATCATTGGCGAAGACATCACCAGCGGTCCGCCGCCACCGGTGGATGTCGTGGTGGTCGGCGACCTGTTTTACGCCCATGATCTTGCCGGCCGGGTCGTCCCCTTCCTCGACCGCTGCCTTGCAGCCGGCATCGCCGTGTTGATCGGCGATCCGGGCCGCGCCTATCTGCCCCGCTCGCGGCTTCGCCTGCTGGCCGAATACGAGGTGCCGGATGTCGGCGAAGGCAGGAATGCGGCGATGAAACCGAGCGGCGTGTTCTCGTTCGGACCAGCTAGCTGCGAGTCTAGACTGTCTCGCTGACCCGCGCCGAAAGAAAATCAGGCAGGTCGGCCACCGAATCCAGAATGACGTCGGCTATCTGCGACAGCGATTCACGTGTGCCGGTGCCGGACAGCACGCCAATCGCCAGGCCGCAGCCGCCGGCGCGCGCCATCTCCAGATCGTGACGATTGTCGCCGACCATTGCGATCGTCGCCGGCCTGAGCCCTGTCAGATCCGAAAAGGCAAGGATCGTATCCGGCGCCGGTTTTGGATTGGCCACCGCGTCGTAACCATAGGCGGCTTCGAAAAGCTGCGCGACGCCCAGCGTGACCAAGGTCTTTTCCGCGCCGCTGGTCGAGTCGTTGGTGGCGACGCCAAGCCGGTAGGATTTTCTGTGAAGCAGGCCAAGCGTCTCGACCACACCCGGCAGCGCCACGGCCATCGCCGATCCTTGCGCCGAAGTGATGGCGTTGAAACGGGCGACGGCAAGCATCTGGTCCTCGTCGGACAGCCGCGGAAACCACAGCTCGACGACGTCCATGTTGGTGCCGGAGGCAAAAATCGAATCCGGCTTGAAGCGCTTGTTGGCGAAGTCGAAGCCCGCCGCCGCAAGCAGCCTGTCTGCCCTCCAGCGATCGCCTTCGGCCGCATCCATCGCCATGAAGTCGGCGATGCCCAGCCATGTCGCGTTGAAATCTACGAGCGTGCCGTCCTTGTCGAACAATATTCCCTTGATGTCCGCCAAGCTTTTCACTCCAGGCCGCGCAAGCGGTGAATGTATTCCACCAGTCCGGCAGTCGAGGCATCCCGATTTGCGGCGTTCTCCTTGCCTTCAACGACGGGCAGCAGCCCGGTCGCCAGTTCCTTGCCGAGTTCGACGCCCCATTGGTCGAAGGAGTTGATGTTGAACAGCGTGCCTTCGACGAAGACGCGGTGTTCGTAAAGCGCAATCAGCCGTCCGAACGTGTGGGGGTCGAGTTTCCTGTAGAGGATCGTCACTGAGGGGCGGTCGCCGGAGAAGACACGGTGCGGAGCAATCCTGTCGACATCGGCCGGCTTCATGCCTTTCGCCAGCATCTGCGCTCGGGCTTCCTCAAGCGTGCGGCCCTTCATGAAGGCTTCCGACTGCGCCAGGCAATTGGCAAGCAGAAGGTCGTGGTGATGCTTCAGTTCCGGCTCGTGGCCGACGGCAGCGGCAAGGAATTCGACCGGAATGAAATCGGTGCCCTGATGCAGAAGTTGGAAGAAGGCATGCTGGCCATTGGTGCCGGGCTCGCCCCAGACCAGCGGGCCGGTCGGCGTCGTTACAGCGCCGCCGTCCAGGGTGACGCTCTTGCCGTTCGATTCCATGTCGAGCTGCTGCAGATAGGCCGGTAGCCTGGACAGACGCTGATCGTAGGGGATGACGGCGCGAGCGGGGTATTTGCAGATCACGCGGTGCCACCAGCCAATCAGCCCCATCAGCGCCGGCAGGTTCTTCGCCAGCGGCGCGGTGCGGAAATGCTCGTCCATCTCATGGGCGCCGTCGAGAAAGGCGCGAAAATCCTTCGGGCCGATGGCGATCATCACCGGCAGACCAATCGCACCCCAGACGGAATAGCGGCCGCCGACCCAGTCCCAGAAGCCGAAGACGCGATCGGGCGCGATGCCGAATTTGGCGACCAGGTCGAGCGCCGTCGAGACGGCGGCGAAATGCTTGCCGACCGCTTCCTTGCCGAGCGCCTTCTCGACCCATCTGCGCGCGGTTTCGGCATTGGTCATCGTCTCGACCGTGGTGAAGGTCTTGGAGGCGATGATGAACAGGGTGGTTTCGGCGGAAAGACCCTTCAGCGTGTCGTGGATATGGGCACCGTCGATATTGGATACGTAATGCGCGCGCGGCCCGTCATGATAGGGTGCCAGCGCCAGCGTCGCCATGGCCGGGCCGAGATCGGAGCCGCCGATGCCGATGTTGACGATGTCGGTGATCTTCTTGCCGGTCGCGCCCGCCGCCTTGCCGGAACGCACCGCGTCGGCGAAGGCACCCATCGCGTCGAGTACGGCAAGGACTTCCGCCTTCACGTCCTGGCCGTCGAGCACGATGCCCTTGCCGGTCAGGTTGCGCAGCGCCGTGTGCAGCACGGCGCGGCCTTCAGTGACGTTGATCTTCTTGCCGGCAAACATCGCGTCGCGCCGGCCTTCGAGGTCAGCGGCCTCAGCCAGTTTCTCCAGCAACTCCATAGTCCGCGCATCGACCGCGCATTTCGACCAGTCGAGCAGCAGGTCGCCGTCACTGGCGGAGAATTTCTCGAAGCGCTGCGGATCGGCAGCGAAAGCCTCGCGCATCGAGCCCGATTTGGCCGCACGGTGATCGCGCAATGCGTCGAGCTGCTTTTGAAAGGACGATTGATCCACTGCTTCGCTCCGGTCTCTTGAGATGCATCTTATCAGGCCGGATGTTTCCGGCGCGTGTCGTCGCGGCAAACTATCGGGTCGAATCCCATCTGTTTCAATGCGCAGCGATGCCGCAGCGCAGCGTGGGCCGGCTCAAAGGATCACTGGCATAAATCCCAGCGATCAGAAAAATTGATTGGCGTAACACCTTGTGCCACCGGTACATTCGACTGGTCCAGCCATGTGAAAAAAGCTGGCCATCGAGGAACATCTCCCATGCCACAGCGAAACGACACGGCCATTTGGTCCGGCCTGTTCCGGATTTCGGCGGAATCCGGTCAGACCCTGCAGGCGCAGATCCGCCAGGCGATCGTCGCCGCCATCCTCGACCGGCAGATCGCGGCTTCCATGCCGCTTCCGTCCTGCCGGATTCTTGCCGAAAAACTCGGCGTGGCGCGCGGCACCGTGGTGCTGGCCTTCCAGCAACTGGTCGACCAGGGCTTCCTGGTGGCGCGCGAGCGCCGCGGCCATTTCGTCAATCCCGAAGTGCTGGCGACGCCGGCCAAGCCGCATCAGAAGGCGCCCGACCAGGCCAACGAGATCGACTGGAAGGCGCGTCGGCAGATCGCGGCGAGCGACATGCCGCCGCCGGCCAAGCACGACAACTGGATCAAGTCGTCATACCCCTTCGTCTATGGCCAATTCGACCCGGCGCTGTTCCCGACCGCCGAATGGCGCGAGTGCAACCGCATGGCGTTGGCGGTGCTCGAAATCCGCAACTGGGCATCCGACATGGTCGACCGCGACGATCCGCTCCTGATCGAGCAGATCCAGGCACGGCTGCTGCCGCGACGCGGCATCTTCGCCAATCCGGACGAGATCATCGTGACGTTGGGCGCGCAGAACGCGCTTTACATGCTGGCGACGCTGTTGATGACCAAGGGCTCCAAGGTGGCGATGGAGGACCCGGGCTATCCCGATGCACGTTCGATCTTCCGGCTGGCCGGCGCCGAGATCCAGCCGGTTCCGGTCGACCACTCCGGCATCGTAACCTCGGCCATTCCCAATGATTCCGGCTTCGTCTTCGTCACGCCCAGCCACCATTGCCCGACCATGGTGCCGCTGTCGGCGGAGCGGCGGCAGGAGCTTTTGGCGCGCGCCAACCGGCACAACCAGATCATCATCGAGGACGGATATGACAGCCAGCTCCTGGACGAGGCGCCGCAGCAGGCGCTGAAGAGCCTCGATCGCTCCGGCCGCGTCGTCTATGTCGGCTCGATGTCGAAGACGCTGGCTCCCGGCCTCAGGCTCGGCTACATCGTCGCCTCGGCCGGGCTGATCTCCGAGCTTCGGGCGCTACGCCGCTTCATGCTGCGCCATCCGCCGGCGAACAACCAGCGCGCCGTGGCGCTCTTCCTGTCGCTCGGCCATCACGAGGCGCTGGTGCGGCGGCTGTCGAGCGCCTTCGACGAGAGGCGCAAGCGTCTGGTCCATGCGATTTCCGCCTTCCTACCGGAGTGGCGCTCGACCGATTCGGCCGGCGGCACGTCGCTCTGGCTCGAGGGGCCGCGCGGCACCGATTCGCGCGGACTGGCGGAGGCCGCGGCCTCGCGCAGCGTCATCATCGAGCCTGGCGACCGCTTCTTCGACCGCACCGAAAAGCCATCGCGTTTCATGCGCTTGGGCATTTCCTCGATCGCGTTGCAGCACATCGAACCCGGCATCCGCGAACTGGCGACGGCAGCTGGACGCAGGCCGGCAGCGGCCTGATCTCCCTTCCCCGACCGGAGCCTGGCGCATGTGGTGCGGCTCCGGTTCTTTAGCTCCTTGGCATATTCGACGGGACCGGCTGGCACATAGGCTGTGCCAATGCCGGCGGCATAGTCGCTGTGTAGAGGGACGAAGCAGGCCGATGGTGGACCAACCGCCGCGAGTTCCTGCCGATGAAGGTGGAGTGCTTCCATGCCAGTGGCTGTCGAACAGCAGGACACGTCGGCGAACCGTCGTCCACAGCGCTCCGGTCTTCGCGAAACAGGACATGCCATGCGATCAGCTCCTCTGATGGAGGACACCGGACCACGACACCAGGCCATCGAGAGCGGCAGCTACGGGCCGCTGCGCGGGGATGACTGCGAGCGCATCCACGAGGGCGTGCTGACGCTCCTGGAGACGGTGGGTTTCGCCAATGCCATCCCTTCCTGCATAAAGGTGCTGACCAAGGCGGGGGCGGTCCATGGCGACGACGACCGTGTGCGCTTTCCGCGCGCGCTAGTGCTCGACACCATCAAGCGGGCGGCACGACATTTCACACTTCATGGCCAGGACGCCAGGCACGACATGGTGGTCCAGGGCAAGCGCGTGCACTACGGCACGGCAGGTATCGCCGTGCACCTGGTGGATCTGGAGAAGCGCGAGTACCGCGAATCCAAGCTGCAGGACATTTATGATGCTGCCCGCATCGTCGATGGGTTGGACAACATCCATTTCTTCCAGCGGCCGATGGTGGCGCGCGACATCGCCGATCCGCTCGAGATGGATTTCAACACGCTCTATGCCTGTGTGATGGGGACATCGAAGCACGTCGGAACATCCTTCACCGTGCGTGAGAACGTGAAGCCGGCGCTTGAAATGCTGTACGCCATCGCCGGCGGCGAGGAGAATTTCCGCGCCCGGCCATTCGTTTCTAACTCTAACTCATTCGTCGTGCCGCCGATGAAGTTCGCCGAGGATGCCTGCGGCGTGCTCGAGGCTTGCGTTGAAGGCGGCATCCCGATCCTGCTGCTCTCGACCGGCCAGTCCGGCACCACAGCACCCGCGGCGATGGCCGGCGCCGTCGTGCAAGCGGTGGCCGAAGTACTGGCCGGCCTGGTCTATGTCAATGCGCTCAAGCCGGGCCATCCGGCGATCTTCGGCGCCTGGCCGTTCATGTCGGACCTGCGTACCGGCGCCATGGCCGGCGGGTCGGCCGAGCAGTCGGTGGCAACGGCGGCCTGCGCCCAGATGGCGCAATTCTACGATCTGCCCGGCGGCTCGGCCGCTGGCATGACGGATTCGAAACTGCCCGACATTCAATCCGGCTACGAAAAGGGCATCACCAATGTGATGGCCGGCCTCTCCGGCCTCAACCTCGTCTACGAGGCGGCCGGCATGCATGCCTCGCTGCTCGGCTTCTGCCTGGAGAGCCTGGTCATCGACAACGACATGCTCGGTCATTGCCTGGGCTGCGCACGTGGCATCGACGTGACCGACGAGGCCCTGTCGATCGACAGCATCACCGAGGTCTGCCTCAAAGGCCCAGGCCACTATCTCGACAGCGAACAAACGCTCAAGCTGATGCAGACCGATCATCTCTATCCCGCCTTCGCCGATCGTTCCTCACCGAAGGAATGGAACGAAAAAGGCCGACCTGATATACTGCTGCGTGCGATCACCGAGAAGAAACGCATTCTTGCCGAACGATTTCCGCGCCACGTGCCAAAACAGGTCGACGACAGATTGCGTGCCCGCTTCGGCAGCCTGATCCACCTGCCGCGCACGCATATGGGCGGCTGACCGGAGACGAGTTCGTGCAGCCATACAGCCACCACCCAGAGCCAATTCCGGACGGAAAACCGCTTCACAGTTTTCCTGGAATTGCCCCAGGACCAACCATCGGGCAGAACGACAAATGACTGCGCATCCTATCCTGCAAGCCCACACCGACGGCGACGCGATCGATCGGCTGGTGGCGTCTCACCGGCCCGGCCACGGCCTGGTGCGTGCCTTCTATCATGACCCGGCGATCTTCGAGCGCGACATGGAACGTGTCTTTCGCCGCCACTGGCATTGCCTGGCCCATGCCAGCGTTATCCCGAACCCCGGCGATTTCGAGCTGTTCAAACTGGGCGACGAGGCGGTCATCCTGACGCGCGGCATGGATGGCACGGTGCATGCCATGCTCAATGTCTGCCGCCACCGCGGCGCCGAGGTCTGCACCAAGGAGAAGGGCAACGCGAAGATGTTCGTGTGTCCCTACCACGCCTGGACCTATTCCAATGACGGGTCGTTGCGCGCTGCCCGCCTGATGCCGAAGGATTTCGACCGCACGGCGCACGGGCTGAAGAAGCTTCATGTCCGCGTTGCCTCCGGGCTGGTTTTCATTTCCTTCGCGGAGACGCCGCTCGATTTCGATCCAATCGAACAGTCGCTGCGCACAAGCTGCGGCCAGTATGGCTGGGGCGACGCCAAGGTGGCGTATCGCCAGTCCTATCCGCTCGACGCCAACTGGAAGCTCGCCGTCGAGAACTATGTCGAATGCTACCATTGCGGGCCGGCGCATCCGGAATATTCGCAGACGCATGCGCTGGAAAAGCCGGCCGAGATGATCGAGCAGCTCAACGCGGCGATGGAGCAGCGCACCTGCGCGCTTGGCATCGAGATCGGCAGCGCCAACCGCTGGCAGAACTCGGCGGCCGGTCAGGAAGCAATCCATACCTTCCGCTATGCGCTCTATGATGGCGTTTCGAGCGGCAGCCAGGATGGCTCGCCGGTGGCCCCGCTGATGGGCCGATTCACCGACTATGACGGTGGCGTCACCTCTATCCATCTCGGCGGCACGACCTTCCTCGTCTGCTATCCCGATCACGGCATGATCTACCGCTTCATCCCGAAAACGGCGGGCACCTGCGAGATGGAGCTGATCTGGCTGGTGCGCGGCGACGCGGTCGAGGGCCAGGACTACGATCTGGAGAAGCTGACCTGGCTGTGGAAGGTCACCACCCAAGAGGACAAGAAGATCATCGAGCACACAGCGCGTGGCGTGCGCTCGCACTATTTCGTGCCGGGGCCGATCGCGCCGATGGAATACAACGAATTGCGCTACATCGGCTGGTATCTTGAGGAGATCAGCCGGGCTTGATCGACTCGGCTGCCGCGGGGGGATCCGGCAGATCTTGCCTATCGCGTCATTCCGCGCTGAGCCCGTATCGGTCGACGACTTCGGCGTTGATCAGCTTGGCATGCAGCGTCATCAGCACGATCTGTGCGTCGAAGCTGTCGCCGGCCTCAAGTGCCGCCTCGATGCGGCGCTCGGCTTCCAGCGTCCGTTGATGGCCATTGGCTTGCTCGAAGGTTTCGGGACCCGCGATGCAATAGCTGCACAATTGTGCCACCGACGCATAGATGCCCGGCGGCGGCTCGTCGGTCCAGTGATCCTTCATCAGATTGACGATCGTGAGTTTTACCCCCTCCGGCACAAGGGCGGGATGCAGATCGGCGCCGCGCAATGCATCGTCGAGCTGCCTCAAGTCGCCCGAGCGACCGAACATGCCAAGGAAGCCAAGGGAAGAACGCCGTTGCGCCATAATGGTCCAACCGTTCCCAACCAGTTAGGTGGTTCACAAGCGGAATACAAACGCAGCGGCATTCAAAGCGTCGCGTTTAAGTAGATTCAGGCGATGCGCTTCAAGTCCTTGCAGGCATCAGCTACTTACCGCCAGCAACAAGACACCGGCCAGCGCCGATCCGGCAAGCGTCGGCAGCATACCGATCTTCAGCTTCAGAATGGCGATCATCGAGGCACAGGAAAGCAGCGCCGCGCGCCAGTCGATCGATGAAAGCACCGGCACGTCCATTCCAAGCCCGACATTGCGCACTTCGCCGAAGATGACGTGCAAGCCGAACCATAGAGCGAGATTCATGATGACGCCGACGACGGCGGCGGTGATCGCACCGAGCGCCGCCGACAGCGCCTTGTTGCCGCGCAGCGCTTCGATGTAAGGCGCGCCAAGGAATATCCATAGGAAACATGGGGTAAACGTCGCCCACAGCGTGAACAGCCCGCCAAACAGTCCGGCAACCAGCGGCGCCAGCAAGCCCGGCTGGCGGAACGCGGCAACGAAGCCGACGAACTGCAAGACCAGGATGAGCGGACCCGGCGTGGTTTCGGCAAGTCCAAGGCCGTCGACCATTTCACCGGGTGCCAGCCAGCCGAAGTACTCGACCGCTGCCTGCGCGACATAGGCAAGGGCTGCGTAGGCGCCGCCGAAGGTGACGACCGCCATGATACTGAAGAAGCCACCGATTTGAGTCCAAACGCTGGCAGGGCCGGTGAAAGCCCAGACCAGCAGAACAGGCCCCAGCCAGATCGGCAGCCAGATCGCCAAAGTGCGCGGCGCGTGCCATCGCGTCGGCCTGACGTGGGTCAGTTCACCGCGCTCGAACATCAGATCCACCGCGCCCTTGATGTCGGGAACATCGCCCTTGCCCTGCGATGCGGCTGAAAAAAATGCCGGCGCACTACGGTTGCCGATCCAGCCTGTCAGGCCGGCAAGCAGGACGATCAGCGGAAACGGCACGTTCAACGCGTAGATGGCGATGAAGGCGGCGAGTGCGATCGACACCATGATCGGGTTTTTCAGCGCGCGTCTGCCGATCCGGATCACCGCCTCGATGACAATGGCGAGCACGGTCGCCTTGACCCCGAAAAACAGCGCCGCGACGAGTGGTACATCGCCATAGAGCGCATAGAGGCTGCTCAGGACGAGCATGACAAGCGCGCCCGGCACGACGAAGAGAATGCCGGCAACAAGGCCGCCGGCCGTTTTGTGAAGCAACCAGCCGATATAGATGGCGAGCTGCTGGGCCTCGGGGCCAGGCAGCAACATGCAGTAGTTCAACGCATGCAGGAAGCGCTGTTCGCCGATCCAGCGCCGTTCCTCGACCAGTTCCTTGTGCATGAGCGCGATCTGCCCGGCCGGCCCGCCAAAGCTGAGCACGCCGATTTTCGCCCAGACCTTCACGGCCTGCCGGAAGCTCGGCACAGCGGGCTCCTGAATCTCCGCCGGCTTTTTCGATAGGACGGCGCTCACGATGGTTTGCCCGCGCTGACTGCGCCGGCGGCCGGCCAGTTATGCGTCTCCTCGGTGGCATCGCGGCACCAGCGGAAGAACATATCATAGAGCAGCATGCCGGCCTCGAGCTGCTCCAGATCGTTGCGAAACATCCGTGACAGGCCAAGCGAGGCGGCCAGGAACCCGGCCGCCTGTGGAACAAGATCGAGGCTCGCAGTATCGGCGGCGCGTATGATCGTGGCCAAGCGATCGAGTGCTTCGGATTTAAGCCCGAACTCCTCGATCATGGTGTCGAAGGTGCAGCGTTCGCCGCGATGGCTCCAGAACACGTTCTCAATGTCGAAAGGCACGGCCTGAAAGCGATCGGCGACGGCCGACACTTCGGCCGGCTCGACGAAGAGAAAGACCGCGTGAGGATCGATGAAGCGCCGAATCAGCCAGGGGCAGGCGATGCGGTCGACCTTCGGGCGCGTACGCGTCACCCAAACGGTGCGGCCCTTGGCATCGCGGGGCGGTATCTTGCGGGCGTCAACGAGAAGCCCCTTGGCATCGCGCCAGTCTTCAAACCCGCCGTCGAGCGATTCGGCGGCAATGCCCTCGTGGCGCAGCCATGCGGCCACGCCTTGCGAGAGCTTTTTTCCCTGTTGGCAGACGACTGTCACTTGCCAGCCGGCGAAGTCGGCAGCCCAGTTCGAGACAGTCCTGAAATCACGCCGATCCGACGCCGGCAGCAGGCGCGGGTCGGCGTTGTAGTCATCGTCGATGCGGACATCGATGATCGCGGGTGCACCCGGCAGACCAATCAGACGGGATAGTTGCGGTACGGTGATGGTTGTTGTCGACGGCATGGCGTCCACCTCCTGGAAAGAGAAGCTTGGACGCGAACATTGGGCTGACGCCTCACGGGGTCGTCGCGATGCACCCCTTGCGATGATCGTGGATTTGTCGCGCTCGCTTGTCAAGCATTGCCGTTCTCGCGGGAGCAATCGCTGTTGACAAATGACCGCGTCCAACCCTGTGCCGGGCATTTCTGCCCATTATCGGCAGGCTATCGCAGGTGGAAAGCCGAGGCTTTCGCTCTACGATGTACCCCCACCCCTACCCCTCCTGGCGCTGACCTCGGCAAATTGCCTGCACCGGCGGCTGGCTCGTGCGACGGACCCTGGTCAGTGATTGTCCCTCGGCACGCCGCTTGTATGAGCCACATCCTGGTATTTCACCGCCGGCTTCAGCACCATGCCTTCGGAAAACTGGTCGACCATGCCGCGCTGGATTTCCTGCCAGGGCGTCTGGTGCTTCGGATACTGATAGCCGCCATTGTTCTGCAGCTCGGTGCGCCGCCGCGTGATCTCGTCGTCGCTGACGAGGATGTCGGCGGTGCCCTTGCGCAGATCGACGCGGACGCGGTCACCGGTCTTCAGCAGCGCCAGCCCGCCGCCGATGGCGGCTTCCGGCGAGGCGTTGAGGATCGAGGGCGAACCCGACGTGCCCGACTGGCGGCCGTCGCCGATACAGGCCAGCGCGTGGATGCCCTTTTTGATCAGATAGGCCGGCGGCTGCATGTTGACGACTTCGGCGCCGCCCGGATAGCCGATCGGGCCGGCGCCGCGCATGAACAGGATGGTGTGCTCGTCGATGCCTTGTGCCGGATCGTCGATGCGGGCGTGGTAATCCTCGGGCCCGTCGAACACCATGGCGTTGCCCTCGAAGGCTTCGGGGTCCTTCGGGTTCGACAGATAGCGCTCGCGGAACTCGGGCGAGATGCCGCTGGTCTTCATGATCGCCGAATCGAACAGATTGCCCTTGAGATTGATGAAGCCGGCATTGGCTTTCAGCGGCTCGGCAACCGTGCGGATGACGTCGAGGTTCTCGTTGACGGCGCCCCTGCAATTGTCGCCGATGGTCTTGCCGTTAGCTGTCATGGCTTCCGGATAGGGCAGCAGGCCGCCCTTCATCAGTTCGGCGACCACGGCCGGCACGCCGCCGGCATGGTGATAGTCCTCGCCGAGATATTCGCCCGTCGGCTGCAGATTGACGATGAGCGGTATGTTGAGGCCGACCTTCTGCCAATCGTCATTGTCGAGCGGCACGCCGAGATGGCGGGCGATGGCATTGAGGTGGATCGGCGCATTGGTCGAGCCGCCGATCGCCGAGTTGACGACGATGGCGTTCTCGAAGGCCTTACGGGTCATGATGTCGGAGGGCTTCAGATCCTCATGCACCATGTCGACGATGCGCTTTCCGGTCTCGTAGGCGATCTGGCCGCGCTCGCGATAGGGGGCGGGGATAGCGGCCGAGCCCGGCAATTGCATGCCGAGCGCCTCGGCCAGCGAATTCATCGTGGTGGCGGTACCCATCGTGTTGCAATAGCCGGTCGACGGCGCCGAGGAGGCAACGATATCCATGAACTCGTCATAGCCAATCTCGCCGGCCGACAGGCGCTGGCGCGATTCCCAGACGATGGTGCCGGAGCCGGTGCGCTTGCCCTTGTGCCAGCCGTTGAGCATCGGGCCGACCGAAAGCGCGATAGCCGGAATGTTGACGGTGGCCGCGGCCATCAGCATGGCCGGCGTCGTCTTGTCGCAGCCGATGGTGAGGACCACGCCGTCGAGCGGATAGCCGTAGAGCACCTCTACCAGGCTGAGATAGGCAAGGTTGCGGTCAAGTGCAGCAGTGGGCCGCTTGCCGGTCTCCTGGATCGGGTGGCAAGGGAACTCGAAAGGGATGCCACCCATCGAGACGATGCCTTCGCGCACGCGCTTGGCCAGTTCGATGTGATGGCGGTTGCAGGGCGACAGGTCCGAGCCGGTCTGGGCGATGCCGATCAGCGGCTTGCCGGACATCAGTTCGGCCCGCGTCAGCCCGTAATTCAGGTAGCGCTCCAGATAGAGTGCCGTCATGCCCGGATTGTCGGGATTGTCGAACCACTCCTGCGAGCGAAATTTCTTCTTGTGGGTGGGGGCGCCTGCCATCGTGGTCTCCGTATTTGTATGACAAATCGATATGACAACGCGCGGGAGCAGGCAAGGGGCACGCGCCATCCGAATCCGCTCTTTGGTACGAAAGACATACATCTGCCTCCGCGCCAGACGGGATCGTGGTTTGTCAGCCCGCTATCCCGGAGAGTTGGAGCGCGTCGCCGCGGACCCTACCTGACCCTTCCGGCCACCCTCCCCCTCAAGGGGCCCACTTGGGGAGGGACATCCGCATCACTCGAACACGATGCTCGGCACTGCAGCCTCGGCCGCGCCGCGCTCTTCATTGACGCGGTCCCAGACCTTGGCGGCGATGTCGCGATAGATTTTCGCCTCAGCGCCATCCGGCTTGGAGACCACCACCGGCGTGCCGGCATCGGAGCTTTCGCGGATGCCCATCTCGAGCGGCACTTCGCCAAGGAAGGTGACGCCGAGACGCTCGGCCTCGCGGCGGGCGCCGCCATGGCCGAAGATGTCGTAGCGTTTTCCCGTATCGGGGGCGAGAAAATAGCTCATGTTTTCGACGATACCCAATAGCGGCACGTCGACCTTTCTGAACATATTGAGGCCTTTGCGCGCATCGATCAGGGCCAGGTCCTGTGGCGTCGAGACGATGACGGCGCCGGCCAGCGGCACCTGTTGGGCCATGGTCAGCTGGGCGTCACCGGTGCCGGGCGGCATGTCGACGACGAGCACATCAAGCGGTCCCCATTCGACCTCGCGCAGCATCTGCGTCAATGCCGACATCACCATCGGCCCGCGCCAGATCATCGGCGTCTCCTCATCGACGAGGAAGCCCATCGACATGACCTTGAGGCCATAATTCTGCATCGGCTTCAGGATCTTGCCGTCGACGGTCTGCGGCCTGCCACGAATGTTGAGCAGACGCGGCATGGAAGGGCCATAAATGTCGGCATCGAGCACCCCGACCCGCAGCCCGTTGGCGGCAAGCCCAAGGGCGATATTGACGGCGGTGGTCGACTTGCCGACGCCGCCCTTGCCGGAAGCGACGGCGATGATCGCTTCGATGCCGGGTACGCCGCGCTTGCCCTGGCTGTGCGAGGCGGGCGCCTGCGGCGTGGGACGCGCAGGTGCGGCCGGCGGAGCGGGCCTCTGAGCCGGTCTTTGCGGAACCGGCGCCTCCATGCCGCCGCCCTTCTTTTCCGCCGTCAGCGCGACCACGGCGCCGGCAACACCGGGGATCGCCTTGACGACACGTTCGGCCGCCGCACGCAGCGGTTCCATCTCCTGGGCACGGGCAGCGGGAACGGTTATCGAAAAGAACACCTTGGCATCGGCAATGAAAATCTCGGAAACCAGGCCGAGGTCGACGATATTGCCGGTGAAATCCGGCCCATTGACCGTCTTCAGGCGCTCGATAACGATTTCCTTGGTCACGTTTTCATTGGCGGCGGGCATGAGTTTTTCCTCTACTTTTCCGCTCCAGATAATGCAGTTCCGGAACAGAACCAAGCGATGGACCACCAATTGCAGCGGCGTATCGGGGAGGCAGCGAGCATATGACGGCATTTCCAGTGGGAGCAGCCGTCGCCAAATCGTCAGCGCAGCCTATTTCATGAGCATGGAATGACAGCCAGGGAAGGAGACGAATCATGCTCGCAAACAGCAACGCGACGGCCAATCTCGCCGTGAAGGACCTGGCCAAGGCCAGGGCATTCTACGAAGGGGTCCTTGGCCTGAAAGAGGTGCACAATGAAGGTGGCGAACTGATCGTCTATAAAAGCGGCGACACCAGCATCAACGTCTACCGTTCGAACTTCGCTGGGACCAACAAGGCGACGGCTGTGACATGGACGGTCGGCGACGAACTCGGCAAGATCGTTGAGGCATTGAAATCGAAGGGCGTGACCTTCGAGCATTACGACATGCCCGGGCTGACGCTTGAGGGTGACATCCATGTCGGTCACGGCATGAAGGTCGCATGGTTCAGGGATCCGGACGGCAACATCCTGAATCTTGTGGACCGGTAGTCGCCGCGCCAGAGGCGGCTCCAGGCGCCATGATGCTCACATCACCTTGCCAGACCGACCGCGAAGTAGGTGAGAGCCGCGATCGCCGCGGTTGCCGGCAAGGTGACGATCCATGCGACCACGATGTTGCCGGCAATGCCCCAGCGAACGGCGGAGACGCGGCGGGCGGCGCCGACGCCGATGATAGCGCCGGTGATCGTGTGCGTGGTCGATACCGGAATACCGAGCCAGGTGGCGGCGAACAGGGTGATCGCTCCGCCGGTCTCGGCGCAGAAACCCTGCATCGGGTTCAGCCGGGTGATCTTCGAGCCCATGGTGTGGACGATGCGCCAGCCGCCGAGCAACGTGCCCAGCGCCAGCGCCGACTGACAGGTGATGACGACCCACAGCGGCACGTAAAAATTCGCGCCGAGCATGCCTTGCGAATAGAGCAGCACGGCGATGATGCCCATGGTCTTCTGCGCGTCGTTGCCGCCATGGCCGAGCGAATAGAGCGAGGCGGAAAAGAACTGCATAACGCGGAAGGTGCTGTCGACGGCGAACGGCGTCTGCCGCACGAACAGCCACGAGACCGCGAGGATCAAGACAAGCGCCAGCAGAAAGCCTGCCGCCGGCGACAGCACGATGGCCGCCGTCGTCTTGCCCAACCCGGCCCAGACGATGGCACCGGTGCCTGCCTTGGCAACGCCGGCGCCGACCAAACCGCCGATCAGAGCGTGCGAGCTGCTGGACGGGATTCCGACGAGCCAGGTGACGACATTCCAGACGATGGCGCCGACAAGTGCTGCGAAGATTACTGCCGGCGTGACGATGCTGGCGTCGATGATGCCGGTTCCGAGCGTCTCCGCTACGTGAAGACCGAAGAACATGAAGGCGATGAAATTGAAGAAGGCCGCCCAGAACACCGCATAATGCGGCCGCAGCACCCGGGTGGAGACGATGGTGGCGATGGAGTTGGCGGCATCGTGCAGGCCGTTGAGGAAATCGAAGAACAGCGCGACGACGACAAGGCCGACCAGCACGGGAAAGGCTATTGCGGCTTCTGACACTATACGTTCTCGATGACGATGCCGCTGATTTCGTTGGCGACGTCCTCGAAGCGATCGACCACCTTTTCCAGCTGGCCGTAAATCTCGCTGCCGATCAGATAGGCCATCGGATCGCTGCGGCCGTGCCGCTTGAACAGGTCCTTCAGGCCCTGCTCGTGCAGGTCGTCGGCCCGGCCTTCGGCGCGCATGACCTCCTCGGCGATGGCGTTGAGGCGCACCGTATGCGCCCCGACCTTGCCGAGCAGCGGGATCGCCTCGGCCACCAACTTGGCGGCCTCGACGATGACACCTCCCATTTCCTGCATCAGCGGGTCGAATTCCTTCTTCTCGAACAGCCTTACCGTCTTGACGGTTTTGTGCATCATATCGATGGCATCATCCATCGACTGGATCAGGTCCTTGATGTCGCCGCGGTCGAAGGGCGTGATGAAGGAGCGGCGCACGGCCAGCAGCACTTCCGCGGTGATCTGATCGGCTTCGTTCTCGAGATCGATGATCGTCTGACACCAGCGGTCGATGTCGTTGCCCTGCAAAAGCTGCTGCAGTGCCTCGGCGCCACCGACCACGGTGCGGGAATGCCGCTCGAACAGGTCGAAGAAGCGATCTTCGCGCGGCAAAAGCTTGCGGAACCAGCCCAGCATGTTCGGTACTCCCGTCGTGTCCAGTCCACGACCCCGTCTCATCCACATAGCGCCGCATTCCATCGCGGGAAACAGTAAGCCGGCTGAAAGATGTGGATGCGGACGATTTACACAGGCGGCTTGCGGCCGAAGGCGATTTCCCCGACCTTGCGCGCTAAGATCGGACACAGCGTCCGTGACAGGCTCCCGA
The DNA here is from genome assembly GCF_040317865.1 of Mesorhizobium sp. M1365. Classification (NCBI taxonomy): domain Bacteria; kingdom Pseudomonadati; phylum Pseudomonadota; class Alphaproteobacteria; order Hyphomicrobiales; family Phyllobacteriaceae; genus Mesorhizobium; species Mesorhizobium sp. M1365. The sequence goes on from NZ_JAMYLG010000001.1 coordinate 227,657, forward strand.
CGGCATGATCGATAAGCTGGAATTCTTCATAGCACTTGCCAAGGAAGAACATTTCGGCCGGGCGGCGGAGGTGTGCGGCGTCACCCAACCGACGCTTTCGGCCGGCATCAAGCAGCTGGAGGGTCAGCTCGGCGTGATGCTGGTGCTGCGCGGCTCGCGCTTCCAGGGGCTGACGCCGGAAGGCAAGCAGGTGTTGGTGTGGGCGCGCCGCATCGTCGGCGATAGCAGGACCATGCGCGAGGAGATGCGGGCGGCGCGCCACGGCCTGTCGGGGCGCATCCGCATCGCCGCGATCCCGACGGCGCTGGCCATGGTGGCGCGACTGACGACGCCGTTTCGGGCAAAGCATCCCGGCGTCACCTTCTCGGTGCTGTCGCGCACCTCGATTGAGGTGCTATCGCTGCTCGGCAATTTCGACATCGACGCCGGCATCACCTATCTCGACAACGAGCCGCTCGGACGCGTCACTAGCGTGCCGCTCTATGACGAGCGCTATCAGCTGATCACCGCGGTCGGGAACCCCTATTTCGACCGCGACAAAGTGACATGGGCGGAACTCAGCCAGCTGCCGCTCTGCCTGCTGACGCCGGACATGCAGAACCGCCGCATCATCGACCAGCATCTGGCCGAAGCCGGCGTGCAGGTGCGGCCGACATTGGAATCCAACTCGATGATCGTGCTGTTTTCGCATATCCGCACCGGCAAATGGTCGTCGATCATGCCGCTTAACCTTGCGGAAACCTTCGGTTTTTCCGAGCCGATCCGGGCGATCCCGATCGTCGAGCCGGATGCCAGCCACACGGTCGGGCTGGTGGCGGCGCGGCGCGAACCGCACACGCCGCTGGTCTCGGCGCTGTTGGACGAGGCAATGGCGCTGGCGGACGATTTCCACGGCCGCCGCTAGTCTAGACAATGCTGGTGAACGCGAACGATAGAAAATTTCTATCGAGCAACGGATCGGCTTTATTGATTTGGCGGGTTTCCTCTGATTTCCTAACCACTTAGCGGAAGACCGCCACGACCAGGGAGGGCGCTGCATGACGATGCAGCTAGCAAGTACCGAGATCGCATCGCGCACGGCGGCGATCATCCACGAGCTGAAAGGCCTCGAAGGCCCGCTGTTGCCGATCCTGCACGGCATACAGGAAGAGTTCGGTTATGTGCCGCAGGACGCACTGCCGATCATCGCCGAGGCGCTGAACATCTCCAGGGCCGAGGTTCATGGCGTCGTCACCTTCTATCACGATTACCGCAGCCAGCCCGCCGGCCGCCATGTGCTGAAGCTCTGCCAGGCGGAAGCCTGCCAGTCGATGGGCTCGGATGCGATTGCCGCCAAGCTCAAATCATTGCTGGGCATCGGTTTCCACGAGACAACCCGCGACGGTTCGGTGACACTGGAGCCGGTCTATTGCCTCGGCCTTTGCGCCTGCTCGCCGTCGGCAATGCTGGACGGGGAGGTGATCGGGCGGCTCGACGACGAAAAGCTCAACGAGATCGTTGCCGAGGTGCGCTCATGATCCCGCGTATCTATATTCCCGGCGATTCCGGCGCGCTGGCGCTCGGTGCGGAAAAGGTTGCCAAGGCGGTTCGTGCGGAATTGGCCGAGCGCGGCATCGAGGCCAAGATCGTGCGCAACGGCTCGCGCGGCGCCTATTTCCTCGAGCCTATGGTCGAGGTTGCGACAGCCACTGGCCGCGTCGCCTACGGGCCGGTGAAGCCATCCGACGTCAAAAGCCTGTTCGACTGCGGCTTCCTCACCGGGGGCCACCACAAGCGCTGGCTGGGCGCACCGGACAAGATCCCGTTCCTGGCAAGGCAGACACGGCTGACCTTTGCGCGCTGCGGCGTCACCGATCCGCTGTCGCTCGACCACTACAAGGCGCATGGCGGGCTGAAGGGCCTGCAGAATGCAGTGGCGATGACGCCGGCAGAGGTCGTCAAGCAGGTGACCGAGTCCGGGCTGCGCGGTCGCGGCGGCGCCGGCTTCCCGACCGGCATCAAATGGAAAACTGTGCTCGATACGTCGGCCGACCGCAAATACATCGTCTGCAATGCCGATGAAGGCGATTCCGGCACGTTCGCCGACCGCATGATCATGGAAGGCGACCCCTTCGTGCTGATCGAAGGCATGGCGATCGCCGGCATCGCCACCGGCGCGACCAAGGGCTTCATCTATATCCGCTCCGAATATCCGCACGCGGTGGCGGTGATGCAGAAGGCTGTCGAGATCGCCCGCAAGGCCGGCGTGCTCGGCGTCAATGTGCTCGGCTCGGCCAATTCATTCGACATGGAAGTGCGCGTCGGCGCCGGCGCCTATGTCTGCGGCGAGGAGACCGCGCTGCTCGACAGCCTCGAAGGCAAGCGCGGGCAGGTGCGGGCCAAGCCGCCGCTGCCGGCGCACAAGGGCCTGTTCGGCAAGCCGACGGTGATCAACAACGTCATCTCGCTGGCCTCGGTGCCGGTGATCATGGACAAGGGCGCTGCCTTCTACAAGGATTTCGGCATGGGCCGTTCACGCGGCACCATCCCGATCCAGATTGCCGGCAACGTCAAGTATCCCGGTCTCTACGAGGCGGCGTTCGGCATGACGCTGGGCGAGATCGTCGACGATATCGGCGGCGGCACGGCGACGGGACGCCCGGTCAAAGCGGTGCAGGTGGGTGGCCCGCTCGGCGCCTACTTCCCGCGCGCGCTGTTCGACACGCCGTTCGACTACGAAGCGTTTGCCGCCAAGGACGGGCTGATCGGCCATGCCGGCATCGTCGTTTTCGACGACAGCGCCGACATGCTGAAGCAGGCACGCTTTGCCATGGAATTCTGCGCCATCGAGAGCTGCGGCAAGTGCACGCCGTGCCGCATCGGCTCGACTCGCGGTGTCGAGGTGCTGGACAGGCTCGCCCAGAACGTCGAACCGGAAAAGCAGATCGCGCTGGTCACCGACCTTTGCAACACAATGAAGTTCGGCTCGCTTTGCGCTCTCGGCGGCTTCACCCCATATCCAGTGATGAGTGCACTCAACCATTTCCCGGACGACTTTCGGCCGACGCCGGTCGCCGAAGCAGCGGAATAGGAGCGGACAGCCATGAACGCGGCATTCGACATCAAATCGCTGGTCCAGGAAATCGACTACGGCACACCTGCCTCTGAAGCCGAGCAGCAAGTGACGCTGACGGTCGACGGCAAGTCGATAACAGTGCCGGCGGGGACCTCGATCATGCGCGCATCGATGGAAGCCGGCGTCGAAATCCCGAAACTCTGCGCCACCGACATGCTGGACTCGTTCGGCTCCTGCCGGGTCTGCCTCGTCGAGATCGACGGGCGCGGCGGCACGCCGGCTTCATGCACTACGCCGGTCGGCGAAGGCATGGTCGTGCATACGCAGACCGATCGGCTGAACGCCATTCGCCGCGGCGTGATGGAACTCTACGTCTCCGACTACCCGGCGGCGTGGGGCGAGAAGGCCGGCACCGGCGCCAGCGAGTTCGACAAGGTCGTCACGACGGTCGGCCTGACCGAGAACCGCTATGGCGTGGACGGCCGCAACCACGTCAAGCAGGAAAACGGGGTGGCGCCCGGCCATGGCTCGCTGACCATCGATTACATCGCCCGCGATGAATCGAACCCGTATTTCACCTACGATCCGGCGCAGTGCATCGTCTGTTCGCGCTGCGTGCGCGCCTGCGAGGAGGTGCAGGGCACGTTCGCGCTGACCATCGAGGGCCGCGGCTTCGAATCCAGGGTCTCGGCCGGCATGCACGAGGCGTTCGTCAATTCCGAATGCGTGTCGTGCGGGGCCTGCGTGCAGGCCTGCCCGACTGATGCGCTGAGGGAAAAGACCGTGCTGGCGAAAGGCCTGCCCGAGCGCTCGACCGTCACCACCTGCGCCTATTGCGGCGTCGGCTGTTCGTTCAAGGCCGAGGTCAAGGGCGACGAGGTCATCCGCATGATGCCCTACAAGGCAGGCAAGGCCAACCACGGCCACTCCTGCGTCAAGGGCCGCTTCGCCTATGGCTATGCGACGCACAAGGACCGGATCCTGAAGCCGATGATCCGCGAGCGGGTCAGTGATCCGTGGCGCGAAGTGTCGTGGGAAGAGGCGCTCACCCATACCGCCAACGAATTCCGCCGCATCCAGTACCAGTACGGCCGCACCTCGATCGGCGGCATCACCTCGTCGCGCTGCACCAACGAGGAGACCTACCTCGTCCAGAAGCTGGTCCGGCAGGGCTTCCGCAACAACAATGTCGATACCTGCGCCCGTGTCTGCCATTCGCCGACCGGCTATGGCCTCGGCCAGACCTTCGGCACCTCCGCCGGCACGCAGGACTTCGATTCGATCGAGCAGACGGACGTGATCCTGCTGATCGGCGCCAATCCGACCGATGCGCATCCGGTGTTCGCCTCGCGCATGAAGAAGCGCATGCGCGAGGGCGCCAAGCTGATCGTGCTCGATCCGCGCCGCACCGACATCGTGCGCTCGGCCCACGTCGAGGCGCAGTTCCATCTGCCGCTGAAGCCGGGCACCAACGTCGCCATGCTGACCGCACTTGCCCATGTCATCGTCACCGAGGGCCTGTTCGACGAGGCCTTCATCCGCGAGCGCTGCGACTGGGACGAGTTCCAGGACTGGGCATCGTTCGTGGCGCTGCCGGAAAACAGCCCGGAAGTGATCGGCCAGCTTGCAAATGTCGATCCCGACGACATACGCGGCGCGGCGCGGCTCTACGCCCGCGGCGGTAACGGCGCGATCTATTACGGCCTCGGCGTGACCGAGCACAGCCAGGGCTCGACCACCGTCATCGCCATTGCCAACCTCGCCATGGCGACCGGCAATATCGGCCGGCCGGGCGTCGGCGTGAACCCGCTGCGCGGCCAGAACAATGTGCAGGGCTCTTGCGACATGGGCTCGTTCCCGCACGAGCTTCCCGGCTATCGCCACATTTCAGGCGACGCGGTGCGCGCCATCTATGAGAGCCTGTGGGGCGTCAAGCTCGACGACGAGCCCGGCCTGCGCATCCCCAATATGCTGGATGCGGCCGTCGACGGCTCGTTCAAGGGGCTCTATGTGCAGGGCGAGGACATCCTGCAGTCGGACCCCGACACCAAGCATGTCGCCGCCGGTCTCGCCGCGATGGAATGCGTCGTCGTGCACGACCTCTTCCTCAACGAGACGGCCAACTACGCGCATGTGTTCCTGCCCGGCTCGACGTTCCTCGAGAAGGACGGCACCTTCACCAACGCCGAGCGCCGCATCAACATGGTGCGCAAGGTAATGGAGCCGAAATGCGGCTATGCCGACTGGGAAGCGACGCAGGAGCTCGCCAAGGCGCTCGGCCTCGGCTGGAACTACACGCATCCGTCCCAGATCATGGACGAGATCGCCAAGACAACCCCAAGTTTCGCCGGCGTTTCCTTCGACCTTCTCGACCGGGTGGGCTCGGTGCAGTGGCCCTGCAACGAGAAGTCGCCGGAAGGCACGCCGATCATGCATATCGGCGGCTTCGTGCGCGGCAAGGGCAAGTTCATCCGCACCGAATATGTCGCGACCGACGAAAGGACCGGACCGCGCTTCCCGCTGCTGCTGACCACCGGCCGCATCCTGTCGCAATACAATGTCGGCGCGCAGACCCGGCGCACCGACAATGTGGTCTGGCATAGCGAGGACCGGCTGGAGATCCATCCGCACGATGCCGAAAATCGCGGCCTGCGCGACGGCGACTGGGTGCGGCTGACCAGCCGCTCCGGCGAGACGACGCTGCGCGCGCTGATCACCGAGCGGGTGTCGCCGGGCGTCGTCTATACGACCTTCCACCATCCCGACACCCAGGCTAACGTCATCACCACCGACTTCTCCGACTGGGCGACCAACTGCCCGGAATACAAGGTGACCGCGGTGCAGGTGGGTGCATCCAACGGCCCGTCGGAATGGCAGCGCGACTATGACGAGCAGGCAAAGCAAAGCCGCCGCATCGCGAAGTTGGAAGCGGCGGAGTAGTCCTTGACCGCGCGCCGCAAAGCCATTGCGCAGATCTCGCGCCTCGCGCGCCGCGCCGGCGGCACTGCGGCCGCCAACCGCATGGTGCCGGAAGAGACGCCGGTGGCGTTCTCCTTTGCCGGCACCACGCATGCGGTGATGATGGCAAGCCCGGCTGATTTCGAGGATTTCGCGCTCGGCTTCTCGCTGACCGAAGGCATCATTGCCTCGCCGGACGAAATCGAAGCGATCGAGGTCGAGGATCACGGCGCCGGCATCGATATCCAGATCCGGCTGAAGGACCAGGCCAACACCCGCTTCGAAGCGCGTCGCAGACGCCTGGCCGGCCCGGTCGGCTGCGGGTTGTGCGGCATCGAATCGATCGAGGAGGCGATGCGCTCGGTAAACCCGGTCGGTGCGTCACAACTTACACTTCAGGCCAATGACATCGTCCGCTCGGTCAAGCTTTTGTCGAAGCTGCAGCCGCTGCACGCCGAGACCGGTGCCGTCCACGCCGCTGGTTTTTACCTTCCCGGCAAGGGCATCGTCATGGCGCGCGAGGATGTCGGCCGCCATAACGCGCTGGACAAGCTGGCTGGCGCGCTGGCCAAAGCCGGTATCGACGGCAGGTCGGGGGCCGTCGTCGTCACGTCGCGCGTTTCGGTCGAGATGGTGCAGAAGACCGCGGCGATCGGCTCGGCCGTCATCATTGCCGTCTCGGCGCCGACCGCACTTGCCATCCGCACCGCGGACGATTCCGGTATGACGCTGGTGGCACTGGTGCGCGGCGACGATTTCGATATTTTCACCCATCCTGACCGCGTGGTTTCCGGAGTTGCCAAGCATGTCGCATGACGAAGGCCACCTCATGAGCACCAGCGAAAAGCTGGTTCGCATGGCCAACCAGATTGCCGCCTTTTTCCACTCAAAGCCGCGCGAGCAAGGCATTGCCGGCGTCGCCGAGCACATCAACAAATTCTGGGAGCCGAGGATGCGCCGGCAATTGTTCGAGATGCTGGACAGCGGTGGCGAGGGGTTCAACGAGCTTGTCGTCGCGGCCGCGCCACACATCAAGCGGCCGGGCGCGCCGGAGGGCGCAGGTTTTAGCGTCGGCGGAGCGAACACCGAGACTGCCGCCGCGTCACAGAAGTAGGCGCCGCGGGCCCACATTCACACTCTCTAAAGTTTCATCTGCCGCAAGCCGCGCGCCTCTGCTATGATCTGGCGATAAGAAATCGTCGGGTCGGGCGGACAAACCTCGTGAGGCCGATCGAAACTCGATACGCGCTCAGTGGCGACGCGCGGATCGCCTATCAGGTGGTCGGCCAGGGATCGCTCGATCTCGTCTTCGTGCCGGGTTTCATTTCCAATCTCGACCTGCACTGGGAAGACGAGGGCTACACCCGGCTGTTGAAGCGGCTTTCCGCGTTCTCGCGGCTGATCCTGTTCGACAAGCGCGGCACCGGTCTGTCCGACCGCGTCGATGTCCACCACCTGCCCAGCCTCGAAACCCGCATGGACGATGTACGCGCGGTGATGGATGCGACCGGCAGCGGCCGCGCCGCCTTGCTGGGCGCTTCGGAAGGCGCGCCGATGGCAATGCTGTTCGCCGCCACCTACCCGGAGCGGACGCGGGCGCTGGCGCTTTATGGCGGCTATGCGCATTTCCACAAATGGGTGATGCCGCCGGAACGCCTTGAGGCGTTCATCGCGACGGCGGAGACCGCATGGGGCACCGGCGCCACCCTGCCGCATTTCGCGCCCGGCCGCGTCGACGATCCGCGTTTCGCCACATGGTGGGCGCGCTTCGAGCGGCTGTCGGCGAGCCCGACCGCGGCAATCGCCCTGGCCCGCATGAATGCAGCTATCGACGTGCGCGGCGTGCTGGCGGCGATCAGCGCACCGACGCTGCTCATCCATCGCCGCAACGATACGCGCGTCGACCCGGAGGCCAGCCGCTTCCTGGCAAGGAAGATCCCGAATTCGCGGCTGGTCGAGGTGGCCGGGCGCGACCACCCGATCTGGACCGGCGATGTCGACCGGGTGGCCGATCTGATCGAGGAATTCCTGACCGGAGCGCGCGCCGTTGCCGAGGCCGAGCGCGTGCTGGCTGCACTGCTGGTCACCCGGATCTACGACACGGCGCGGCTTGGCGACCGCATGTGGAGCGAGCGCAGCCAGCGCTTTCAGGAAACATGGCGGTTGCTGGTCGGGCGCCACGGCGGCCGCCCGGCCGGCACGCATGGCGAGCTGATGATGGCGCGCTTCGACGGCCCGGCGCGGGCCGTACGCTGCGCGGCGGCGCTGCGCGATGCGGCGCAGGAGATCGGCGTCGCCAGCGCGCAGGGCGTGCATGTCGGCGAGGTCGAGTTGCGTGGGCCGCCGACGGGGTTGACGGCGCGCGTGACGATGCAGCTTGCCGCGCATGCCGGGCGCGGCGACATCCTCGCTTCGCGGCTGGTCGCCGACCTCGCCGCCGGTTCAGGCCTTCATTTCAATGACGCCGGGCGCATCGCGCTTGACGAGCTGGATGAGCCGCTGGCGCTGGTGCAGGCGACCTCGGAACAGCATCTGGAGCCGGCCTGCCGGCCGAAGGCCAAGGCTGCCGAGCCGGCCGCACTGACGGCGCGCGAAAGCGAGGTGGTGAACCTCATCGCCGATGGCAAGAGCAATGCCGCGATCGCCGCCGAACTCGGGCTGAGCGAACACACCGTCAAGCGCCACGTCGCCAATATTCTGCTCAAGCTGGACCTGCCGTCGCGGGCGGCGGCGGCGGCGTTCTCCGCCCGGCACGCTGGCCCGCACGGGCCATAGCAGCCATGGCGCTTTCGGGCGAAGCGGCCAGGCATGCGTAAGCGCTATCACTTCGTCCCATGCAGGCCAGGCGGATGTCGCCGGGAAAGGCGCTGCGAAGGGAGGAATAAAATGCTGAAGTCGACACTCAAATCACTGGTGCTGGCGGCAGGCGTCGGCGCGCTGTTGGCGATCGTTCCTGCCAAGGCCGAAGACGCCTCGGCGACGGCTGCCTACAAGGACATCCAGGCAACGCTCGGCTCGGTACCGGACATGTTCAAGACGCTGCCGGACGTCGCCGTTGCCGGCGCCTGGGCCGAGATCAAGGGCGTGCAGCTCAACCCGAACACCGCGCTCGACGGCAAGACCAAGGAACTGATGGGCCTCGCCGTCGCCTCGCAGATCCCCTGCCAGTACTGCATCTATTTCCACACGCAGGCGGCCAAGCTCAATGGCGCCAGCGACGAGGAGATCAAGGAGGCGGTGGCTATGGCGGCGATCGTGCGCCACTGGTCGACGATGCTCAACGGCAGCCAGGTCGATCTCGCCACTTTCAAGAAGCAGTCCGACGAGGTGTTCGCGGCCGTCAAGGCGAAGTCGCAGTGAAGAAGCCACTGCCCGGCGGCGAGCGCCGGGCAGTGCCTGATCAAGCAACCACCCGATCCGAGAAGACAGGCCCATGGAGGAAAAAATGCTGACCAAGACACAGACGATAGACGGCGCTGCGATCAAGAAGGCGATTGAGGGCCGTGATGGAAAATTGCTGGCGAGCTTCTATGCCGACGACGCATTGGTGCGGGTGATCGACCGCAATAACCCGCCGAGCAAGCCGCGCGAAATCCGCGGGCGCGCTGCGATCACCACATTCTGGGACGACATTTGCAGCCGGGCGATGACCCACAAGGTCGACACCACCATTGCCGACGGCAACAACCTCGCCTTCACCCAGGCCTGCTCCTATCCGGACGGGACCAAGGTATTCTGCGCGGCGATGCTGGAGCTGAAGAACGGCCAGATCGCGCGGCAGACGGTCGTGCAGGCCTGGGACGAATAAGGAGGCGGCGATGTTCAGTGCCGGATGGCAGATCGACGCCAAGTTCGGCCACAAGCAGACCGTGCTCTGTTGAAGAAATGGGAACGCGAGATCGGCTCGCAGGCCGGTCTCGACGACCTCAAGTTCCAGATCATGACCGGATCGATCGACGCGCGGGAAGCGACGGTCGGGTCACATCACCAGGTCGAAAGCCTCGCCAGTTGGAGGCGTTCTTCGCCAGGATCGGCAAGATCGACGCGCACGCCAAATGGGGCAAGGAGATGGAGCCCTACGTGGTGTCGGGGCACCAGCCTATGGAACATCTACCGCATCGTGGAATAGCGGTTCTCATCCTCGCTTCCGCAGGGCTATCGCATTTGGGAAGATGCCCCCTCACCCGCGCAGCGGCCGGATGAGGGGCAGCGCGACGTCTGAAATCACGACGAGCGCACCTCCCTATTCGCTCTCGCCGTCCAGCGCCGGCACCGACACGCCGGCAAGCTCGGCGGCGAGCAGCCGCGACGCACCAGCGCGTGCGATCCTCAGCATCAGCGCCTTGCGCGTCGCCGCCGCCATGCGGTGCTCGGGCGCATCGCGCAGAATCTCGGCACCGTAGCCGTCGGAGAGAATGAAGCCGCATTCCTCCGGAAAGATTTCGGAAGGCACGCCGGGATGCGTGGCGAAGAAGAAGCGGTCGGAATGCAGCCGGTAGTCCGGCCATTTGCGGTCGACCCTGAAATCCTCGACCGAGGACTTGATCTCGATGATCCAGATGTCGCCGTGGCGGGTCAGCGCCACGAGATCGGCGCGGCGCCCGGTGGCCAGCGACAGTTCGGGCAAAACATGCGCGCCCATCTGCTTGAGCAGCCGCTGCACGCCGCGCCGGACCAGCATGGCGCGCTCCGACTGGCGGCCATCGATGAGCGGATTGAGGGGTAGAGGTGAGATAATCGGCATGGCCGCACCATGCCAGATTTTGTTCACGGTTTGAACCCGGTCGCGGCGGGCGATTATGTACTTTACAAACACGGCGATGCCTGATACCTTGAATCCACAGTAGGAATCCGGGTTATGAGCGTCCTTTCCGAGCCACATTTCCACAACGAAGAAGCTGCTTTTGAGCGGCTGGAAGCGATTGTTTGGTCCGAAGGTCCGATTTGCCCGAAGTGCGGCAACTGCGAACAGGCGCGCATTACCCGAGTCTCTGGCCCAACCGCTCGCACCGGCCTTCGCCGCTGCTTGGAGTGCAAGAAGCAATTCACCGTGAAGGTCGGAACGGTGTTCGAATCAAGCCATGTGCCGCTGCACAAGTGGTGGCAAGCGGCGCACCTTCTTGCGTCCAGCAAGAAGGGTATCAGCGCTCACCAACTGCACCGGACGTTGCAGGTCCAGTACAAGACCGCATGGTTCATGTTCCATCGCTTGCGTGAGGCAATGCGCGATGGCGTCCTTTCTCCGATGGGCGGCGAAGGCAAGCATGTCGAAGTTGACGAAACGTACATCGGTCGCCTGAAAGGCGCTCCGGTAAGGCGTGGCGGTGGCGCTCACAAGAATTCTGTTGTCACGCTTGTCGAGCGTGGTGGTCGCGCGCGTTCCTTCCACGTCGATACCGCCCGCATGGGCAACGTCATGCCCATCGTTCGCGCCAACATCGCTCGCGAGAGCGCGTTGATGACCGACGAAAGCGGCATCTATCGCCGCGCCGATCAGGATTTCGCCTCCCATGATGTCGTTAAGCATTCCAAGGACGAATACGTCCGCTACGAAGGCGAAAAGACCGTCCATACCAGCACGGTCGAAGGCTATTACAGCATCTTCAAACGTGGCATGAAGGGGATCTATCAGCATTGCGGCGAGCAGCATTTGCACCGCTATCTTGCCGAGTTCGATTTCCGCTACAGTAACCGCATCGCGCTTGGCGTCGATGACAACAACAGGACGGTAAAGGCCATGGCTGGCATCGTTGGAAAGCGTTTGAAATACCGGGACTCGTTCGCCGGGTAAGCTCCAAGTCCGTTCATGTGGTGGTGCGATTGATGGCTACTGAAGACCACATTACGCTTGTCATTGAGGGCTTGCCCGAGGATGACGGACAAGTGCGGCTCGCCGCGTTTCTGTCCGAACTCCAGAACCTAAACGCCACGCTCAATCGGCTTGATCGCGATGCAAACGCGGGCAAGACGGCCAGCTATTTTCGTATCGCCGAGCTGTCCTACAATAGTCCGGTTCGCGTCACTCTCGGTCCACATCCGTTGCCGGGTAAGCCGCCTACCGGCCTAATCGTGATTGATAGTCTGAACCGGATTTCTGCGGCGTTGGCGAGCGGCGGCGACCTGCTTGACCTTGATGCTGAATTGCTCTGGGACATCCGGAACCTAGCACGTCCAGTTGGGACGACTGTCAAAAGCGCGACGTTGCTTTTCAACGATAGTCGCATCGACCTTACGCCGCAGATCGTCAGCCGCGTTGACGCCGCTCTTGCGGTCGATGAGGAATGTGAAGGGTTTCTTCAGGGGAACCTTGAACAGATCAACCTTCACCTAGGGGTCAACACGTTCCAAATCTATCCAGATGTTGGGCCAAAGAAGGTAACCTGTCATTTTCCGGCTCGCTTATATGACGAAGCCGTCTCTGCGGTTGGCCGCAAAGTGGAGGTCTTTGGCACACTTCTCTATCGTGCGCGAACCGACTTCCCGCACCAGATTGAGGTAACAAGCATCGAAGCCTACCCCCCCGAATCCGATCTGCCCGATTGGGAAGATCTGAGAGGCCGCGCCCCGGACGCGACTGGCGGCTTGAGTTCTGAAGCCTTTGTCCGGGAGCTTCGCGATGGCTGGCGCTAGTCCAATCTACTATTGGGATACCTGCCTTTTCCTCGCGTGGCTCAACGATGAGAACCGGAAGTCTGGCGAAATGGATGGCGTGCGCGAGGTAATCGCCCGTCATAAACGACGCGAGGTAAAGCTGGTCACTTCGGTCTTGACGCGGGTCGAAGTGCTGCAATCCAGGATACCGGTCGGCGTTGGCAGCAGCTTCACCGACCTGATAAAGCGAATGACGCAATTGGGAATGGACACCAAAGTTGCCGGGCTTTCGCATGATCTGCGTGACCACTATTCGGCAAATGCCGCAGCCCACGCCGGGAAGACACTTTCTACCCCGGATGCTATTCATTTGGCGACAGCCATCCATTACCGTGCCCATGAGTTCCATACGTTCGACAATGGCGGTAGTGCAAAAAGCCTAGGTCTCCTGCCGTTGTCGGGCAATGTTGGAGGACACAAACTCACGATATGCAAACCAGAAGCAAAAAGCCCGCAGCTCGACCTGAAAAGACCCGAAGGAAAATGAAGGCAGACAACCCTTCACAGTCTGCCGCCTTCATTGAGAAGGCGCGCGAAATCGATGCGGATGGTGAGGCCGACAAGGCCGATGCCATAATGGGCAAGCTGGCGAAAACGCCGCCGGACCCTAAACACAAGCCGAAGGGCAAGAAAGCACAATGAGCGTCGTCAGCGGTGTGGTGCTTTGTACATCCGCTGCCGAAGACTGTTCGAGCCCGAACGGTCAACCCGTTCTTTTTGAGCGCATACAGGAATGGCTGGCGGAGCGCGGCCCCTTCCAACAACTTAACAGTGTCGAGGCTAGCTTTGGCGGCAGCAAGCACCCGCAAATGTTTGTAGCCGGCGGCGGCTTCAACCATTTCTCCGAAGACGACTTTGCGGCCTACGTGATGTCGCTGCCTTGGCAAAACCCAGAAAACGTTGTGTTGGTGATCGACCCCGAAGAGGGGGCTACCCGCGTCTTCAGACCTCCCTGTTTGTAAAGTACATAATCGCCTCGCGGCGATTATCTGGCTGACAAACCTAATCTGCAAAATACTGTGGAGCGGGCGCTACAAGGCCCGCCCTTCCACAAGGCGGGCCGCTCGCGTTATGAATGCGTTTCCTACTGGTGAGGGAGCTATGTTTTCGCGAGGCGTCGCGGTTGATCTAATATTCACCGCTGCAGGCCCGATAGTGGTCGCAGCATAATCAAAAAGGTGGCGAAGCATGGTTACTGAGAATGCAAGTTTGACGGTCGAGCAGACTAGGCTCAATAGGATGCTCACGCGGGGCGTCGTATTTTCCGTCATTTGGCTCGCCGGTTTCGGGTCTTCTTATGCACTCTACCAGGGGCTTCTGGCGCGACGGATGATAAAAATGAATCCCGTGCTTCGGGGAAATGGCCGCGCCTGGTGGTGCATCATTGTGGGAGGGCTTGGGGCCGCAGCCTTATGTGCGATAGTTGGCGCCGGCATTTTCAACGCCATGACACAACCCTAGGTCACGCTGTAACACCGCCTGCCGATCTGGTGTTGGGTCATATTGATTTGTAGGTCCCGTTCAATGAGTGTTTCCGGCGTCATCCTCCCATCATTGGCCGTTTCCCGCCCGCAAGTTTAAAGCTTGCTGATTCATATCAGAATGCTCCTGTCCCGTCGCCGGGCCGCACCTGATATGGCAACTCAGACTTGCCATTGTCATCGACCCGACCTTCAGCTAACCGGCATCATGCCCTCCAGAGCAATAATTCTCGTCTTTGCGCAGCGTTCGCGGATGGCCTTGAGGCGGCCGTATTCCGGAGAGTCGTACCATGCCAGGAGGGACGCCATGTCCGGGAATTCGACAATGACGAGGCGATGAGGTTCCCAATCGCCTTCCAGAACTTTGGTGGCTCCGCCGCGAGCGATGTACCTCCCCCCGTAGCGGGCTTCGGTTGCCGGCACGTCCCGGCGGTATTCCTCGAAAACGGCGGCATCGGTTATGTCTACATCAGCAATGAGATATGCGGCCATTGACCTTACTCCCTGAAAAAACATTGAAACAGGTCTATTAGCGGCCCCGCAACTAAGCCAGCGGTACTACGCCTCGGAAACGACTCGCGTTCTCCCGGATTGGGGCGCTTAACTGTCTTGGTGGGGGCAGCTCTGGGAGGAGACGAACCATGCCGATGTATCTCACGCGATTCAGCTACAGGCCCGAAACCTGGGCGCGCTTGATGGATAATCCCGAGGACAGACGCGAGGCTGCCCGTTCCTACATCGAGTCGGTCGGCGGAAAGCTGCACGGGTTCTGGTATGCCTTCGGGGAGTACGATGGCTGGAACCTATGGGAGGCGCCGGACAACGTGTCGATGGCATCCGTCATGCTCGCCATCGGTGCGGGAGGCGCGCTCAGCTCATACGAAACCACCGTCCTGTTAAGTGTCGAAGAGACGATGGACGCGCTTGGGAGGGCGAAGTCGATCCGCTATCGCCCGCCAGGATCGTGACCGCCGTCCGCGCTTTGCGGAGTGTCGAAGGCTGGGGAACGCTTGCTCTCGAACGGCGCACGTTGCAGCTTGCGTTTTCAATGTCTGCCACGGATTTTAGGAGGAGCATTAGATGACGGAAGATGACGACCGGAAATCGGCGACGCCGGAGGAAATCCGCTCGGCCATCAGAGGCTGGGCGGTGCTTGGGGCAATTATCGTTGCCGTGTTTGGTGCG
Source organism: Mesorhizobium sp. M1365 (assembly GCF_040317865.1). Lineage (NCBI taxonomy): Bacteria > Pseudomonadati > Pseudomonadota > Alphaproteobacteria > Hyphomicrobiales > Phyllobacteriaceae > Mesorhizobium > Mesorhizobium sp. M1365. The sequence continues at coordinate 242,987 of NZ_JAMYLG010000001.1, forward strand.
GCCTACGTCATGATCGATAGTTGAATGGCCGACGATCCTGGTCGCCCCGATGGATTGCCTGAAAAGATCGGCACGGTCCTTGGTGCATTGGTGGTGATCGGCACGTTCGGGCTTCTGGCTTGGACCGTGCTTCGCGGCGTCCTTTATTAAACCCGGCCCGTCTGGACTTTCCCCTGCGGCGGCCGCGTCTCAGGCCGATCTCCTCGTAGCAACGGATGGTCTTGGCCGCAGGCCAGAGCGCCGGGCAGCGTCGCCGACTTCATGGGTGATTTCTTCGTCTCCTGGTCCTTGTTCCTGGCCCCATTGATTTTGCAACATAATCCTGCGGGGGCTGTTGCCGAAATGCCATAGTCGCGGGTTTACCAGCACGCAAGTCCAAGGATATAGGCATCGCCCGCTTGGCAAGCAAAGCAAATGCCAGCATGAATGAAGATGAAAAAAGCGGCCGACTCGAGCCGCTGTTGTTTGGGCAGGCATCGGACCTTTTCATGCGCATGAAGTCACTTGCAATCGTCGCGGCCCTGGCGCTGTCGACGGCTGTCGCCGGTTGCAGCACCATCGGCTCGCAGATCTTCACCAACAACTACGGCGCGGTGACCGACGCCGGCTATCACCTGCCGCGCGTTCCGATCGAAAAGGTGCCGTTCAAATACCGCCGGCAGATCGTCGACTACGACACCAGGGAAAAGCCGGGCACCATTATCGTCGATACGCAGAACAAGTTCCTCTATTTCGTCATGGGCGACGGCGAGGCGATGCGCTACGGCATCGGCGTCGGCCGTGAGGGTTTCGAATGGCACGGCACCGCCCATATCGCGCTGAAGCGCGAATGGCCGACCTGGACACCGCCTTCGCAGATGATCAAGCGGCAGCCGGAGTTGGCCAAGTTTGCCGGTGGCATGGAGCCGGGGTTGAAGAACCCGCTCGGCGCGCGCGCCATGTACCTGTTCAACAAGGGCGGCGACATGGGTTATCGCCTGCATGGCAGCCCGGAATGGAATTCGATCGGCAAGGCGATGTCGTCGGGCTGCATCCGGCTGATGAACCAAGACATTATCGACCTCTACGACCGCACCTCGGTCGGCGCCAAGGTCATTGTGATATAAAACCCTTATACGCGGACCGTCTAGGCAACAACACAGACGTCGCAAACAGAAAACCGGGCACTTTGGCCCGGTTTTTTGTTGTATCGATGTTGACGATGGAACGTCGCGTCAGGAGACCTGTTCGACATGCTGCACTTCCGGCACAAAGTGCCGGAGCAGGTTCTGGATGCCGTGCTTCAGCGTCGCGGTCGACGACGGGCAGCCGGCGCAGGCGCCCTTCATGTGCAGGAACACGGTGCCGTTCTCGAAGCCGCGGAAGGTGATGTCGCCGCCGTCCTGGGCCACCGCCGGGCGCACCCGGGTGTCGAGCAGCTCCTTGATGGTGACGACCAGCTCCTCGTCGGCCTTGTCGTAGAATTCGCCGGTCTGGCTGGTCTCGGCGGCGGGGCCGGCCTTGGCCATCACCGGGGCGCCGGACATGAAATGCTCCATGATGGCGCCGAGGATAGCCGGCTTCAGATGCTGCCAGTCGGGGCCGTCCTTGGTCACGGTGATGAAATCATAGCCGAAGAAGACGCCGGTGACGCCGGGGATTTCGAACAGCCGGCCGGCGAGCGGCGAAGCCGTCGCGGCGCTATCGGCATCGCGGAAATCGGCGGTGCCTTCTTGCAGCACTTCCTTGCCGGGCAGGAATTTCAGCGTCGCCGGGTTTGGCGTCGACTCGGTCTGGATGAACATGGCCGTCTCCGTGCCCGTTGGGGCAGCTAGTTTGGAATAATTCTAATTAGGCTTTATCCGCCCGACATTCAAGGGAAAGGCATCGCCGGCGGTAGCGGCAGGCGGAATGTTTTGCTAGTTCGCTGAAACGATTGGAGATGTGTTGAGATTCAGGTCAGGCCGAGCCGAAAATGGTGGTTTCCGAGAACCGGAGCGGAGCGTACTTTGGTACGTGAGCACCGGAAGCGCAGGAAGCCGCCATTTGCAGGCCGGCCTCACCTGAATATCAGCACATCTCAGGCGAGGCTGTCGATCTCCTCGTCCGACAGGTTCTGCGGCACCACCGTGACCGGGATAGGAAAGGCGGCGCCCTTGCCGGCGACCGCGCCGACCAGCGGCCCAGGCCCTTCCTTGCCGGCGCCTGCCGCCAGCACCAGAATGGCGATGTCCTGGTCTTCCTCGATCAGCTTGTGGATCTCTTCGGTCGGCTTGCCTTCGCGCACCACCAGTTCCGGCTCGATGCCGAGCTTCTGGCGCACCTTGTTGGCGTAGCTGTCGAGTGCGGCGCGCGCCGTGGCGTTCGCCTCCTCGCGCATGATCTTCTCGACGCCCAGCCAGTGCTGGAAATCATCCGGCTCGATGACATAGAGCAGCACCAGCACGCCGCCCGTGCTTTGCGCCCGCTTCGAGGCGTAGGCGACGGCGCGCTCGCATTCGGGCGTGTCGTCGATGATCGCCAGGAACTTGCGGCGATGACCGGCTTCGCGGCTGAGGCGTTTGGAGACCATATTCACCCTGTTCGATGGTTTCGGCCGCAATCTGCCACCGCCACAGCCCGCCCGCAAGCGACCGGCGGCTGTGGCAATGCTGGTGCAGCTTAAAGCGCGTCGCGTTCGACCAGCGACGCGCTTCAGGTTCTTGTTTTATGCATGTCGTTATCGCAAAACCGCTGCACACTTTTGCGCGACATGCATTAGCCTTGCAGCAGGCCGATAATGTCGCGCACGGTCTTCATGGTCGCTTCGGCCAATGTGCCGGCACGCTCGCCGCCATCGCGCAGCACCGCGTCGACATAGGCGCGGTCGCCGGAGATGCGGCGCATCTCTTCGGCGATCGGCGCCAGCTTTTCCACCGCAAGGTCGGCCAGCGCCGGCTTGAACACCGAAAACTGCTGGCCGCCATATTCCTTCAGCACCGCCTCTTTCGAGATTTCGGCGAGGCCGGCATAGATGCCGACGAGGTTTTCCGCTTCCGGCCGGCCGGCAAGCCCGTCCAGTTCGCCGGGCAAAGCCTCCGGGTCGGTCTTGGCCTTGCGGATCTTCTTCGAGATGGCGTCGGCATCGTCGGTCAGGTTGATGCGCGACAGGTCCGACGGATCGGATTTCGACATCTTCTTCGAACCGTCGCGCAGCGACATGATGCGCGCTGCCGGGCCGCCGATGACCGGCTCGGTCAGCGGGAAATAGCCGTTTACCGTCTCCTCACCGACCTGCATCTCGACGCCGACGCCAAGCGCGGCGATGCGGTCCGAAAAGTCGTTGTTGAATTTCTGCGCGATGTCGCGGGTCAGCTCCAGATGCTGCTTCTGGTCGTCGCCGACCGGCACATGGGTGGCGCGGTAGACCAGGATGTCGGCGGCCATCAGGGAGGGATAGGCGAGCAGGCCGAGCGAGGCGTTCTCGCGGTCCTTGCCCGCCTTGTCCTTGAATTGCGTCATGCGGTTCATCCAACCGATGCGCGCCACGCAGTTGAAGATCCAGGCAAGCTCGGCGTGCTGCATCACCCGCGACTGGTTGAAGACGATGTGCTTGGTCGGGTCGATGCCGGAGGCGAGAAACGCCGCGGTGATCGACCGCGTCTGGTCCTGCAGATCCTCATGGACGAGCTGTGCGGTCAGCGAATGCAGATCGACGACGCAATAGATACAGTCGGAGGTGTCCTGCAGGGCGACGAATTTCTTGATGGCGCCGAGATAATTGCCGAGATGCAGATTGCCGGTTGGCTGGACGCCGGAAAAAACGAGCGGTTTGAAGGGGGGCTGATCGGTCATGGTGTTTCCCTGGCTTGTGGAGGGCCGTTTCGCGCGCGGCGAAAGTCTTGCGACGGCGCGCTTATGGACGAGAGCGAGGAGACGATCAAGAGGGTGTCGGATGGGCGGCGCAGGGCTTTGGCCTCGGACGAGCAAGCCGCCGCAGGAGGCTATTTGAAAAGATGCCGCCGAGCACAAACAAAACCCGCCTTGCGGCGGGTCCCCGGTGCGAATCAGCACCATATTTAAATTAGTAGCATAGCTGCCGGCACAAAGCAAGAACAAAATAGCTCGCCTTGGCGATTGCGTTCAATCTGGATCCGGCCGCATTGACGCATTGATGTAGATAGCTACATAATAGTTGCTACATGGCGGAAGCAAAACAATGACGATCAACATCAACAACAAGGAAGCTGACAGCCTGACGCGGGCTTTTGCCCGGCTTGAAGGTGTCGGGATCACCGAGGCGATCGTGATCGCCATGCGCGAAGCTCTGGAGCGCCGCCGCAATCGCGAGACGCCGCTGGAGACGGCGGCACGGCTCCGGGCCGAGTTCGGTATTGAGTTGAGCGAGCAGGCGCGCAAGCCGCTGCCGCGCTCTGTCTACGACGAATTGTCCGGCGAAGACTGATGTTCATCGATGCAGCCGCTATCGTTGCAATACTGAGCAACGAGACCGAAGCCCCGCGCTGCGCGCAGGCGGTCATGAAGGCGTCGGCTCCGTTCACCTCGGCTATCGCGGTTTGGGAAGCCGCGATGGCGCTTTCGCGATCGGAAAAGCTGGCCGTCCCGGTCGCCACAAGCTTCAAGATAGTCAGCCGTTTTCTCGAAGAGCGTGGAATCACCTTGCGGGAGCTTCCGCCTGCCTCTGACGCGGCATCTCTGGCTGTTGAGGCTGCATCGCGGTTTCGCAACAACGCTGGCCGTCTCAACATGGCCGACTGTTTCCACTACGCCTGTGCGCGCTACTACGCCGTTCCGATGCTTTCGACGGCGGACGAATTCCGTTTCACGGATCTGGAGACTGTTGCTTGACCGGCTGGGAGCCCTTGCGCCCGATATTGCGGCGGATCATGCCGAAATCGGCGCCGCCGGTGGCGAAGGCGGTGACGAAGTAAAGCAGCGCCCCGCCGGCGACGAGCGCAAGCAGGGTTACCGCCTTGATCACCAGCGGCGAGCCGGAGCCGAGACTTGCGGCGAACCAGTGCTCGGCAAAATAGAGCGCCGCGGCCATCACCGCTGCCGACAGCACCAGCCGCGGGATGCGTTTCATGAGCGGCACGTCGCGGCCCCAATGGCCGCGCCGGATCAGCACGGCGAGCAGCATCGCCGCATTGACCCAGCCGGCGACAGCGGAGGCAACGGCAATGCCGGGCGCGCCCATCGTCGGAAACAGCGTCAGCGCCGTCGTAATGTTAACCGCCACCGAGATGGCGGCGAAAATCATCGGCGTGCGCGTGTCCTCGCGGGCGAAATAGCCTGGGGTGAACGCCTTGATCAGCACGAAGGCCGGCAGGCCGAGCCCGAAGATCGCCAGGATTGCCGCGACCGTCGGCGTCGAATTGTTGGCGGCAAAGGCGCCGCGCTCATAGACCAGCCGCACGATCGGCTCGGACATGACCAGCAGCGCGGCCGCCGCCGGCAAGGTCATGAAAAGGGTAAACTCGACCGAGCGGTTCTGCAGATTGGCGGCCTCGACCAGATTGCCTGATTTCAGCGCCCGCGACAGTTCCGGCAAAAGCACGATGGCGACGGCGACGCCGACGACGCCCAGCGGCAGCTGGTAGACGCGGTCGGCATAGGCCAGCGATGACACCGCGCTGTCCTGCGCCGACGCGATCGCCGTGCCGATCAGCTGATTGATCTGGGTGATGCCGCCGGTGATCGCCGCCGGCAGCGCCAGGATCAGCAGCCGCTTGACGTTCGGCGTCATCTTCGGCCGCCGGAAGCCGATCGAAATGCCGGCATGGCGCACCGCCGCCCAGACGATCGCCAGCTGCACCAGGCCGGCCGCCAGCACGCCCCAGGCAAGGCCGAAACCGACGGTGCGGGCGTCCGAACCCTTGTACCAGGCATAGGCGAGCACGGCGATAAGGATGACGTTGAGGAACACCGGCGCCACCGCAGCGGCGAAATAGCGGCGCAGCGAATTCAGCATGCCGGCCATCATGGCGCCGAGCGACATGCAGATCAGGTAGGGGAACATGACGGTCGCCAGCGCCACCGTCGTCTCGAATTTTCCCGGCGTGTCGGCAAAGCCCGGCGCCACCAGATAGCGCACGATCAGCGGCATCGCCAGTTCCATGGCGATGGTCAGCGCCAGAAGCGCCGTGAACAAGACGCCGAACACCTCTTCGGAAAAGCGCTTGGCGCCGTCGGTGCCGTGTGTCTCGATCTCCTTGGCGAACAGCGGCACGAAGGCGGCATTGAAGGCGCCTTCGGCGAACAGCCGGCGAAAGGTGTTGGGAAACTGGAAGGCGGCGTTGAAGGCGTCGGCGATCGGCCCGGTGCCGAGTGCGGCAGCCATCAGCATCTCGCGGCCGAAACCGAGGGCGCGGCTCATCAGCGTGCCGGAAGCGACCGTGGCGAATTTCTTGACAAGGCTCATGCGCTTGAAGACTGCCTGTGCGATTGGGGCAAATGGAAGGTAACCGTCACTCGGCGGCCGTTTTGGTCTTGCCGCGCTCGGACGCCGTGCCCTCGAGCAGCGCGATCAGCCTGTTGCGGATGGTGGCCGTACGCGACGGGCTGTCGATCTTCTGGCCGGTGAGATCGGTGACGTAGAACGTGTCGATGACTTTTTCGCCGAAGGTGGTGATGTGGGCCGAGGCGATGTCGAGCGACAGGTCCGACAACATGCCGGTGATCTCCGACAGAAGGCCCGGCCTGTCCAGCCCCTCGACCTCGATCACCGAGAAACGGTTCGACAGCGTGTTGCGGATCTCGGCGCGTGGCGGAATACGGAAAACCTTGGCGCCGCGCCGCGGCTTGGTGCGCTTCTCGATCATTTCGGGCAGCCAGCTCTTGCCCGACAGCACGTCCTCGATCAGCCGGCCGACGCGCTCGGCACGGCGGCGCTCGTCCTCGTCGCGGTCGAACTCCCTCGAGATCAGGATGGTGTCGAGCGCGCGGCCGTCCGAGGTGGTGAAGATCTGCGCGTCGACGATGTTGCCGCCGGCCGCGGCACAGGCGCCGGCAATCACCGAGAGCAGGCGCGGATGGTCCTGCGCCAGCACGGTGATCTCGGTCACCGCCTCGAACTGGTGGGTTTTGACCATGGTGGCGAGCTTCTTGCCGGCGTGATCGGCCTCGCGGATGAATTCGGCATGGCGGAGCTGGTCGGGAAGATCGACCGCCAGCAGATAGTTCTCGTAGTGCTGGCCGACATAACGCTTGCGGGCCTTTTCCGGCCAGTCGGCAAGCGCCTCGGCCAGTTGTTCGCGCGCCGCCGCCGTCCGTTTGGCGCGCGACACCTCCGAAAACCCGCCGGTCAACAAAAGCTCGGTCTCGTAGTAGAGCGTACGCAGCAACTGGCCCTTCCAGCCGTTCCAGACCCCAGGCCCGACGCCGCGGATATCGCAGACGGTAAGCACAAGCAGCATCTTCAGCCGTTCGACCGACTGCACGATGGCGGCAAAATCCTCGATCGTCTTGCGGTCGTTGAGATCGCGGGTCTGCGCCGTCATCGACATGACGAGGTGGTTCTCGACCAGCCAGGCAACCGTTTCGGTGTCGGCCGGCGACAGCCCCATATGCGGGCAGATGCGCCGGGCGATCCTGGCGCCGGCTTGCGAATGGTCCTCCGGCCTGCCCTTGGCGATGTCGTGCAGCAGCACGGCGACATAGAGCGCCTCGCGGCTCTTCTTCAGCCCCGGCATCAGCGAGTGGGCGAGTGGATGGACCTTTTCGCCGTCGCCGCGCTCGATCTCGGCCAGTACGCCGATGCAGCGGATCAAATGCTCGTCCACGGTGTAGTGGTGGTACATCGAGAACTGCATCATGGCGACGATCTTGCCGAAGTCCGGGATCAGCTTGGCAAGCAGTCCGGCCTCGTTCATGCGCCGCAGATTGAGCTCGGCGTTGCGGTCCGAGGTCAAGATATCGAGGAACAGCCGGTTGGCCTCCTCGTCGCGCCTGAGCGCCTTGCCGACGAGGCCGAGAGAGCGGGTCAAAAGCTTCAGCGCATCGGGGTGAAATTCCAGGCCATGCTTGTCGGCAAACCAGAACAGCCTGAGCAGGTTGACCGGATCGCGCTCGAACACCTCGTCGTCGGCAATGTTGATGCGGTGGTTGTCGACGATGAAATCGGCCGTGCCGGCGAGCTTGCGCTTGCGCCGCGAAAAGGTGAGGAAGATGCGGTTGAAGCCCGGCACATGCTTGGCCTGCTCTTCTTCCAGCGCGGCGCAGAAAATGCGGGTCAGGTCGCCGACATCCTTGGCGACGAGGAAGTAGTGCTTCATGAAGCGTTCGACCGCCGACAGGCCGGGATGGGTGGTGTAGCCCAGCCGCTCGGCAATATCGCGCTGGATGTCGAAATGCAGCCGCTCCTCGGCCTTGCCGGTGAGGAAATGCATGTGGCAGCGCACCGCCCATAGAAAATCCTCGGCCTTCTGGAATTCCCTGTATTCGGCGTCGGTGAAGACGCCCTTGTCGACCAGTTCCTCGCCGGTGCGCACGCGGTAGAAATATTTGGCGATCCAGAACAGCGTCTGCAGGTCGCGCAGGCCGCCCTTGCCGTCCTTGACGTTAGGTTCGACCAGGTAACGGCTCTCGCCGGCCTTGGCGTGGCGCTCGTCGCGTTCGGCGAGCTTGGCCTGGACATATTCGGGGCCGGTGGTGCGCACCACCTCGTGGTCGAAGCGCTGCAAAAGCTCGTCATAGAGCTTTTGCTCGCCCCACAGGAAGCGCGCCTCCAGGATCGAGGTGCGGATGGTGATGTCGGTGCGCGACAGCCTGAGGCACTCGTCGATGTTGCGGGTGGCGTGGCCGACCTTCAGCCCGAGGTCCCACAGCATATAGAGCATGTATTCGACAATCTGCTCGCCCCACGGCGTCTGCTTGTAGGGCAGCAGGAACAGGAGATCGATGTCGGACCCGGGCGCCAGCGTGCCGCGGCCATAGCCGCCGACGGCAACGACCGCCATGCGCTCGGCCGAAGACGGGTTTTTCACGCGATAGACATGGGTGGCGGCGAAATCGTAGAGCGCGCGGATGATCTCATCCATCAGATGCGACAGCCGGGCAGCGCAGGCGGTGCCGCTGCCATCGTCCATCAGCATGCGTTCGGCGACCGTGCGGCCGTCGGCGAGCCGGCTTTTGAGAACTTTGAGGACGCCGCTGCGCGCGGCCTTGCCGGAGCCGTCGCCTGCCGTGGCCGCGGTCAGTTCGGTCATCTCGCGGCGCAAGGCTTCGCCGTCGATCAGTTCCTCGAGCTTCAGGGATATTCTTGCCATAAATGCCGTTCGGCCTCGCCGTTTCGGCGGCGTCTATAGCGCGTTTTCGCGGCGCTGGGTATGGGGCGGACAGACGCGTTCTCCGCAGCCGTGGAACTGGACGATCGTCTCGTGCCCGCGGCCGGTTCGGTTAGCGCCTGGCCACGAAAAATCGAAATCAGCCCTTGACCTTCCAGTTACTGGAAGCACTACCTCCGCCGCAACATCGAATACAGGGGCTTTCGGCATGACGCATTCCGATCACCATCATCACGCCCATGGCAGCTGCTGCTCGGCAAAAGGCGCACCCTCTGCTGCGGACGCCGTCGTCCGCGATCCGGTCTGCGGCATGACCGTCGATCCGGCTGTCGGCAAGCCGACGGCCGAGCATGACGGCCATCGCTATCATTTCTGCAGCGAGAGCTGCCGCGTGAAATTCGTCGCCGAGCCGGAAAAATACCTGACCGCAACCGATCCCGTCTGCGGCATGAGCGTCGATCGCGCCACGGCCAGGCACTTTTTGCGGCACGAGGGCCGGGGCTTCTATTTCTGCTCGGCCGCTTGCCAGGCGAAGTTCGAAGCCGAGCCGGCAAAATATCTCGGCGACAGGCCGGCGCCGCAGCCGATGCCCAAGGGCACGCAATACACCTGCCCGATGCATCCCGAAATCATCCGCGACAAGCCCGGCTCCTGCCCGATCTGCGGCATGGCGCTGGAACCGATGGGCGTGCCGACCGGCGACGAGGGGCCTAACCCGGAACTGGTCGACTTCACCAGGCGCTTTTGGGTGAGCGCGGTGCTGTCCGTGCCGTTGCTGGTCATCGCCATGGCGCCGATGCTCGGCCTGACGTTCCAGGCCTTCATCGACGACCGCGCGAAGGTCTGGCTGGAGCTGGCGCTGGCCAGCCCGGTGGTGCTGTGGGCGGCATTCCCGTTCTTCCATCGCGGCTGGGATTCGATCCTCAACCGCAGCCCCAATATGTGGACGCTGATTTCGCTCGGCGTCGGTGCCGCCTACCTCTACAGCGTCATCGCCACGCTGTTTCCAGGCCTCTTTCCGCACCAGTTCCGCGGCCATGACGGCACCGTACCGGTCTATTTCGAGGCGGCGGCGGTAATCGTCGCGCTGGTGTTCCTCGGCCAGGTGCTGGAATTGCGTGCCCGCGAGAAAACCGGTTCGGCGATCCGTGCGCTGCTCGACCTGGCGCCGAAGACGGCGCGGCTGATCGGCGCGGACGGTTCCGAAGACGACGTGCCGCTCGAAACCGTCAAGGCCGGCGACCGCTTGCGCATCCGCCCAGGCGACGCCGTGCCGGTCGACGGCATTGTGCTCGAAGGGCGCTCCTCCATCGATGAATCGATGATCACAGGCGAGCCGCTGCCGGTCGAAAAGACCGACGGCGACAACCTCACCGGCGGCACGCTCAACAAGAACGGCTCGCTGATCATGCGCGCCGAAAAGATCGGCGCCGAGACGACGCTGGCGCGCATCGTCGCGCTGGTCGCCAAGGCGCAGCGTTCGCGCGCGCCGATCCAGGGGCTGGCCGACCGCGTCTCGTTCTACTTCGTCCCGGCCGTCGTGCTGGTCGCCATCATTGCATTCGTCGCCTGGGCTATCCTTGGCCCTGAGCCGAGCCTGGTCTTTGCCATCGTCTCGGCGGTCTCGGTGCTGATCATCGCCTGCCCCTGTGCGCTCGGGCTTGCCACGCCAATGTCGATCATGACCGCCACCGGGCGCGGCGCGCATGCCGGCGTGCTGATCAAGGAAGCAGCAGCGCTCGAGCGCTTCGCCTCGGTTGATACGCTGATCGTGGACAAGACGGGAACGCTGACCGAAGGCCGGCCGCGACTGACCGATGTCGTTGCCGTCGAAGGCATGGCGCAGGACGAGCTGCTGGCGCTCGCCGCCGGTCTCGAAAAAGGCTCGGAGCATCCGCTGGCCGAGGCGATCGTCGAAGGCGCCCGCGAACGCGGCGTGAAGGTCCCCGACTCCGGCGGTTTCGAGGCCGTCACCGGCAAGGGCGTTTCCGGCACGGTTTCGGGGCAGAAGGTGGCGCTCGGCAATGCCGCGATGATGGCCGATCTCGGCATCGACACGGCGTCGGTCCTGGCCAGCGCCGAGGCGCTGCAGGCCGACGGCAAGACCGCGATGTTCGTCGCTGTCGCAGGCAAGCTCGCCGGCCTCGTCGCCGTTGCCGACCCGATCAAGGCGACCACCGCCGAGGCGATCAAGGCGCTGCATGACAGTGGGCTGAGGATCGTCATGGCGACCGGCGACAACGAGCGCACCGCCAAGGCCATCGCAGCCAAGCTCGGCATCGACGAGGTGCGTGCCGGGCTTTTGCCCGAGCAGAAGGGTGCGCTGGTCGAGGAATTGCGTGCAAACGGCGCCGGCGTCGCCATGGCCGGCGACGGCGTCAACGATGCGCCAGCACTCGCCGCTGCCGATGTCGGCATCGCCATGGGCACCGGCGCCGATGTCGCGGTCGAGAGTGCAGGGATCACGCTGGTCAAGGGCGATCTCAACGGCATCGTCCGAGCCCGCACGCTTGCCCAGGGCACGATCCGCAACATCCGCCAGAACCTGTTTTTCGCTTTCCTCTACAACGTGCTTGGCGTGCCGGTTGCTGCCGGCGTGCTTTATCCGCTCACCGGCACGCTGCTGTCGCCGATGATTGCGGCGGCGGCGATGAGCCTGTCTTCGGTTTCGGTCATCGCCAACGCATTGCGGCTCAGGACGTTGAAACTCTGATTAAAACTTCCAGATAGACCCTGTTCAAAAAAGGAGACGATGAATGACCCTGGCCAAGAAGATCGTGCTGCTGATGATGGCGGCGGGAATGCTGCTTGCTGTTTTCCTCGAAAGCGTTCCGGCACAAGCCGAGGAGATGAAGCACGACATGGGCGCAATGGGCGCGCAGAGTCCCTCGACCGAGGGCTACAAGGCGGCGATGGACAAGATGCACGCCGACATGATGGCGATCGAATATTCCGGCAATGCCGACGTCGATTTCGCCCGCGGCATGATCCCGCATCACCAGGCGGCCATCGACATGGCCAAGATCGAGCTCGCCAATGGCAAGGATCCGGAAATCCGCAAGCTGGCCGAAGCAGTGATCGCCGCGCAGCAAGCCGAGATCAAGCAGATGCAGGACTGGCTCGCCGCCCATCCGGTGAAGTAGGCGTCACGCTGTCGGGGAATCCGGGCGAGAGGCTTCACCTGGATTTCTGCTTCACCTGGATTTCCCTTGGCGGCTATGGTGCTATCCGGGCCTCGGACTGGAGCATGCCATGCCATCGACGATAAGAACGACCACCCTGCCCTGCGGCGAAGCCGTACCGGTGCTCGGCCAGGGCACCTGGAAGATGGGCGAGGACGGTCGCCGCCGCGGCGATGAGGCCAATGCCCTGAAGCTCGGGCTGGATCTCGGCATGACGCTGATCGACACCGCCGAAATGTATGCCAGCGGCGGCGCCGAGGAGGTGGTGGCGGAGGCCACCGCCGGTCGCCGCGACGAGGTTTTCCTGGTCTCCAAGGTGCTGCCGTCCAATGCCTCGCGCGCCGGCGTGAAACGGGCATGCGAGAACAGCCTGAGGCATCTCGCCACCGACCGCATCGATCTCTATCTCTTGCATTGGCCGGGCAGCGTGCCTTTGATGGAAACGGTAGAGGCGTTCGAAGCGTTGAAGGCGGCCGGCAAGATCCGCCATTGGGGCGTCAGCAATTTCGATACCGACGAGATGGAAGAGCTGGTTCGGTTGCCGGCCGGCGGCAACGTCCAGACCAACCAGGTGCTCTACAATCTGTCGCAGCGCGGCGTCGAGTTCGACCTCGCCCCGTGGAGCCGGCAACGCGGCATGCCGCTGATGGCCTATTCGCCGGTCGATCAGGGGGTATTGGCACGCAACGCCAGGTTAGATGCCATCGCCGCCCGCCACGGTGCGACGCCGGCGCAGATCGCGCTTACCTGGGTGATGGCGCAGGAGGGCGTGATTGCCATTCCGAAGGCCAGCCGCCCGGAGCATATCCGGCAGAATGTCGCGGCGTTGGACATCGAGCTCACGAGCGAAGATTTCGCCGAAATTGACCGCGCCTTCCCACCACCGAGGCGGAAGTCCGGCTTGGCGATGATTTGAGGGGTGGGGCGGAAGGCAAGCCAAAGCAGCGTTCCGTCACACCCCCCTCTGTCCTGCCGGACAGTCCGGCAGGACAGAGGGGGGTGCCGTAGAGCGCTATCGGACGAGCACTACTTCTCAGCCATCCCCTTCAGCCGGTACAGCGCCTCCAGCGCTTCCCTTGGCGTCATCTCGTCGGGATTGATCTCCGCTAGCGCCAAACCCAGCCCATCACTCTTCGCCGGCTTCGACGCTTCCCGCTTCGCCGCCACGGAAAACAGCGGCAGGTCGTCGACCAGACGGTTGGCCTTGCCCGAGACCTCGCCGGCTTCGAGCTGGTGCAGCACTTCCTTGGCCCGGCCGACGACGGCCTCTGGCAGGCCGGCCAGCCGCGCTACCTGGACGCCGTAGGAACGGTCGGCCGCACCCTTGCCGACCTCGTGCAGGAAGACCACGTCGCCCTCCCATTCCTTGACCCGCATGGTGACGTTGGAGAGCCGCGGCAGTTTTCCGGCCAGCGCCGTCATCTCGTGGAAATGCGTGGCGAAGATCGCCCGGCAGCGGTTTTTCTCGTGCAGATATTCGACCGCCGCCCAGGCGATCGACAGGCCGTCGAAAGTGGCGGTGCCGCGGCCGATCTCATCGAGGATGACCAGTGCGCGTTCGCCTGCCTGGTTGAGGATCGCCGCCGTCTCGACCATCTCGACCATGAAGGTGGAGCGGCCGCGCGCCAGATCGTCGGAGGCGCCGACCCGCGAAAACAGCCGGTCGACGACGCCGATATGGGCTGATGCCGCAGGCACGAAGGAGCCGGTCTGGGCGAGGATGGCAATCAGCGCGTTTTGCCTGAGGAAGGTCGATTTGCCGCCCATGTTGGGGCCGGTCAGCAGCCAGATCGCGCCGGCCTTGGCATCGCCTTGCGGCGACAGATCGCAATCATTGGCGACGAACGGACCTTCGCCGGAACGCCGCAGCGCCTGTTCGACCACCGGGTGGCGTCCGCCCGCAATCTCGAAGGCAAGGCTCGCATCGACCAGCGGCCGGCACCAGGCCTCGCTCTCGGAAAGCAAGGCAAGCGCGGCCGAAACGTCGAGCACGGCGAGCGCTTCGGCGCCGGCACGGATCGTGTCGGCTTGGCCGACCACTTCCGCCGTCAGCGCCTCGAAAGCGGCAAGCTCGATCGCCAGCGCCCGGTCGGCGGCGTTGGCGATCTTGGTTTCCAGTTCGGCGAGTTCGGTGGTGGTGAAGCGCATGGCGTTGGCCATGGTCTGGCGATGGATGAAGCGCGCCCTGGCGCCGTCGCTGCCGGTCATCAGCGCATGATGATTGGCGGTGACTTCGATATAGTAGCCCAATACGTTGTTGTGCCTGATCTTCAGCGAGCGGATGCCGGTCTCGTCGATCAGCGAACGCTCCAGCCCGGCGATCACCTTTCGCGACTCGTCGCGCAATGCCCGCATCTCGTCGAGTTCGGCGTGGTAGCCGCCGCGGACGAAGCCGCCGTCGCGCCTGAGCAACGGCAGCTCGTCGCTGAGCGCCTGTGCCAGATGCGTCGCCAGTTCACTGGGCAGTGCCTTGATGGCTCCCAACGCCGCGGTCAGTTCGGCCGGCAATGCGGTTTGGCCGAACAGTTCGGCGATGGCGCCGGCCGCTTCGAAACCGGCGCGCAGCGCGCCGAGGTCGCGCGGGCCGCCGCGGTTGAGCGCCAGCCTGGACAGCGCCCGCGGCATGTCGGCGACGCTCTTCAGGCTTGCCCGCACCGCCTGGCAGAGGCGCGTTTCGGAGCGGAAGAACGACACCGAGTCCAGCCTTGCGGCGATGGCCGCCGGGTCGGTCAGCGGCGCCATCAAGCGGTCGGCGAGCAGCCTTGCGCCGCCACCGGTCACCGTGCGGTCGATCGCCTTGAACAGCGACCCGTCGCGGCTGCCGGACAGCGTGCGCAGCAGCTCCAGATTGGCGCGCGTCGCCGGGTCGATGAACAGCGTCGAACCCTGCTCCTCGCGCTGCGGCCGCGACAGCGGCGGCCGCTCGGCCTTCTGCGTCTTTTCGACATAGGCGATGACGCCTGAGATCGCCGACAGTTCGGCGCGCGAAAACGTGCCGAAACTATCCGGCGTTGCCACCTCGAAGAGGCGGGCGATGCGGCCGGCGGCCGAAGCCGAATCGAACAGCGACGGCGGCTGCGGGCTGGCGAGGCGGCCGAGCACGTCGAACACCGGTTTCAGCTCCGGGTCGTAAAACACCGGTTCGGCGACGATCAGCTCGCGCGGATCGACGCGGAAGACATCGGCGAGCAGCCGGTCGGCGGTTGTCTCGGCGACGCGGAAGACACCGGTCGAGATCTCGATCCAGGCCAGGGCGAAACTTCCTTGGTTCCCTGTCGCGCTGCCGCGCTCCCCGCCTCTTGTATCGCTGCTGCCGCCCTTGACCCGTCCCAGCGCCATCAGAAAACTCGATTCCGACGGCGCCAGCAGTTTGTCCTCGGTGATGGTGCCTGGGGTTACCAGCCGCACCACGTCGCGGCGCACCACCGATTTGCCGCCGCGCTTCCTGGCCTCGGCCGGATCCTCGATCTGCTCGCAGACGGCGACGCGGAACCCCTGGCCGATCAGCTTCTGCAGATAATCGTCGGCGGCATGCACCGGCACGCCGCACATCGGGATGTCGAGCCCCTGATGCTTGCCGCGCTTGGTCAGCACGATGCCGAGCGCCCGGCTTGCCTTCTCGGCATCGTCGAAGAACAGCTCGTAGAAATCGCCCATGCGGTAGAACAGCAGCGAATCCGGGTTCGCCGCCTTGATCTCGATATACTGCTCCATCATCGGCGTCGCCGGCGCGAAGGCCGGCGTGGCGTTGTCGCTTCGAATGGGCGTCTCGTCGTTCAAGAAGCTGCTTCCAAAATTTTGCAAGCCATGCTTGGCGGTTTACAGCGGCGAAGTGTAGCCTTAATCCCGAACCTTCCACAAAAGAAAGCATGCGCACCCATCTCAAGCGGTGCCGTACGGGCGAGGAAACCAAAAGTACCATGGCCAAGAAAACCGAAAGCAACGGGCCCTCCGTCAGCGCCCAGGAGGCATTGGAATTCCATGCCATGGGCCGCCCCGGTAAGCTGGAGATCGTAGCCACAAAACCGATGGCGACGCAGCGCGATCTCAGCCTTGCCTATTCGCCGGGCGTCGCCGTTCCGGTTCTCGCCATCGCCGAGGACCCGAGCCGCGCCTTCGACTACACGGTTCGCGGCAACATGGTCGCCGTCATCTCCAACGGCACCGCCATCCTCGGCCTCGGCAATCTCGGCGCGCTGGCCTCGAAGCCGGTGATGGAAGGCAAGGCGGTGCTGTTCAAGCGCTTCGCCGATGTCGATTCCATCGACCTCGAGGTCGACACCGAGGATGCCGACGAATTCATCAACTGCGTGCGTTTCCTTGGACCCTCCTTCGGCGGCATCAACCTCGAGGACATCAAGGCTCCGGAATGCTTCATTATCGAGCAGCGGCTGCGCGAGCTGATGGACATACCGGTCTTCCATGACGACCAGCACGGCACCGCCATCATCTCGGCTGCCGGCCTGATCAACGCGCTGGAAATCACCGGCCGCGATATGAAGACCACGAAAATGGTCTGCAACGGCGCCGGTGCTGCCGGCATCGCCTGCATCGAATTGATGAAGGCGATGGGCTTTGCGCCTGAGAATATCATCCTTTGCGACACCAAGGGCGTGGTCTTCCAGGGTCGCACCGAAGGCATGAACCAGTGGAAATCGGCGCACGCCGTGAAAACCGGTGCGCGCTCGCTGGCCGAAGCGCTGGACGGCGCCGACGTGTTCCTCGGCCTCTCGGCCAAGGGCACGCTGACCACCAAAATGGTGCAGTCGATGGCCAAGAACCCGATCATCTTCGCCATGGCCAATCCCGACCCCGAGATCACGCCGGAAGAAGTCGCCGAGATCCGCACCGACGCCATCATGGCGACGGGGCGGTCCGACTACCCGAACCAGGTCAACAACGTGCTTGGCTTCCCCTACATCTTCCGCGGCGCGCTCGATGTGCGGGCGACCACCATCAACGACGACATGAAGATCGCCGCGGCCAAAGCGCTCGCCGAACTGGCGCGCCAGGACGTGCCCGACGACGTCGCCGCCGCCTACCAGGGCAACCGGCCGAAATTCGGCCCCAACTACATCATCCCGGTGCCGTTCGATCCGCGCCTGATATCGGCGATCCCGATCGCCGTCGCCAAGGCGGCGATGGACTCCGGCGTCGCGCGCAAGCCGATCCTCGATTTGGACCGTTACGCGCAGGAGCTTTCCGCCCGCCGCGACCCGATCGCCTCGACGCTGCAGCGCATCTACGACCGGGTGCGCCGCCAGCCCAAGCGCATCGTCTTTGCCGAGGGCGAGGAGGAGCAGGTGATGCGCGCCGCCGTCTCCTATGTGAACCAGCGGCTCGGCACCGCCATCCTGCTCGGACGCGACGACATCATCAAGGAAAACGCCAGGAACGCCGGCATCGACCTCGGCAAGCAGGGCATCGAGATCATCAATGCGCGGCTGTCGCGCCGCAACTCGATCTACACCGACTATCTCTACGAGCGCATGCAGCGCAAAGGCTTCCTGTTCCGCGACTGCCAGCGGTTGATCAATAACGACCGCAACCATTTCGCCGCCTGCATGGTGGCGCTGGGCGACGCCGACGGTATCGTCACCGGCGTTACCCGCAACTATTCGACGGCGCTCGACGACATCCGCCGCGTCATCGACGCAAGGCCCGGCCATTGCGTCATCGGCGTGTCGATCGTGCTCGCGCGCGGTCGCACCGTCCTCGTTGCCGACACCGCCGTGCACGACATGCCGGATGCCGTCGAGATCGCCGACATCGCCGAGGAGGCCGCCGGTTTTGCCCGCCGCATGGGCTACGAGCCGAGGCTCGCCATGCTCGCCTATTCAACCTTCGGCCATCCGCAGGGCGAGCGCTCCGAGCGCGTCCAGGAAGCGGTGCGCATCCTCGACAAGCGCCGCGTCGATTTCGAGTATGACGGCGAGATGGCCGCAGACGTGGCGCTCAACGCCCGCGCCATGGCGCAGTACCCGTTCATCAGGCTGACCGGCCCGGCCAACGTGCTGGTCATGCCGGCCTTCCACTCGGCCTCGATCTCGACCAAGATGCTGCAGGAGCTCGGCGGCTCGACCGTCATCGGCCCGCTGCTGGTCGGCCTGAACAAGCCGGTTCAGATCGTCTCGCTGAATGCCAAGGATTCAGACATCGTCAACATGGCGGCGATCGCGGCGTATAGCGCGGGAGCTTGACGAGCGGGGGCAGCAGCAGCGCCTCTCCCTTCTCCCCCTGTGGGAGAAGGTGGCCGAGCGAAGCTCGGTCGGATGAGGGGTGTTCCAGCTTGGCACCGGCAGCACTCCGTCCAGCACCCCTCAACCGTCTCGGCGCTGCGCGCCGATCCACCTTCTCCCACAGGGGGAGAAGGAAGAGATGCCGCTACAGCAGCCCCGCCTGCTCGGCCTCTCTGCGCAAATTCTGGCGTGGCCTTGGGCCGATTTGCTGGATGACCAGCCCGGCTGCCAGCGAGCCGAGATCGCCGCAATCCTTCAGGCTGCGGCCTTGCGTGTAGCCGTAGAGGAAGCCGGCGGCGTAGAGGTCGCCGGCGCCTGTGGTGTCGACCAGCTCGCGGATCCTGGTCGCATTGATGGTCACGGTCTCGTCGCCGCGCACGATCACCGAGCCCTTTTCCGAGCGGGTGACGGCGGCGATCTTGCAGTCCTTGCGGATCCGCGCCAGCGCTTCGTCGAATGACGCGGTCTGGTAGAGCGACTTGATCTCGTGGCTGTTGGCAAAGACGATGTCGACGGTGCCGGAGCGCATGAGATCGAGGAATTCGTCGCGGTAGCGATCGACGCAGAACGAGTCCGACAATGTCATCGACACTTCGCGCCCGGCGGCGTGGGCGAGCTTAGCCGTCCGCCTGATCGCCTCCTTGGCGCGCGGCGGGTCCCACAGATAGCCCTCGAAATAGGTGACGGCCGCGCCCGACGCCTTGTCGGCCTCGACGTCCTCCGGGCCGAGCTCGACGCAGGCGCCGAGATAGGTGTTCATCGAGCGCTCGCCGTCCGGCGTGACGAAGATCATCGAGCGCGCTGTCGGCGGTTCGCCGTTAAGCGGCCTGGTGTCGAAGGCGACACCCTGGGCATGGATGTCATGCGCGTAGATTTCGCCGAGCGCGTCGTTGGAGACCTTGCCGAAGAAGGCGGCGCGACCGCCGAAGGAGGCCACGCCCGCCGCCGTGTTGCCGGCGCTGCCGCCCGAGGCTTCAATGGCCGGGCCCATGCGGCTGTAGAGCAGTTCGGCGCGCCTCGTGTCGATCAAATTCATTGCGCCCTTGATGATGCCGTTGGTCTCCAGGAACGCCTCGTCGCACTGGGCGATGATGTCGACGATGGCATTTCCGATACAAAGCACGTCATAGTCCGGCATCAATTCATGTCTCCGCCCAAAAACCCACCGGCTTTCTGCCACGCCGGGCGCGGGCGGGTCTAGCGGTTTGATGCGGCT
Source organism: Mesorhizobium sp. M1365 (assembly GCF_040317865.1). NCBI lineage: Bacteria > Pseudomonadati > Pseudomonadota > Alphaproteobacteria > Hyphomicrobiales > Phyllobacteriaceae > Mesorhizobium > Mesorhizobium sp. M1365. Next base: position 262,887 of record NZ_JAMYLG010000001.1, read on the forward strand.
TTGCCTAGGCCGCGAGTTATAAATCCGGGCAGAACGCATGCTTCGTATCGCGCGGTTTGCGCTTGTCTCGCGACCTGTCTCCGCCTATCCCGAAATATCGCCCATGGGCCTCGTTTGACATGGAATTGGAAACGCCGTGATCCTCGACGCCGCCCGTGCCGCCTTGAGCCGGCTGTTCTCACCCGAATTCCGTTCCGTGTTCCTGAAGACGCTGGGGCTGACCTTGCTGGCGCTGGCGGCGCTTTGGTTCGGGATCAAGAGCCTGTTCGAATGGCTGGCCTGGCCGTGGATCGATGCATGGCTGCCCGCCCTACCCTCCTGGGCCGGTTGGCTGGGCGCCGTCGTCGTCGGCATCGGCCTTGCGCTGGGCTTGGCGCTGCTCATCGCGCCGGTGACGGCGATCATCGCCGGCCTGTTCCTCGACGACGTCGCCGAAGTGGTCGAGCGCACGGATTATCCAAACGACCCGCCCGGCCGCGCCGTGCCGCCGTTGCGCTCGCTGGTGCTGGCGATCCGCTTCTTCGGCGTCGTCATCCTCGGCAATATCGTCGCCCTGCTGCTGCTGCTGGTGCCGGGCATCAACATCGCCGCCTTCTTCGTCGTTAACGGCTATCTGCTCGGGCGCGAGTTCTTCGAATTCGCCGCCATGCGCTTTCGCCCGGAGGCCGAGGCCAAGGCGCTGCGCAGGAAATATGCGGGCACGGTGTTTCTCGCCGGGCTGCTCATTGCTGCTTTTCTTGCCGTGCCGCTGCTCAACCTTCTGACGCCGCTGTTCGCCGCCGCCATGATGGTGCATGCGCACAAGGCGATCTCGGCACGGGAAGGGAGCTAGCGCAGCAGAAAGCCGCGCCCCAGTTCATCATCGTCCTCGACGATGAATTCGGCCCGCCCTGAATAATAGGCGCGGCCGCCGACGCGGGCGATGATGGCATCATGCGGCCCGGCCGTGGCCGTGCGTACGACCGCGCCGGAAAAGCGCGAGCCGGCAATGCTCTCGAACAGCCGCGTCCGGCCAATTTCGATCTGCCCCTTGGCGTGCATGGCCGCCAGCCGCGCGGTGACGCCGGAGCCGGTCGGCGAACGGTCGACCTCGGCCTCGGCGAAAACGCAGATGTTTTTGGTCGGCGTATCGGAGAACGCATCCTGTCCGTCGGTCAGGATGGTGCCGTAGAGAAAGGCGAGATTAGCATGGTCGGGATGCGACAGCGGCAATTCGGCCTTCAGCTTATCACTCAGCGCGGTCGCCGCATCGACGAAATCGCGCACGCGGTTCCTGCCGAATTCCAGCCCGAACTGGCGGCAATCGGCCAGCGCATAGAAGGCGCCGCCATAGGCGACGTCGAAGCCGACCGGACCATAGCCCGGCAGCTCGATCCGCTGGTCGCCGGCGAACAGAAACGCCGGCACGCTTTCGAAGGACACCGCGCCGGCCTTGCCGTCCCTCACCTCGACCGCAGCCGAAATCAGCCCGCATGGCGCCTCGATATTGACGGTCGTCATCGGCTCGCGTGGCGCCACCAGCCGCTCGTCGACGGCGTAGCGGCCGAGCGCGACGATGGCGTGGCCGCACATCGTCGAATAGCCCTCATTGTGCATGAACAGCACCGCGAGGTCGGCGCCCGGCAGGTCGGGCTCCACCAGCAGCGCGCCATACATGTCGTAATGGCCGCGCGGCTCGAACATCAGGATCTTTCTGAGATGATCGAGATGGTCGCGCACATAGGCACGCTTTTCGAGGATCGTGCCCTTGAGAATGTCGGGGTAGCCGCCGGTGACGATCCGCAGCGGCTCGCCGCCGGTGTGCATGTCGACGACCGTGAGCGTCATTCGCCGGGCCCGACCTAGGCTGAAGATTTGGCAAACAGCGCCTGCAGCTTGCCGAACGGCATGGCGGCGCGGGTGAAGCCGAAGGTGCCGTCCTGCTGGATCTCGCGCGCCGCGGTCTCCAGCATGCCAAAGGCGAAATTGGTGAGCCATGGGCCGAGCGAGACGCGCTTTACCCCCGCCATGGCTAGATCGGCGATGGTGAAGCCGGGCCTGGCCATGACGTTCACCGGCTTGGTCAGCGCCGAGCAGACGGTTCGCACCATCTCGATGTCGCCCAGGCCCGGTGCATAGAGCACGTCGGCACCGGCTTTCTCGAAGGCCTGCAGCCGCTTGATCGTGTCGTCGAGATCGGGCTTGCCCCAGAGGAAATTCTCGGCCCGCGCGGTGAAGACGAAATCGCGTTTCAGTGCCCGTGCCGCTTCCGCCGCCGCCGCGACGCGATCGACGGCATGCGAAAAATCATAGATCGGCTTGGCGGGCTCGCCGGTATGGTCCTCGATCGAGCAGCCGGCGAGGCCAGCCGCCTCGGCGGCGAAGATGGTCTCGCCGGCACTTGTCGCGCTGTCGCCCTTGCCCTTTTCGAGGTCGGCCGAAACCGGCAGCCCGGTCGCCGCTGACACTTCACGGCAATGATGGATCATCGCCTCGAACGTCACCGCGCCGTCCGGCAGGCCGCGCGAAAAGGCAAAGCCGGCGCTGGTCGTGGCCAGCGCCTTGAAGCCGAACGAGGCCAAGAGCTTGGTCGTGCCGACGTCCCAGGAATTGGCCATGACGAAGATCGAGGCATGCAGGTCGCGAAAAATCTTGCCCTTGTCCATGGATGCTCCCCTCCAGTGCAGAATGTGAGGCAAATTCTAGCCCGGCGGAAGGCGCCGGGCAAACAAATGCGGTTGGCTCAGAAGCGTTTGGCGTTTTCATCTGCCAATCGGTCCAGCGCGTCGGAATCCTTGACGTAGCGCGAAGCGTTTTTGTCCCAATGATAGGTGACGGAAATGTCGCGCGAAGACGCCTCTGGCGGCGGCTGGCCGTCGCAGCTTTCATCGCCCGGCACTGTCGCGTCGGTCACCGTAACCTTGATGGCTGCATAAGGCTGGCCGTCGGCAATCGCCTGGAACGCCGCATTCTGTGTCCTCCTATGAGTGCAGAGGTTTTCGTCGAACGTATAGATCATGTCGATCAGCTCGAACCTGTCGTTGCGGACCATGATCAGCGGCGTGATCCCATAGCCCTGGCTCGAATTGAAATGCATGCTCATGCTGATGATGGCGTCATCGCCGGGCCCGATCGACAGCTTGCCCGGATCGCGAAAGTAGGTGCTGCGGTCGACGGCGACATTGACCGCGTCGAGCAAGGCCGGCTTGCCGGTGATGTCGTAGAGTGCCAGCACGGCATAACCCTCGGCGCTGTCAGGCGAGTCGCCGAGGTCGAGCAGCATCGCCAGCCGGTCCTTGCCGCCGGCCTTGATGCCGAGCACGTCGCCGCTGGAAAGACCCGACGTCGCCGGCGGCGAGCCGTCGTAGTCCGGTCCAGCGACGTGGCGCATCTCGATCGGCATCGAACCTCGGAAAAAACCGTCCTTGTCCGCGGTCAGATCGGGAATGACCATCCTGGCGAGATCGAGATAGGTAACATCGCCGTGGCCGGGGACGGCGCTGCCGAGCTCCGGGAAACTGACGGCCTCCGCGCTGGCCGTCGTCCAAAGACAGGGCAGCAGCAGGCAGGCAAAGATGAAACGAAGCAGGGAGAAGGTCATGCGCGCGCGCTCGTTATCTTGGGCGCGCGCAAGCTAGAGCATTTTGCGACCAAGAGGAAACACCTGGCGTTGCCTCACTATGTTGGCTTGGCTTGGCTCGCCAGGGTCTGCTGAAAAACCGGCACCAGCTGATCCATGGCGGCTGCGAGCCACGCGCCGAGCTCGTCGGGCAGAGTGTCGTGGATCCAGACCAGGCGGCTCCGGCCCTCGCCCTCGGCAAAGACCTGCATGAAGGTATTATCGTGGGTGACCTCGTCGCCGAGCCATCCCCACACGATCCGCCGGCTCTGCTCGTCGCGGGCGATGAGCCGCTCTCGCACAATCTTGCCGTCGGCGAAAGTAAGGGCCCGTACGTCGCCCTCATCCACCCGGCAGTCGACGAAAACGCCTGGGGCTATCCGTTGGGCGCCGCCGGCGAAGTCGCCCACCGTCCCGTCGCATCCTCGATACGGCGACCGCACTGTTTTCTCTGGAGGGGGTCCGTGCAGTCGGGATCGACCGCATCATCGCCGAGGCCGGCGTTGCCAAGGCGACGTTCTATCATCACTTCGCGGCCAAGGACGACCTCGTCCGCGCCTATATCGAGGAGCTCAGCAAGGGAGGACGGGCGGCAATCGCGAGCCTTGGCCGGCCACCTCGCCAGATGATCCTTGCCATAGTTGATCTCATCGCCGACGCGGCGGATCAGCCGGGCTACCGCGGCTGCCCGTTTCAGAACGCCGCTGCTGAATATCCGGACCCCAGCAGCCCGGTTCGCCAGGCGATCGATCAGCATCGTCACTGGAAGTGGGGCACCCTCAGGGACTTGCTGATCGCCGACGCAGATCCCGATCCGGACCGCACCGCGGACGCGCTAACGGTGGCGGCCGACGGCCTCCTTGTCGTCAGTCATCTCGACAGGCCGGCCAATCTGCGCAGTCTCATACGCGACACGGTCGACCGAGTACTTGGGGCGCCGCGCCCGGTCTGAGATCGGGCGCGCATGCAGGCTGCGCAAAGGCGATCAGTGGATCGGCACCAGCCCGGCCAGTTCACGCATGTCGTCGAACAGGATGCCGCCGGCTTCGATCAGCCCGTCGCGGTCGGAAAGCGGGTCGCCGTGGTAGGAATAGACGCGCATGCCGGCGGCGATGCCGGCTGCCGTGCCGGCGACGCTGTCCTCGATGACGATGCAGTCGGCGGGTGCGAAGCCCATCGTCGCTGCCGCATGCAGGAAGAGGTCGGGGAACGGCTTACCGCGCGAGACCATGGTCGAGCTGAACAGCGCATGCTCGAACAGCGGCAGCAGCCCGGTCTGACCGAGCGTGATGTGCATTTTCGATACCCGTGCCGACGAGGCGACGCAGGTGGCGATGCCGGCGGCGTGCACGGTTTCGATGAACTCGCGAACGTAGGGGATGGCCTCGACGCCATGCGCGAACAGGTCCGGCAGGCCGGCGTTCCAGCGCTCGACGAAATCGGCGCCGAGGCTGACGCCGGTCGCCTCGACTTCCTTCTGCACCGAGACCATGCTGCGGCCGGAGAAATTCTTCCGGCAATATTCGAAGCTGGCCGGAAAGCCGGCCGCGGTCAGCCATTCGGCGAGGCGCCGATTGGCCAGGTTCTCGGTGTCGACCAGAACCCCGTCGCAATCGAAGATGACGAGCTTGGGTATTTTCATCAGGCCGTGCCGGTCGATCCGAAGCCGCCCGAGCCGCGCGCCGTACCGCCAGCCAATGTGCGCTCCTCGACGGTCGCCTGCGTCACCGGGGCGAAGACGATCTGGGCGATCCGCATGCCCCGCGTCACCGCGAAATCCTCGTCGCCGAGATTGATCAGCAGCACCTTGACCTCGCCGCGATAGTCACTGTCGATGGTGCCCGGCGTGTTGAGGCAGGTGAGCCCGTGCTTGAAGGCGAGGCCCGAACGCGGCCGGACCTGGCCTTCGACGCCCTCCGGAATTTCCAGGACCAGCCCGGTCGGCACCAGCGCGCGCTTTCCCGGCAGGATCAAAAGCGGCCTGTCGTCCGGGACGGCGGCGCGCAGGTCCATGCCGGCGGCGCCCGAGCTTTCATAGGCCGGAAGCGGCAAGCCCTCGCCATGCGGCAGCCTGACGAAGCCGACAGCCGGACCGATGACGGAGGTGGGATAAAGTGCTGCGCGCATGAGGCTGATCCTATCGTCGCGAACGCCGGCTCAGTCAACTCGGCGGCAATGCTATCAACGGCTTTCTTTCAGTGCGGTTCCGCCTCAGCGCAGTTCCATCGGAACGACCGTGGTCTCCTTGATCTCCTCCATGACGAAGGAGGCCGAAACGTCGGATAGTGCCACCTTGGCGATCAGCCGTTGATAGAGCCGGTCATACGCCTTCACATCGGCGACGCGGGCGCGCAGGACATAGTCGAGATCGCCGGACATGCGGTAGGCGCCGGTGATCTCGGCAAAGCCGGTCACCGCCGCCCGGAATCTTTGCAGCCAGTCGGGATCGTGGTTGGAGGTGCGGATCAGGATGAACACCGAAAGGCCGAGCCCAAGCTTGTCGGCATCGACCAGCGCCACCCGGCCGGTGATGACGCCGTCCTCCTCCAGCCGCTTCACCCGGCGCCAGCAGGCATTGCGCGACAGCGATATTCTTGCCGAGAGCTGGTCGACGGACAGCGTGCCGTCGCGTTGCAGCTCGGCCAGCAATCTCCAGTCTATTTCGTCGATTTCCGGCGCCATGTGGGATGTTTGTCCCAAAATTTTGCTTGAGACAAGGATAATTTGAGACCGATGAACCGAACACCCATGCCAGTATACTCATCGCCGGCTCTTCATGCCGGCAGGAGGGATCGACATGACCGCACGGCTCGCAAGACTTTTCACCTCTCACCCGGCCGCGGTCGGCGAGAGTTATTTCGGCCATATGGCTTTCGCCGCATGGTTCTCGTCGCGATTGTTCATGGCGGCCTTTGCCGCGCTCGTTCATGCTTTCTTGCCGTTTCTGTTCGAGACCACGGCAAGCGGCATCATCCGTGAGCTCTATGAGCGGACGCACAACAGAGGACGGTAAGCCGCAGAGGTACCGAGCGCAGCGAGGCCGCTGGACAGCGCCGACCCTCAACAGGCCCCGCAGCGCAATCCCGATCAAGCGCCGCCATCGTCGAATGCCGAGCCAGGCTTGTATCCACGCGCCAATCCGCCATTTTGAGGATCGCGGCGCGATAGCCCGGAGCATTCACCATGGATATCGTCTTTTCCTCGACCACCAAACTGGCCGCGGCCATCCGCGACCGTACGGTTTCCGCAATAGAGGTGCTGGACGAGCATCTGGCGCAGATCGACAGGCACAATAAGGCGGTCAATGCCGTCGTAACCCTCGATCGGGACGGTGCGCGGCAACGCGCCGTCAAAGCCGACGACGCGCAGGCGCGCGGCGAGGCCCTTGGGCCGCTGCATGGCGTGCCGTTCACACTGAAAGACACGCATGAAACCGCCGGCATGAGAACCACCGTCGGCTTCCCGGCCTTCGCCGACTATGCTCCGAGGGCAGACAGTCCGGTCGTTGCCCGGCTGAAGGCGGCAGGCGGCGTGCTGGTGGGCAAGACGAACGTGGCGACGATGCTCGGTGACTGGCAGTCTGACAATCCACTGTTCGGCCGCACCGGCAACCCCTGGAACCTCCAGCGCACCGCCGGCGGCTCCAGCGGCGGTGCGGCGGCGGCGCTCGGCACTGGTATGACGCCGTTCGAGGTCGGCACCGACATGCAGGATTCGATCCGGCTGCCGGCCGCCTTTTGTGGCGTCTACGGCCTCAAGCCGACCGAGCACCGCGTCTCGCTCGCCGGCGCCTTCCCCGACCCGGGCGGGGCGCCGCGCAGCGTGCGGCTGATGTCCTGCCTCGGACCGCTGGCGCGCAGCGTCGAGGACCTGGCACTGATCTACGGCCTCATTGCCGGGCCGGATGGAAGCGATACCGACCTTGCGCCGGTACCGGTCGAAACCATGCCGGAGCTGGATCTCAGAAATTTGCGCATTGCCGTCGCGCCGTCCTTTCCGGGCTTTCCGGTGGCCGGCGAGATCAGCGCGGCGGTCGAAAGTCTGGCAAAGGAGCTTCAGTCGGCAGGCGCCATCGTCGAGGATGCCAAATTGCCGAAGCTCGACCTGCACGACGACCTGGAGCAAGGCGGTGCGCTGATCGGCATGATGCTGGAGGCGGCCCAGCCCCAACCGCGGGAGAAGCCGACGCCGGTCTCGCGCTGGTTCGAGGCGCTCGCCCGCCGCGACCGCTCCATCCTGGCGTGGGAACGGTTCTTCGACGGCTGCGACGCCTTGCTGTGCCCGGTCGCCATGGCCACCGCCTTCCCGCATTGCGAGCCGGGAACGCCGATCGGGGTCGACGGCAAGACGCAAAGCTACTGGATGCTGCCGGCCTATGGCGCGGTGTTCAACTACAGCGGCCATCCGGCACTGTCGCTGCCCTGCGGACAAGATCGCGACGGCCTGCCCATCGGACTACAGCTTGTCGGCAAACGCTGGTCGGAGCGGCGCCTGCTCGGGATCGCCAGGGCAATCGAGCCGCTGGCCGGCGGCTTTCGCCGCCCGCCCGGTTATTGAGTAAACCGCGCCAGTCCGTAGGGATCAAGCAGCGGATCGCGCTCGCCGTCGAGGATTTCGCGGGCGGCGAACAGGGCGACGGCCGGCGCCAGCGTGATGCCGGAATGCATGACCGCAACATAGACGCCGCTCGTGCCTTCGGCGCGGCCTATGATCGGAAAGCCATCGACCGGCGTCGGCCGATAGCCAACGGTGTGGAAATCGAGTTCCAGCCCATCCGCGCCGCGCAGCATCGCCTTCATCGCCGCAAACAGGTCGCGGGCGGTGGCCGGGGCATCCATGCCGGGATCGGCGCCACCGAAATCCGAGCCGGCGATGACGCGGCCTTCCGCCGTCTGGCGCATATGCAGGCGGTCGCCGATCACCAGGCCGTTGAGCAGCTTTTCGTAGGGGCGCGAATGCACGATCAGGCCGGGCGGCGTTTCGATCGGCAGTTCTATCCCGGCTGTGGCAGCGATTGCCGGAGAGCCGGCTCCGGCCGCGATCACCACCTCGTCGGCAGCAATCCGCCCGCCGGATGTATCGACGCCGGCAATCCTGCCGTTGGCTTGCACCAGAGCGGTGACGGTCGTCCCGGCTACAATTCGCGCGTCGCGCCGTTCGGCGTCGGCCAGCAGTGCTTGCGTGGCGGCGACCGGCTCGGCAACGCCTTCCTCGGCGACATAAAGGGCGAAATCGGGAAGCTCGGTCAGATTGGGCTCGATGCGGGCCGCTCCGGCACGGTCGACACGCTCGATGCCGTAGCCCCATGCGGAGTGCTCGGCCGCATAGGCTTCGAGTTCGGGACGTGGCAGGTCCCAGCACAGGCCGCCGCACCATTGCAACGGGATGCCGGGCACCTCGTTCGCCAGTCGCGTCCATTCGGCCATCGATCGAGTCCGTAGTCGGAAGTAAGGCTGCGGATTACCCCAGCTGGCATTGATCCAGGCAAAGGAATTCGGTGTCGCGACGCCGCCGGCGCCGCTGCCGGCAACGACCGTCACCTTTGCTCCGGCCCTGGTCAGGTGCCAGGCGATGGAGGCGCCGATGATACCGGCGCCGATGACGATCACTTCTTTCGCAGCTGTCATGCTTCACTCCTCGTTCCAACGCCACCACTGCGATGCCATTGCCCGTGGGTTCTGCCAAGAGCGAGCCATATCAAATGTGCCTCTTGACTTTAATACGTACGTACGTATTTTACTGGCATGGCTAGACATTCACTTCGCGAAAAACTTCTCGACGCCGGTTTCAAAACCATCTGGAGCTCCGGCTATTCGGCCGCCGGCGTACGCGACATCGTCGCCGCGGCCGATGCCCGTCCGGGGTCCTTCACCAATCATTTTGCCTCCAAGGAGGCGTTCACCGGCGAGGTGCTGGACCGCTATTTCGCCTATGTGAGCGGTTTGGCGGAGCAGGCCCTTGCTCGGGACGGCACGCCCCCGGTCGCGCGCTTGCGCCGCTATCTGGAAATCGTCACGTCGAAGCTGGAGGCGCATGATTGGGCAAGGGGCTGCATGATCGGCAATCTCAGCCTCGAGACGGCGGCTCACAGTGAGGCGCTGAGGCTGCAACTCGTCGCCATCTTCGAACGCTGGCGTAAGCCCTTTGCCGAATGCATTGCCGAAGGCCAGGCGGCTGGCGACATCACCGACGCGTTCGATGCCGAGGACCTCGCCGATTTCCTGTTGAGTTCCTGGCAAGGCGCGATGCTGCGCATGAAGGTGGAGCGCAGTCCCGAACCGCTCGAGCGTTTCAAGAACATCGTCTTCAAAACAGTCTTCGTAAAAAAGGAGCTGATCCGATGAACCCGAAACTCGAAAAGCAGCAATCCCGCACAATGGTGCCGCGCTCGCAAGTCGCGGTACTCGATTCCACCATCTCCTATGTCGAGGCAGGTACTGCCGGTCCGACGGTGCTATTCCTGCACGGCAACCCGACGTCGTCCTACATCTGGCGCGACATCATCCCGCATGTGGCGCCGTTCGGCCGCTGCATTGCGCCCGACCTGATCGGCTATGGCCAATCCGGCAAGCCGGACATCGACTATCGCTTCTTCGACCACGTCCGCTATCTCGACGCCTTCATCGAGACGCTTGGCATCACTGACGTGGTGGTCGTCGCGCAGGACTGGGGCACCGCGCTCGCCTTCCATCTCGCGGCCCGGCGGCCGCAGCGGATCCTCGGCCTCGCCTTCATGGAATTCATCCGCCCCTTCGAGAGTTGGGACGATTTTCACCAGCGTCCGCAGGCGCGCGAATTGTTCAAGGCAATGCGCACGCCTGGCGTCGGTGAGAAGCTTGTCCTGGAAGACAACGTCTTCGTCGAAAAGGTGCTTCCGGCTGCGGTGCTGCGCACGATGAGCGATGAGGAAATGGCCTCCTACCGGGCACCGTTCCCGACGCCCCAATCGCGCAAGCCGATCCTGCGGCTGCCGCGCGACCTGCCGATTGAAGGCCAGCCCGCCGATGTCGCTGCCATCAGCGAGCACGACCATCGGGCGCTCCGGCTCTCCTCCTACCCGAAGCTGCTTTTCTCAGGCGATCCGGGGGCCCTCGTCTCGCCGCATGCGGCACGGGAATTCGCGGCCGGCCTGAAGAACTGCCGGTTGATCGATCTCGGACCCGGCGCGCATTATCTACAGGAGGACCATGCCGACAGGATCGGCGCCACAATTGCCGAGTGGATTCCGGAGGTGGCCTTCGAGAGCCGAGCGACCGAATCGGCCTGACGTCGGGACGTGAACCGGCGGCAGCCGGAGAGGTCGACAGCTTAGCTCTGCCGGTGCCAAGCGATGGAGGCGCCAATGATGCCGGATCCAATGACGATGATGTTCTTGCTCACGGCCGTGTACCTTCAAACGCCCAGGACTTCTTGCCCTCATTGCCACCATGCTACAGACTTACCAAGGGCGTTGCCGGGACCGCTCTCGAAGCGGGTCGATGACGATCGCCTCACTGGAAACGTTCAGCTCAATCACATGAGGGTCATTTGCGCCGCTGGATAAAAGGGTTGGTTTTTGCTGCAGCCGGAGCCGCCATTGTCTATGCCGTCTTCTTTGGCCCGCTGCCGTTCGTTCGATCTTGGTGGCAGGACGACAACTGGCTGGATCCTTTGCATAAACGCCATCGGATCGCTGACGGTTTGGTGCTGACCGGGGCGTTGGTTGGGAAATCGCGGGCAGAAGTTGTTGCCATGCTCGGCGAGCCGCCGAAGACGGACTATTTCGAGGACTGGAGTCTGGTTTATATTCTTGGTTCGGAAAGAGGATTTTTTTCGATCGACTCTGAATGGCTGGTTATGCGCCTGGATGACGTTGGCTCGGTCACGCAGGCGGCTATCGTCAGAGACTGAACCTGCTGCCGGGGTATCAGCGGTGTTTCCGTTCGACAGGCTGGAAAAGCGCTGCTAGAAGCCCGCGCCACAGACAGGATTCCATGAAATTGGCTGAAGACATCGAACAAGCGGTATCGCGCCGCCGCACTTTCGCGATCATTGCCCACCCCGACGCCGGCAAGACGACGCTCACCGAAAAACTGCTTTTGTTCGGCGGCGCCATCCAGCTTGCCGGCGAGGTCAAGGCCAAGAAGGACCGCATCCAGACCCGCTCGGACTGGATGAAGATCGAACGCGAGCGCGGCATTTCGGTGGTCACCTCGGTGATGACCTTCGAATACGAGGACACCGTCTTCAACCTGCTCGACACGCCCGGCCACGAGGATTTCGCCGACGACACCTATCGCACGCTGTCGGCGGTCGACAGCGCGGTCATGGTCATCGACGCCGCCAAGGGCATCGAGCCGCGCACGCTGAAACTGTTCGAGGTCTGCCGGCTGCGCGACATCCCGATCATCACCTTCGTCAACAAAATGGACCGCGAAAGCCGAGACCCATTCGACATCCTCGACGAGATCGAGCAGAAGCTGGCACTGGATACAGCGCCGATCACCTGGCCGATCGGCCGCGGCAAGACCTTTTCCGGGACCTACCATCTGGCGCTGAACGCGGTGCGCAAGGGCGACGCCGAAAAGGAGCGCACGCCGGTCAATGGACCCGATTCCAACCGCGTCGCCGGCCTGTTGCCGGAGAACGAGCGCGAGGCCTTCATCGAGGAGCTGGAACTGGCGCGCGCGGCCTGTCGCCCGCTCGACCTCGATGCCTTCCGCGAGGGCCATTTGACGCCGGTCTATTTCGGTTCGGCGCTGCGCAATTACGGCGTGCGCGACCTGATCGAGGCGCTCGGCGCCTACGGGCCGCCGCCGCGCGCGCAGGAGGCCGACAGCCGCAAGGTCGAGGCGACCGAGGACAAGATGACCTCCTTCGTCTTCAAGATCCAGGCCAATATGGACCCCAACCATCGCGACCGCATCGCTTTCGTCCGCGTCTGCTCCGGCAAGCTCGAGCGCGGCATGAAGGCCAAGCTGGTGCGCACGGGAAAACCGATGAGCCTGTCGGCACCGCAATTCTTCTTCGCCCGCACCCGCGTCACGGCCGACGAGGCGTTCGCCGGCGATGTCGTCGGCATCCCCAACCACGGCACGCTGCGCATCGGCGACACGCTGACCGAAGGCGAGGAGATCCTGTTTCGCGGTGTGCCGAATTTCGCGCCTGAAATCCTGCGCCGCGTTCGCCTCGGCGATGCCATGAAAGCAAAGAAGCTCAAGGAAGCACTGCACCAGATGGCCGAGGAAGGCGTCGTGCAATTGTTCTCGCCGGAGGACGGCTCGCCAGCCATCGTCGGCGTCGTCGGCGCCCTGCAGCTCGACGTCTTGAAGGAGCGGCTAAACTTCGAATACACACTGCCGGTCGATTTCGAGATGTCGCGCTTTTCCGTCTGCCGCTGGATATCGGCCGACGACAGGGCCGAACTCCAGCGCTTCATCGAGGCGCATCGCGGCGACATCGCGCGCGATCTCGACAACGATCCGGTGTTCCTCGCCCAGCACGCCTTCTCGCTCAACTACGAGGCCGAGCGCTGGAAGGCGATCCGCTTCACCGCGGTCAAGGATTATCAGGTCCGCGACAGGGCGGCTTGAGCTGTTGGTTTTCCCTTCTCCCCTTGTGGGAGAAGGTGTCGCCGAAGGCGACGGATGAGGGGTGTTCCAGAAAACACCAACGTCTCATTCCGTCCCACACCCCTCAACCGTCTCGGCGCTTCGCGCCGATCCACCTTCTCCCACAGGGGGAGAAGGCAAGATCGCGTTCGTTCACCCTTTCGCTGCCTCTTCGATCTTGGCGATGTCGATCTTGCTCATCTGCATCATCGCCTGCATCACGCGGCCGGCCTTTTCCCTGTCGGCGTCCAGCAGCAGCCTGGGCAGCTGCTCGGGAACGACCTGCCAGGAGAGGCCGAATTTGTCCTTCAGCCAGCTGCACTGGCTGGGCTGGCCACCGCCCGCGATGAGCCTGTCCCAGAAATAGTCGACCTCTTCCTGCGTCTTGCAGTCGATGGAGAGCGAGACCGCCTCGGTGAACTTGAATTGCGGCCCGCCGTTCAGCGCCTGGAACTGAACGCCGTCGAGCTCGAATGAGACCATCAGCACCTTGCCCTCATTATCGCCGCTGCCCTTGGGCCAGCGCATCACGCTCAGCACCTTCGAATTCTTGAAGATGGAGACATAATGGTTCATGGCCTCCTCGGCCTGATCGTTGAACCACAGGCAGGGGGTGATCTTTTGCATTCTCTTGCTCCTCGGGCTGGTTTTGGCTTTGTTTTCACTCGCAAAACGGCTGGCTGGCAATTGATGCCCGGTTCCGCCGTCTGCCCAAGGACGCTCGAACGAGACCCGATCCGACAGCACCTCTGACTTTTTTACGGTCTGGGCCGGCTGCGTCTTTGGCTGGCCGCTCGTTCCGCACCCTGGCGCAGCGCAAAATTGTGGCCAGACCAGAGTGTGCCGTCTATAAGGCCTGCGGCTCAATTCCGGTTTTCCGCACCTTTGGGCGCGACGCAGACAGCAAGGACAGTTCAATGCCCGCCTACCGTTCCCGCACCACCACCCATGGCCGCAACATGGCCGGCGCCCGCGGCCTGTGGCGCGCTACCGGCATGAAGGATTCGGATTTCGGCAAGCCGATCATTGCCGTGGTCAATTCCTTCACCCAATTCGTGCCGGGCCATGTCCATTTGAAGGATCTCGGCCAGCTGGTTGCCCGCGAGATCGAAAAAGCCGGCGGCGTTGCCAAGGAGTTCAACACCATTGCCGTCGATGACGGCATCGCCATGGGCCATGACGGCATGCTCTATTCGCTGCCGTCGCGCGAATTGATCGCCGACTCGGTCGAATACATGGTCAACGCGCACTGCGCCGACGCGATGGTCTGCATCTCGAATTGCGACAAGATCACGCCCGGCATGCTGATGGCGTCGCTGCGCCTCAACATCCCGACCGTCTTCGTCTCCGGCGGGCCGATGGAGGCCGGCAAGGTGGTGCTCGCCGGCAAGACCCAAGCGCTTGACCTGGTCGACGCTATGGTCGCAGCCGCCGACGACAAGGTGTCCGACGAGGACGTCAGGATCATCGAGCGCTCGGCCTGTCCGACCTGTGGCTCCTGCTCCGGCATGTTCACCGCCAATTCGATGAACTGCCTGACCGAGGCGCTCGGCCTCTCGCTGCCCGGCAACGGCTCGACGTTGGCCACGCATGCCGACCGCAAGCGGCTGTTTGTCGAGGCCGGTCATCTGATCGTCGATCTCGCCCAGCGCTATTACGAGCAGGACGATGACACCGCGCTGCCACGCAGCATCGCCTCGAAGGGCGCCTTCGAGAACGCCATGACGCTCGACATCGCCATGGGCGGCTCGACTAACACGGTCCTGCACATCCTCGCCGCAGCACATGAGGGCGAGGTCGACTTCACCATGGAGGACATCGACCGGCTGTCCCGGCGGGTGCCGGTGCTGTGCAAGGTGGCTCCGGCCAAGGCTGACGTCCACATGGAGGATGTCCATCGCGCCGGCGGCATCATGGCCATCCTCGGCCAGTTGGATAGCGCCGGGCTGATCAACCGCGACCTGCCGACGGTGCACGCCGCAAGCCTCGGCGAAGCGCTCGATCATTGGGATATTTCGCGCACCACCAGCCAGAATGTCCGCGATTTCTTCCTGGCGGCACCCGGCGGCGTGCCGACGCAAGTCGCGTTCAGCCAGGACCGCCGCTGGGACGATCTCGATCTCGACCGCGAGAAGGGCGTCATCCGCTCGGCCGAACATCCTTTCTCCAGGGATGGCGGCCTTGCCGTGCTGAAAGGCAATCTGGCACTCGATGGCTGCATCGTGAAGACGGCGGGCGTCGATGAATCGATCCTGAAATTCACCGGTCCGGCAAGAGTGTTCGAAAGTCAGGACGCCAGCGTCAAGGCGATCCTGTCGAACGAGATCAAGGCCGGCGATGTCGTCGTCATTCGCTATGAAGGGCCACGCGGCGGACCCGGCATGCAGGAAATGCTCTACCCGACCAGCTATTTGAAGTCGAAAGGCCTCGGCAAAGCCTGCGCACTGATCACCGACGGTCGTTTTTCCGGCGGCACCTCCGGCCTGTCGATCGGCCATGTCTCGCCGGAAGCCGCGGAAGGCGGTCTGATCGGGCTGGTCAGGGAAGGCGACACGATCGAGATCGATATCCCCAACCGCACCATCAGGCTTGCTGTCGACGACGCCGAACTCATCGCCCGTCGCGCCGCGATGGAGGCCAGGGGAACGGCTGCCTGGAAGCCCGAAGAAAAGCGCAAGCGCAAGGTGACGACGGCCTTGCGCGCCTATGCGGCGATGGCGACAAGTGCCGCCAAGGGGGCGGTGCGGTACGTGCCGGAATAGAGGCTTTTCCTTCTCCCTTTGTGGGAGAAGGTGGATTGGCGCGCAGCGCCAAGACGGTTGAGGGGTGCTGGACGGAGTGCCGCCGGCGCCAAGCTGGAACACCCCTCGTCTGGCCGCTTCGCGGCCACCTTCTTCCACAAGGGAAGAAGGGAAGGGCCGCGCCTGAAGGTTCCGCCTTGCGGCAGCACGCTGCATGGAAAGAAACGGCTTTTTTGAACGAGGTGGCGCTAGATGGATTTTGACCTTGTGGTGCGCGGCGGGACGCTGCCCGACGGCAGGATCGCGGATATCGGCATCGTCGGCGAAACGATCGCAGCGATAGAGCCCGAGCTGAACGTCAGCGCCGGCACGGCGATCGATGCCCATGGCAATCTGGTCTCGCCGCCCTTCGTCGATCCGCATTTCCATATGGACGCCACGCTTTCGCTCGGCATTCCGCGCATCAATGTCTCGGGCACGCTGCTCGAAGGAATCTCGCTTTGGGGCGAGTTGAAGCCGCTTTTGACCTACGAAGCGGTGCGCGACCGTGCGCTCGCCTATTGCGACTGGGCGGTGTCGATGGGCCTGCTCGCCATCCGCACCCATGTCGATGTTTGCGACGACCGCCTACTGGCGGTCGAGGCGCTGCTCGACGTGAAGAAGACGGTTGGCTCCTATATCGACCTGCAGCTGGTCGCCTTCCCGCAGGACGGGTTTTACCGCTCGCCGACGGCGCGCGACAACACCATCCGGGCGCTCGACATGGGCGTCGATGTCGTCGGCGGCATTCCGCATTTCGAGCGGACAATGGCCGACGGCACGCGCTCGGTGACGGAACTCTGCGAGATGGCGGCCAGGCGCGGCCTGATGGTCGACTTGCATTGCGACGAGACCGACGATCCGCTGTCGCGCCACATCGAGCAGCTTGCCTATGAGACGCAGCGGCTCGGGTTGCAGGGCAGAGTGGCCGGCTCGCACCTGACATCGATGCATTCGATGGATAATTACTACGTTTCGAAGCTATTGCCGCTGATTGCCGAGGCCGGCGTTTCGGCGATCCCCAATCCGCTGATCAACATCATGCTGCAGGGCCGCCACGACACCTTTCCCAAGCGCCGCGGACTGACGCGGGTCAAGGAGATGCTGGCGCAAGGCATCCGCGTCGGCTGGGGCCAGGATTGCGTGCTCGACCCCTGGTATTCGCTGGGCACCGCAGACATGCTCGACGTCGCCTTCATGGGCCTGCATGTCGCGCAGATTTCGAGCCCGGCCGAGATGGCGCGCTGCTTCGACATGGTCACCAACGTCAATGCAGCCATCATGGGCCTCGATCACCTTGGCCTGGCCGTCGGCAAGCGCGCCAGCCTGGTCGTTCTCGATGCCGGCAATCCGGTCGAAGCGCTGCGGCTGCGCCCCGAGCGCCTCTGCGTCATCGCCAGAGGCAAGGTGGTGGCCGAGCGGAGCCGGCAGGACACGCGGCTTTCGATCGCCGGAAGGCCGGGCACGGTGAACCGGCGCCACGCTTAAAGCGCGTCGCGTTTGAACGGACCCACGCGACGCGCTTTAAGGTCTTGTTTTTAAGCGTGTCGTTATCGCAAAACCGCTGCACACTTTTGCGCGACATGCATTAGTCCAGCCGATTTCCGGCGCTGGTCTTACCGAATTCTCGATTTTCGCCTCGTCATGGCCGCAGCTTGCGACTACGACGCGGGTCACCGTACCCCACGGCGAGGAACCGGTAACGGCATGGCGCGGCCCGCAGCCCAGTACTCAACGATCATGAACGTGCTGCTGGCGGGCATCCTGCTGATGCTCGCCGGCGATTTCCTGTTTGCGTTGAACGATGCGATGGGCAAGTGGCTGGTCGCCAGTTTTTCCGTCGGCCAGGTCGTGCTGATCCGCTCGATCGGCGCGTTTTTCATACTCGGGCCGATGATTGCACATCAGGGCCCGGCCAAGCTGTTTCGCATGGAGCGGCCGGAGCTGCAGCTGCTGCGCGTGGTGATGACGACGCTCGACACGGCGCTGTTCTACGCGGCGGTCGTCTATCTGCCGCTCGCCGATGTGATGAGCTTTTACATGGCCGGGCCGATCTATGTCGCGGCGCTGTCGCACTTCCTGCTCGGCGAAAGGGTCGGCTGGCGCCGCTGGGCGGCTATCCTGGTCGGTTTCTGCGGCGTGCTGATCATGCTGAAGCCGTCCTCGGCCGCGTTCTCGCTGTCGTCGATGTTCGCGCTCGCCGGCAGCATTTCCTTTGCCTTCGCCATCATCCTCAATCGGCGGCTGCGCGGCACCAGCGACACCTCGCTGGTCACCTGGCAAACCATCGGCACGCTGCTGGTCGGCGCTGCGTTGACCCTCGGTAGCTGGAAGACGCCGTCCTCGCTCGATTTCGGCGCCATGCTGCTTCTCGGCATCGTCTCCTGCGGCGCGCATCTGATGATCACCCGGGCGTTGAAGCTGGCGCCGGCCTCGACCTTGGCGCCGCTGCATTACAGCCTGCTGTTGTGGGCAGTGGTCTTCGGCCTCGCCTTCTTCGGCGATGTGCCTGGGCCGCGCATTCTGATCGGCTCGGCCATCGTCGTGCTGGCCGGCCTGTTCATCTTCCACCGCCAGAAGGTGGTCGACACGGTACCGCCCGAAAACGTGCCAAAGGGCGTGAATTAACCCCGGCGCGCTGCCGCGAGATGCCGCGAAAATTCCGGCATCTCCATCAGTGCCTTGCAGCGCGCAAACCGGCCGTCGGCATAGGCGCGAAAGTCGTCGGCCGGATTTTTGTTGGCAAGCTGGATCAAGCCCCAGAGCGTCCACAACAGGTCGCACGTCGCCTTGTAGATGACGATGCGGCCGCGCTCCGCCGGTCTCGGCTCGCCGCCGAAATAGGCGCGCATCATTTCTTCGTCCTGGGCCTCGTCGAATTGCCCTTCGACCGAGAGGTCGCCGAGATCCCAGAGCGGATCGTTCATGCCGGAATATTCCCAGTCGACGATCCACATCCTGTCGCCCGTATCGAGAAAGTTTTCGCAGAGCGGGTCGCAGTGGCAGGCGACGATCGGCAGAGGTTGAGCCGCAAGTGCTGAGCGCACTGCCTCCGCCTCGCGGACCACATCGTGGTAGCCGCCAGGCAGGGCGACGTCCTTGGTTGACAGCACTTTCAAATAGTCGTCGATCATCGCAAACAGCTCGAAGCGGGAGGGGAACACCGCGCCGGATGTGTGCAGTCTGCGAAAGGCCTTGCCGGCGCGTGCCGGGCTGCCCGGCCGAGTCTTGAACTTTCCCGGTGACATCGTCTCGGCACCGGCAACGAAGCGGGTCACCAACACGCCGGTCTCGGCATCGACATGCAGCACATGGGGACTGACGCCGGCCTTCGCCGCTTCCCGCGCCGCCACTGCCTCGTTGGCGCGGTTGATGTATTCCTCGGTACCCTTGCCGGGGATACGCAGGCAGAAATCCTTACCGCTGAAGACGAGGTTGGTGAGACCGCCGAGCCGTTCCAGAGGGCCGTCATAGCCGGCCAGCATCGGAATGGCCGCAAGTGCGGCGCGCGCCCGGTCGTCCGCCATGGATTTCGCTCCTTTCCCCGTGTTATTGGGACGACGACGGTTCCACAGTTTTCGCCGTTTGGCTATGATCGCGTTGCGGATCGATACCAGGCGACGGAAAGCGATGACGGACAGCAATCAGCAGAGCGCACTCGCCGCAGCCTATGCGGCGAAGCGGCCGGAAGACATCGCGGCTCTTTACGACAGGTGGGCCGGCACCTATGACGCCGACATGTCGGCGGCTGGCTATCGCCATCCCACCATCTGCCTTGCCTTGCTGGCCCGCCATCTGGCGCGCGGCGCCGCTCCTCTGCTCGATGCCGGCGCCGGCACCGGGCTCATCGGCGAATGGCTTGCCATTACCGGTTATCCGCAGGTCGAGGCGCTCGACATCTCGGAAGGCATGCTGGCGCAAGCCGCGCGCAAGGGCGTCTATTCAGCGCTGCACTGCCTGGCGCTTGGCGGACCGCTGCCCTTCGTGGACGACGCCTATGCCGGGATCATCTCAGCCGGCGTCTTCACGTCCGGCCATGTCGGGGCCGAGGGTCTGGACGAGCTGATCCGCATCTGCCGGCCGGGCGGAGTGATCGTGCTGACAGTGAAGAACACGCTGTGGGATGCCGGGTTTGCCGCGCGGATCGCCGAGCTCGAGGCGCAAGGCACCGTCACGCGCGCCGAAGAGACGCCGCCCTATGTTTCGATGCCAGGCGAGGCCGATACCGTGCCGAGCCGGGGGCTGGTGCTCATCGTGAACTGAGGCTGAAACCGGAAGGCTCTATGCCTTCACCTTTGCTCCTGCCGGATCGTAAAGCGGCTCGAGGTGTATCTTAGCCGGTGTCCGTTCCATTGCCACCACCAGCTCGTAGTTGCCGGAAGTGAGGAAATCATCGTTGACGCCATCGGCATTGCGCACATAGCCGTAGCCGATGTTCTTGCCGATGGTGTAGCCATAGCCGCCGCTGGTGAGATAACCGACCGCCTCGCCGTTGCGCAGGATGGTCTCGCGCCCGAGCAGCACGACGTCCGGATCATCGACGGTGAAGCCGGCAAAGCGTTTGCTGAGCGTCGAGCCATCGAGCTTTTCAAGCGCCCGCCGGCCGAGGAAATCGGTGTTCTTCCTGAGCTTCACCGCCCAGCCGAGGCCGGCCTCCTGCGGCGTGTCGTTGGGTGTAATGTCGGCGCCCCAGGCGCGGTAGCCCTTTTCCAGCCGCAGCGATTCCAGCGCCCGATAGCCGACCGGGCGAATGTCGTGGACAGCGCCCGCCGTCATCAGCGCGTCGAAAACCTCGCCCGTCGCCGCGATCGGCGCATGCAGTTCCCAGCCGAGTTCGCCGACATAGGTGACGCGCAGTGCCCGGACGGCGTGACCGGCAATGGCGATCTCGCGAACATGGCCGAATGGAAAGGCGGCATTCGAGACGTCGGCATCGGTCACCGCTGACAGCACGTCACGGGCGCGCGGCCCCATCAGCGATAATGTGCCGAAATCCTCCGTGACGTCGGTCAGCGTCACGTCGAACTCCCTGCCGATATGATCGGCAATCCAGGAGAAATCATGCGTGCGGAAACCGGTGCCGGTGACGATGTAGAATTTTTCCTCACCGAGCCTCGCCACGGTCAAATCGGCCTCGATGCCGCCGCGCGTGTTGAGAAGCTGCGTGTAGGTCAGCCGGCCGACCGGCTTGGCGACGTCGTTGGCGCAGATCCAGTCCAGCGCCTTCAGCGCGTCGGCTCCGGTCATTTCGTATTTGGCGAAAGACGACTGGTCGAAAATACCGATCTTTTCGCGCACGTGGCGGTGCTCGTCGCCAACCGCCGGGAACCAGTTCTGCCGGCCCATCGAATAGACGTCCTTCGGCTCGATGCCTTCCGGCGCGAACCAGTTCGGCCGCTCCCAGCCAAGTTTCGAGCCGAACACGGCGCGATGTTTTTGCAGCCGCTCGTACAAAGGCGAGACGATGCGCGGTCGGCCGCTGACATATTCCTCATGCGGGAAGCCGATCGTGTAGTGCTTGCCATAGGCTTCCAGCGTGCGGTCGCGGACCCATTGCCGGTCGCGGTGGAGATCGGAGAAGCGGCGGATGTCGACCACCCACAGATCGAGCGGCGCCTCGCCGTCGACGACCCATTGCGCCAGCACCCAGCCGGCGCCGCCGCCGGACGCGATGCCAAAGGCATTGAAGCCGGCGCCGACGAACATATTGGCGCATTCCGGCGCCACACCGAGGATGAAATTGCCATCCGGCGTAAAGCTCTCCGGCCCGTTGATCATCTGCTTGACGCCGGCATTGGCGAGCGCCGGGACACGCTCGATCGCCTGGCTCATATGCTGCTCGAAATGATCGTAATCATCGTCGAACAGCCGGAACTCCCAATCGTCCGGCACATCGCCGCCCGGCAGACCGGTCGTCCACGCCTGCGGGTTCGGCTCGTAGCCGCCCATCACCAACCCGCCGACCTCCTCCTTGAAATAGGTGCGGCGATCGGGGTCGCGAATTGTCGGCGCGTCGGTCGGCAGGCCATCAATCTTTTCGGTGATGATGTACTGGTGCTTCACCGGCTGCAGCGGCACGTTTATCCCGGCCAGCGCACCCACCTGCCGCGCCCATTGCCCGGCGCAGTTCACCACCTTGTCGCAGGCGATATCGCCTTTGCTGGTCTTTACCGCGGTGATGCGGCCGTCTCTCATTTCGAAGCCGGTGACTCGCACCTCCTCGAACAATTTTGCGCCATGCATGCGCGCACCCTTGGCCAGCGACTGGGTGATGTCGGAAGGGCTTGCCTGACCGTCGGTCGGCAGCCAGGACGCGCCGACGAGGTCGCCGGTTTCCAGCAGCGGCCACATTTCCTTGACCTCGGCCGGCGACAGCAGATGCATGTCCATGCCGAAGCTCTTAGCCGTCGTTGCCAGCCGCTTATACTCGACCCAGCGGTCGCCATTGGTGGCGAGGCGCAGGCAGCCAGTCATCTTCCAACCGGTGGCGAGGCCGGTTTCGGCTTCCAGCCCCTTGTAGAGATCGACCGAATATTTGAGCACGCGCGTGATCGACGCCGACGAGCGTAGCTGGCCGACCAGCCCGGCAGCATGCCAGGTCGAACCCGAGGTCAGTTTGCCCTGTTCGAGCAGCACGATTTCGGCCTTGTGGTCGCGCGCCAGATGATAGGCCGTCGAACAGCCGATGATGCCACCGCCGATGACGACGATCCCGGCCTGGGCGGGCAAGGTCATGTCCGCGTCCCGTATTTTGTCCTGTAGTTTTCCAGGGCGGCTTCGAGCCGCGCCAGGTTTTCGTCGGCGTAGGCGGCGTAGTCGACACCGGGCGCGTCGAGGTAAAGCTCGGAAACCATGCCCCACATCGCCTCACGCAGCAGCGACGCGCATTGCATGGCGGCGTGCGAGCGCCGTATCGCCGGGTCCGGCTCCTTCATGAAATAGGCGGTCAGGAAGGCGAAGGACTCCTCGTCGCTCATGCCTGCATTCGACGCTGCGCCGGCAAGGTCGAACATCGCGGTGTTGAAGCCTGCATATTCGAAATCGATGAGCCACAGCCTGTGACCGTCGTCGATTATGTTAGCCGGCAAGAGGTCATTATGGCCGAATACGATCGGCAGCAGCTTTTGCGCGCGCTCGAGCTCGTTCGCCAGCGTCAGCAGGCGCGGCAGGTCGCCCAGCTTGCGGCTGCGGCCTTCCTCCAGCGTGCGCGCATAGTCGCGAATGACATGGAATACCCAGAACATGAAGCCGGCGCCGGAGACATGACCGGGCATCTCCCGGTGGAAACCGCGCAGCAATGCGGCAACGCGGCCGAGATCGGCGCGCACGTCCTGCGCGACATAGGCCTTGGCGCCGAGATACTCCGTCACCATGACGCCGGGTCCAGTGTAGTGGACGGCCGGAGCGAAGCCTGCCGCGTGCGCTGCCCGCGCCGTCATCATCTCGCGCTCGCGAAAGACATGGTGGAACGGATAGTCCTGGCCGAGCCGCACGACGTGCCGCCCGGCCGCGTCCTTGACCAGATAATTGGCATTGCTCAGCCCGCCCGGCAGCGGCGCGATGTCGATGCTGCCGGTCCAGCAAGGCAGCGCACGGATGCGGTCTTCGACAGTCACGATCTCGTCCAACATTGGGTCAATTTTCCACGCATGTCACGGCTGGCCAGCGATGACAATCGGACGGAGGAATGGAGGCAACGCGAAGATCTCGTCGGTGCAGATCTCGGGATCGGTATCCCGCACCGCACCGACGAGCCCCTTTGTGCCGGGTTCTTCGACGCCGGCATCCGCCCCCGCGGATCCTGAATTTCGGCACCCTTGCACCCGACGATCTCCCGGGCGTTCGGGCAGCGATTTTTCGTGCGGCTCAGCCGTCGTCCTCCGTTCCGAGCCTGTCACAGCGATAATGTCGCGCCACGCTGGAGGCGTTGTCAACGCGAAATTGTGGTATTTTCTGGTTTTTTGCCCGAATTTTGCTAAATTCCTTGGAGTTAGTGGCATTTATGCCGTAGAAGCGGTCAGCGGTGCAACAATCCGACCGGATGGAACCGATGGTCCACTCGAAGCGGCATGGCGAAATCCTGCGCCTCCTCAAGGAGGAAGGCACGGTGACCATTGCGAGCCTGGCCGACCGGCTGGGCGTCTCGCTGGAGACAGTACGCCGCGACGTCAAGCCACTGACCAGCGACGGTTCCATCCTCAAGATGCACGGCGCCGTCGGCCTGCCGTCGATTGCCGGCGAAGCGCCGTTCGAGCGGCGCATGCGCGAGAACGCCGATGCCAAGCGGGCAATAGCGCGCATGGTCGCCGCCACCATCCGCGACGGCGAATCGATCATGCTCGACACCGGCACCACCACCTCTTTCCTGGCCCGGGAACTGCTCGGCCACCGGCGGCTGACGGTCGTCACCAACTCCTCCGACATCGCCCGCACACTGGCCACCGTCAACGGCAATAAGGTCTACATGGCCGGCGGCGAGCTGCGCAGCGATTCCGGTGCTGCCTTCGGCGTCTCGGCCATCGAATTCGTCAGCCGCTTTTCCGTCAGCCATGCAGTGATATCGACCGGTGCGGTCGATGCCATAACCGGCGTCATGGACTATGATCTGGAAGAGGCCGAATTCGCCCGCATGGTACTGTCGCGCGGCCAGCGTTCGCTTGTCGTCACCGACCATAGCAAATTCGGCCGCCAGGGCCTTGTTCAGGTCTGCGGCTTCGGCGGCTTTTCCGAACTCGCGACCGACCGTCCGCCGCCGCACGACATCGGCGCCGCCCTCGCCCAGGCCGGCGCACGGCTCAGCATTGCCGATGGCGGAAGCGAGGGCTGAGCTCTATCGTGAGCTCTGTCGGGAGATCTGCTCCAGCACCCACTTCCCAGCGCCGCGTCTGCCGTGTTTAGTCCGGCCATGGCTTTCACCATCCGCCAATTGCAGTTCTTCATCGCCGTCGCCGAGCAGGGCACGGTGTCGGGCGCCGCCCAGAACCTGTCGATCTCGCAATCGTCGGTCACCGAGGCGATCAAGGAGCTGGAGCACGATCTCGGCGTCGAGCTGTTCGAGCGCCACCCGCGCGGCTTGAACATCACCCACAAAGGCCACCAGTTCCTGCGCCATGCGAGAAAGATCCTGGCCGACGTTTCCGATGCGCGCCGCGCCTTCTTCGGCGAACAGGCCGCGGCAAGCGGGCGGCTGCAACTTGGCGTCACCTCGCTGGTCGCCGGCTATGTGCTTTCCGATCTTCTTGCCCGCTACCGCCGCGCCTATCCGGGTGTCGAGGTCTCGGCGATCGAGGACAATGGCGACTATCTCGAGCACCTGTTAATTGGCGGCAAGCTCGACATTGCCGTCATGGTCACCTCGAACCTGCGCGACCGCACGGCACTGCAGTCCGAAATCCTCGAAGTCTCGGCCTACCGGCTGTGGCTGCCGCTCGGCCACCCCTTGGCCGGTGCCGACATCATCGGCATCGGCGACATCGCCTCGGAACCGCTGATCATGCTGACCGTCGACGAGATCGAGGAGAATACCGGAAAGCTGCTGACGGCAATCGGCGCCAAGCCGCATGTCGCCTTCCGCACCCGCTCGGTCGAAGCGGTGCGCAGCCTCGTCGCTACCGGCGCCGGCGTGGCGCTGCTGCCCGACCTCGTCTACCGGCCATGGTCGCTGGAAGGCGACCGCATCGAATCGCGCGATATTTCGGGATCGTTGCCGGTCGTCCAGGTCGGCATGGTCTGGCGGCGCGGCTCCGGTCTGCCGCAGGCGGCGCGCGACTTCATCGGACTTGCCCAGTCGCAGCGCATGGTGCGCCAACGGCCCGAGAAGATTGGCCGCTGACGTATCGGAAAAATCGATATCGGCTTTCTGATAAATGAATTTGCGAAACCGGAAATTTCGCAGCACTTTTCGGTCAGGGAACAAAGCTGCCGTTAGAGCGCGACGTGCGTCCAATTGGACGCACATAGTACGCTCTAAGACTTTTAGTTTTCGCATCGGGCCTTCCGAAAATCGATTTCCGATTTTCGGGCCGATGCGAGGAGCACGGCCCTTCAGGGCCGCGCATCCAACGTTTTTGAACGGGCGCATGACCTTCTTCCGAAACCCGAAACCGGTTTCGAGGTCATGCAAAAATGGGAGATCGACGATGAATTCATTGCTGAAATCATGCACTGCCTTGACAGTCGCGCTGAGCTTCTCCGGCCAGGCCATCGCCCAGGTGAAGGAGCTCGGCAAAGGCGAAGGCGAGGTCAATATCGTCGCCTGGCCGGGCTATATCGAGCGCGGCGAAACCGACAAGGCCTATGATTGGGTCACTTCGTTCGAGAAGGAAACCGGCTGCAAGGTCAACGTCAAGACCGCCAACACCTCCGATGAGATGGTCTCGCTGATGAACGAGGGCGGCTTCGATCTCGTCACCGCCTCGGGCGACGCTTCGCTGCGCCTTGTCGCCGGCAAGCGCGTCCAGCCGATCAACACCGACCTCATACCGAGCTGGAAGACGGTCGACGACCGGCTGAAGGATGCGCCCTGGTTCACCGTCGGCGGAGTCCATTACGGCGTCCCCTATCAGTGGGGGCCTAACGTGCTGATGTACAACACCGAAGTGTTCAAGGAGGCGCCGAAGAGCTGGAACGTGGTCTTCGAGGAAATGAAGCTTCCCGACGGCAAGTCGAACAAGGGCCGCGTCCAGGCCTATGACGGGCCGATCCACATCGCCGACGCTGCCAATTACCTGATGGCTCACAAGCCGGAGCTCGGCATCAAGGATCCGTACGAACTGACCGAGGATCAGTACAAGGCGGCGCTCGACCTGCTGCGGGTCCAGCGTACGCTGGTCGGACGCTATTGGCACGACGCCGCCATCCAGGTCGACGATTTCCAGAACGAAGGCGTCGTCGCCTCCGGTTCTTGGCCCTACCAGGTAAACACGCTGATCGCGGCCAAGAAGCCGGTCGCCTCGACTATCCCCGAGGAGGGCGTCACCGGCTGGGCCGATACCACGATGATGGAGGCCGATGCTGCCCACCCAAACTGCGCCTACATGTGGATGGAGCATTCGCTGTCGCCAAAAGTGCAGGGCGACGTCTCCGCCTGGTTCGGCTCGCTGCCGGTGGTGCCCGCCGCCTGCAAGGGCAACGAACTGCTCGGCGAGGAAGGCTGCAAGACCAACGGTTACGACAATTTCGACAAGATCAAGTTCTGGAAGACGCCGGTCTCGAAATGCGCCACCCAGAACGACCAGTGCGTGCCCTATTACCGCTGGGTGTCGGACTATATCGGCGTCATCGGCGGGCGGTGAGTTCGCCTCACCTACGAAGCTCGGCGCTGCCCCTCACCCTTACCCTCTCCCGGTGAAGAACCGGGGGGTCGCCAGCGTTGGAGCGCCTCCCTTCTCCCCGTCCACTATACGAGGAGAAGGTGCCGGCAGGCGGATAAGAGGCAGCGCTACCGCCTGAAATTTGATGAGCCTGACAGATCAGGACAGCCCCATGACCTCCGCCGTTTCCTTCCAAAACGTCTCTCGCCATTTCGGCAGCGTGCGTGCCGTTGACGCGGTCGATCTCGACATCGTGCCGGGCGAGTTCTTTGCCATGCTCGGGCCTTCCGGCTCGGGCAAGACGACGTGCCTGCGCCTCATCGCCGGTTTCGAGCAGCCGACGGCGGGCTCGATCTCGATCTTCGGCGAACGCGCCGAGGGCGTGCCGCCCTATCGCCGCAACGTCAACACCGTGTTCCAGGATTATGCGCTGTTCCCGCATTTCAACGTGCTCGACAACGTCGCCTATGGGCTGATGGTCAAGGGCGTCGGCAGACCGGAGCGGCAACAGGCGGCGGAAGAAGCGCTGGCGCTGGTGCGGCTTCCCGGCTACGGCGCCCGTCGCCCTGGCCAGCTTTCCGGCGGCCAGCGCCAGCGCGTCGCGCTCGCCCGTGCGCTGGTCAACCAGCCCAAGGTGCTGTTGCTCGACGAGCCGCTCGGCGCCCTCGACCTCAAGCTTCGCGAAAACATGCAGGAGGAGTTGAAATCGCTGCAGAAGGCGCTCGGCATCACCTTCGTGTTCGTCACCCACGACCAGGGCGAAGCGCTGTCGATGGCCGACCGCGTGGCCGTCTTCAATGACGGCAAGATCATGCAGATCGGCACGCCGGAAGACATCTACCAGCGCCCCAAGACCCGCTTCGTCGCCGATTTCGTCGGCTCGTCCAACGTGCTGCCGCCGGATTTCGTCCAGCGCTATGCCGGCCAGTATCGCTGGGGCAGCCTGCGGCCCGAATCCATCCGTATTGGCCGGGCCAACGGCGAAGGGGTTGCCGCCCGCCTGGTCTCGACCAACTATCTCGGCGCCACGACAAGACTGGCGCTCGATGCAGAGGGCTTGCGACTGCATGCCATCGTGCCGGCGGGTGCTGTGCTGCCGGGGGAAGGCGAGGCGGTGGTGCTCACCTTCAAGCGCGAGCATTTGCATTTGATGGACGAGTTCGGATGAGCCTCGACACCGTCATGCCGCGCGCCACGCCGCCCGCCATCCTGCCGCGAAGCGGCGGCCTGCGTGGCGCGGTGTCGGATATTTTTTGGCGACAGCCGAAGCTGCTGTTGCTCCTCATGCTGCTGCCGCCGGTTTTGTGGCTCGGCATCGTCTATATCGGCTCGCTCTTCGCATTGCTTTTGCAGAGCTTCTTTTCGATCGACGAGTTCTCCGGCCTGATCAACCGGCAATTCACGCTGAAGACCTATGGCGACCTGCTGCAGGCCGCCAATCTCGACATTATCCTGCGCACGGTGACAATGGCGGCGCTGGTGACGCTGGCGGCGGCGGTCATCGCCTTTCCCATCGCCTATTATGCGGCGCGCTATGCGCGCGGCCGTTGGAAGGCGCTGTTTTATCTCGGCGTCATGCTGCCGCTGTGGTCGAGCTACCTGGTCAAGATCTATGCCTGGAAGCTGATTCTCGCCAAGGAAGGCATCCTGACCTGGCTGCTGGCCAAATTGCATCTTCTGTGGCTGCTTGATGCCTGGCTGTCGCTGCCGGTCGTCGGCGGCAACTCGCTGTCGGTCTCCTCAACCGGTACCTTCATCGTCTTCGTCTATGTCTGGCTGCCGTTCATGATCCTGCCGGTGCAGGCCGCACTCGAGCGCGTGCCGGGCAATTTGGTCGAGGCTTCGTCCGATCTCGGCGCCTCGCCGGGGCAGACCTTCGGCAACGTGCTGTTCCCGCTGGCGCTGCCCGGCATCGTCGCCGGCTCGATCTTCACCTTCTCGCTGACGCTCGGCGACTACATCATCCCACAGATCATCGGCACCTCGCGGCTGTTCATCGGCCAGGCCGTCTATTCGCAGCAAGGCACCGCCGGCAATATCCCGCTCGCCGCCGCCTTCACCGTGGTGCCCATCGTCATCATGGGCTTCTACCTCTGGGGCGCCAAGCGCATGGGGGCTTTCGATGCGCTCTGACCGTGGCCCATCCGCGCCGATCGGCCTGAAGCTCGCTGCCACCGGCGGCCTGCTTTTCCTGCATTTGCCGATCCTGCTGATCTTCGTCTATGCCTTCACCACCGAGGAGAAGAGCTTCGTCTGGCCGCCGCCGGGCCTGACCACGCAATGGTTCGCCGTCACCTGGAACCGCCCCGACGTCTGGCAGGCGCTGTCATTGTCTGTGCGGGTCGCGGCGATCTCGACTACCATCGCGCTGGTCCTGGGCACGCTGTGCGCCGCTGCCGTGTCCCGCACAAAATTCTTCGGCCGCGAAACCATCTCGCTGCTGGTCATCCTGCCGATCGCGCTGCCCGGCATCATCACCGGCATCGCGCTGCGCTCGGCCTTCGCGCTGGCCGAAATCCCGTTCTCGTTCTGGACGATCGTGCTCGGCCACGCCACTTTCTGCGTGGTCGTCGTCTACAACAATGCGGTCGCCCGCTTCCGCCGCACGTCCGGCTCGATGATCGAGGCGTCGATGGATCTCGGCGCCGATGGTTTCCAGACCTTTCGGCATGTCGTGCTGCCCAACATCGCAACCGCGCTGCTGGCCGGCGGCATGCTTGCCTTTGCGCTGTCCTTCGACGAGGTCATCGTCACCACCTTCACCGCCGGCCAGCAGCAGACGGTGCCGATCTGGATGCTCGAAGAATTGATCCGTCCGCGCCAGCGTCCGGTCACCAATGTCGTGGCGATGGTGGTAGTGCTGGTGACGCTGCTCCCCATCCTCGCTGCCTATTACCTGACCCGCGACGGCGACCAGATCGCCGGTTCGGGCAAATGATCTCGTTCACAAGGGAGAGACTTCCATGGACACGCAGATGCTGATCGGCTCTAAATTCGAAAAAGGCACCGAGACCGAGGAGCCGATCCTCAACCCGAAGACCGGGGCGACCATCCTCAATCTGCCCGAGGCCAGCCCAGCGCAGATCGAGGCGGCCGTGCTTACTGCCGAAAAAGCCTTCGTCACCTGGTCCCGCACAACACCGGCGCAGCGCGCCGGCTATCTCCTGAAGATCGCCGATCGCATCGAGGCTGCTGCACAGGATTTCGCGGCGCTCGAGGCGCTGAACTGTGGCAAGCCGATCAATGCCGTGCTCAATGACGAGATCCCGGCGATCGTCGACTGCTACCGCTTCTTTGCCGGCGCGGTCCGCTCGATGCCCGGCCAGGTCGCCGGCGAATACATTCCCGGCCACACCTCGATGGTCCGCCGCGACGCCATCGGCGTTGTCGCGTCGATCGCGCCGTGGAACTATCCGCTGATGATGATGGCCTGGAAGCTGGCGCCGGCGATTGCCGGCGGCAACACCGTCGTCTTCAAGCCGTCGGAACAGACGCCACTGACCGCGCTGAAGCTGGCGAAAATCCTTGCCGAGATCCTGCCGGAAGGCGTCGTCAACGTCGTGCTCGGTCGCGGCGACAGCGTCGGCAACACGCTGATCAACCACCCGAAAGTCAACATGATCTCGATCACCGGCGACGTCGCCACCGGCAAGAAGGTGCTGCAGGCTGCCGCCAAATCGGTCAAGCGCACGCATCTCGAACTCGGCGGCAAGGCGCCGGTCATCGTCTTCGACGACGCCGATCTCGGCGCGGTGGTCAACGGCCTGCGCGCCTTCGGCTATTACAATGCCGGCCAGGACTGCACCGCCGCCTGCCGCATCTACGCCGGCAAGAAGATCTACGACAAGCTCGTCGCCGACCTCTCCGCTGCCGTCTCGACCATCAAGTATGATCGTCCTGACGATACCGAAAACGAGATCGGCCCGCTGATCTCGCGTCGCCAGCGCGACCGCGTCTCGAGCTTCGTCGAGCGCGCCTCTGAGCTCAAGCACATCGAGATCACCACGGGCGGCAAGCCGGGCGAGGGCTCCGGCTTCTTCTATCAGCCGACAGTCGTCGCCGGCGCGCTGCAGGAGGACGAGATCGTGCGCCGCGAAGTGTTCGGTCCGGTGGTCTCGGTCACCCGCTTTTCCGAAGTCGACGAAGCGGTGAACTGGGCCAATGATTCTGACTACGGCCTAGCGTCGTCGGTGTGGACCAAGGACGTTTCGCGGGCCATGGCGACAGCGGCCCGGCTGCAATATGGCTGCACCTGGATCAACACCCATTTCATGCTGACCAATGAGATGCCGCATGGCGGGTTGAAACAATCCGGCTACGGCAAGGACATGTCGCTCTACGCGCTGGAGGACTATACCGCCGTCCGCCACGTCATGGTCGCGCACGGGTAGCGCGACACGGTGGCCTGAAAGGCCGAAAGAGACGGCGCGACTATTCTTCCGCCTCCTGCGCCCCGTCCGCAGCCGGCGCCACCAGCAGCACGGCGGCGCCGAGGAGCGCGGCAATGAAGGAGCCAGCGAGGATGCCGACCTTGACCGCGTCCTGCAGGGCGCCGTCGCCGGCGAAGGCGAGCAGGCCGATGAACAGGCTCATGGTGAAGCCGATGCCGCAGAGCAGCGAAATGCCGACCATGTGCAGCCAGCCGGCATTGACCGGCAGATCGGCGAAGCCAAGCCGGATGGCAAGCGCGGAAGACCCGAACACCCCGACCAGCTTGCCGGCGACGAGGCCGGCGGCGACGCCGAGCGTCAGCGGCTCGGCCAGGGCGGCAGCGCTGAGACCGGCGAGCGAGACGCCGGCGTTGGCAAAGCCGAAAATCGGGATGACAAAAAAGGCGACGACTTTGTGCAGGCCGTGTTCGAGCCGGTGCAGCGGCGAATGGTCGAGATCATGGCCGCTGCCCGGCGATATCTTCAGCGGTATGGTGAGGGCCAGCGCGACGCCGGCGAGCGTCGCATGGACGCCCGATTTGAGCACCAAAACCCACAGAATGATGCCGAGCAAGATGTACGGCAGCAGCGTCAGCACCCGCATGCGGTTGAGCACCACCAACAGCGCGATCACGGCGAAGGCGGCGCCGAGATAGGCGAGCGAGAGGCCGCTGGTATAGAACACCGCGATGATGAGCACCGCGCCGAGATCGTCGATGATGGCAAGCGCCGTGAGGAATATCTTCAGCGAACCCGGGACGCGGCTGCCGAGCAGCGACAGCACGCCGAGCGCAAAGGCGATATCGGTGGCGGTTGGGATCGCCCAGCCGGACAGAGCGGCTGGATTGTTGCGGTTGATGGCGACGTAGACCAGTGCCGGCGCTGCCATGCCGCCGGCGGCGGCGATGCCGGGCAGCACGCGGCGCGGCCAGGTCGACAGCTGGCCGTCAAGCATTTCGCGCTTGATCTCGAGACCGACCAGCAGGAAGAACACCGCCATCAGGCCGTCATTGATCCAGTGCGAGACGCTGAGCGGTCCGAGATAGGCATGGAGGGCGGAGAAATAAGCCTCGCCCAGCGGCGAATTGGCGACGATCAGGGCCAAGGCCGCCGCAGCCATCAGGATGAGGCCGCCGGCCGCCTCACTGTCGAGGAATTCGCGCAGCATGGAGACCAGCCGCTTTTCGTCCTGCATGTCGCCTCCGTCGTATCAGCGGCAAGGTCCGACACCGCCAAGCGATGATGCGCAAACAGCGCTGGCCGGGCAAGCCTGTAATGAGAGCCCTTTAGCGCGGCGCGCGCTTGGCGAGGATGCGTTGCAGCGTGCGGCGATGCATGTTCAGGCGGCGTGCGGTTTCCGAGACGTTGCGGTCGCACATTTCGTAGACGCGCTGGATGTGTTCCCAGCGCACGCGATCGGCCGACATTGGATTTTCTGGCGGCGCTGCGCGTTCGCCCGCGGTGCGGGTCAGGGCGGCAAAAATATCGTCGGCATCGGCCGGCTTCGACAGATAGTCGATGGCGCCGAGCTTTACCGCTGTCACCGCAGTGGCGATGTTGCCGTAGCCGGTGAGGATGATGGCGCGGGCGTCGTCGCGCTTCTCGCGAATCGCGGCGACGACGTCGAGGCCGTTGCCGTCGGCCAGCCGCATGTCGACCACCGCATAGGCCGGCGGATTGGCGCGCGCCTTGGCAACCGCCTCCTCGACGCTCTCCGCCGTCTCGACCACGAAACCCCTGGTTTCCATGGCGCGGGCAAGCCGCGTCAGGAACGGCTTGTCGTCGTCCACGATCAGCAGCGAGGTGTCCTCGCCTTCGACCATTGCGCCAATCGTTTCGTCAGTACTCATCGTGCTGAAAATCCTGCTGCCTGATTTTTACGCAAATATAGTTTCGCAACGCTATTGTCCAATTTAGGCCGTGTCGAACATGGTGGCCGAAGCCTGCTCGGGATTGAGGAAGACGCTGCGCGGCCACGATATCTGCACGATGGCGCCCTCGCCGGGCTCGCTTGAATTGCGGAAATCGAGCGTCGCGCCGGAGCGTTCGAGCAAGGTTTTGGCGATGAATAGGCCGAGGCCGAGGCCGCCGCCAGCTTCGGTGCCTTGTCGCGTCGACATATAGGGTTCGCCGATTCGGTCGATGATCTCCGGTGGAAAGCCCGGCCCGTCGTCGATGATCGAGAAGCTGACGGCGGCCTCATTCCAGTTCCAGCGCACTGTCACGCTGTTGCGGGCGAAGTCGACCGCGTTCTCGACCAGATTGCCGAGGCCATAAATGACGCCGGGATTGCGCCGGCCCACCGGTTCCGGGCCGATGCGCTCGCCCGGCCGAAGCTTGATCGAAATGCCGAAATCGCGGTGCGGCGCCGTCACCTCCTCGACCAGCGAGGTCAGCGGCAGGCGCGAGAGGTGCACCTCGCTCTCGGAGGACAGGCTGGTCAGGCGCTTCAGGATTTCGCGGCAGCGCTCGCTCTGCGAACGCAGCAGCTTCACGTCCTCGCCGTATTTCGGATCTTCGCCAAGCGCCTTCTCCATTTCCTTGGCGACAAGTGTGATGGTGGCGAGCGGCGTGCCGAGTTCGTGCGCGGCGGCCGCGGCGAGGCCGTCGAGGGCAGAGAGATGCTGCTCTCGCTGCAACACCAATTCCGTGGCGGCAAGCGCGTTGGCAAGCAGCCGCGCCTCCTCGGCCACCCGGAAGGCATAGATCGCGGTAAAGGCGATGGAGCAGAACACCGCCATCCACATGCCGGCGACATAGATGAACGGCATCGCCAATGGCGCCCTCTCATGCCAGGGCAGCGGCAGGTGGTAAAAGACCAGCAGCGTCGCCGCCACGATCACCAGCGCGCCGAGCATGGCGGTCAGCCGCAGCGGCAGCGACGTCGCCGAGACGACGACGGGTACCGTCATCAGCAGCGAAAACGGATTGGTAAGGCCGCCGGTCATGTAGAGCAGGCCGGCAAGCTGCAGGCTGTCGAAGGTAAGGATGGCGAAGGCCGAGAACGGGGTAAGCCGATGCGCCGCCGGATAGCGGAAAGTCAGCAAAAGGTTCATCCAGGCCGAACAGGCGATCAGCGCAAAACACATGCCGACCGGTAGCGGAAATTTCAGCCCGTAAGCGACCACAAGCACGGTCAGGCTCTGGCCGACGATGGCAAGCCAGCGCAACCTGATCAGCGTGTTGAGGCGCAGCCGCTGGCTTTGCTGGAAGTCGGGTGCGTGCAGGATGTTTATCATGGCCAGTGATTATAGAGGGGAAACAGCCGGAGGTCTTTTCCGAAAACCGTCGAAGCTGGGCCTCGGTTCGGGATGACAGTCTGGAAGCATCAGGTACCGCGCGGCTTGGCGCGGCTGGTGGCGGCGGCGAGAAGCGGGTTCTCCGGCCAGACATGCCTGGGATAGCGGCCGCGCATCTCTGCCCGCACATCGGCCCAGGAGCCGCGCCAGAAGCCGGGCAGGTCGCGCGTCGTCTGGATCGGCCGGTGCGCCGGCGACAGCAATTCGAGCGTCAGCGGCACAGTGCCGTTGGCGATCGCCGGATGCCGGTCGAGGCCGAACAGTTCCTGCACGCGGATCGCCAGCACCGGCCATTCGCCGTCATAGCGGATCGGCAGCCGGCTGCCCGACGGCGCGTCGAAATGGGTCGGCGCCAATGTGTCGATCTTGCGCTGCAATTCGTGCGGCACCAGCGTCATCAGGCCTTGCGAAAGCACGCTGGGATCGATTGCCGCAAAGGATGCCGCGCCGGAAAGGAACGGCAGCAGCCAGTCGTCGAGGCGCTCGAGGAGCGCGGCATCGGAGACATCGGGCCATGGCACGCCGAGGCCGCGATGCAGCCAGCCGAGCCGCTGCCGCAACGTCTCCGCCTCCCTGTTCCACGGCAACAGGGACAGGCCGTGTTCGCGCAAGGCGTCGAGGATGGCGCGATCCGCGTCGGCACCGGTCGGCGCCGGCAGCATGCGTTCGGACAGCGTGATGGCGCCGAGGCGAACCGTTTCGCGCACCCGCACCGCGCGCCTGTCGCGGTCGAAGCTCACCTCGCGGCGGGTCTCGATCTTTTCCGCCAGCGCAGTGCGGATGTCGGCCTCATCGATGGCTGCCGCTGCGGTGATGCGGGCGTTCTGCGCCTTGCCCTGCAGGTCGGCGACGACGAGCCAGGTCTCGCCGGCCAGCGGATCGGAGGCGTCGAGCATGGCGCCCGAGCCGTTGGCAAGCACGAAGCGGCCACGCTCGCCGCGCGCTTTGGCGACCCGATCCGCCCAGGCGTGGATGAGGAGAGCGCCGGCTGTGCTGCCCTCCCCCTTGAGGCGGTCGGAAGGACGGGCGAGACCCGTGGCTCGCCCCGGCGCGTCGATCCGCGTAGCGGATAGGGGTGGGGCCGCTTCGGGCACGCCATCGACGACCCCGCCCCGTCTCGCTCGTCTCGCTGCGCTCGGCTCGCTCGCCGACCCTCCCCTGGAGGGGAAGGGTGAAGCCTGCTTTGCCAGCCTCTCAGCCAGCTGCCGGGCGGCGGTGGCGCGCGGCGATCTTTCGGCGCGAAAGCGCAGCAGCCGCCTTTCGAGATCGGCACCATCGCCGCCAAGGCCACGCTCGGTCAATAATACGGCGAGCATCGCCGCCTCGAGCGCCTCTCCGGTCCTTGCCGCCTCGGCGACCATATGGGCGAGCCGCACCGGTAGCGCCAGCCTACGCATCGCGGCACCGGCATCCGTCAGGCGTCCTGCCGCATCGACAGCATCGAGCGCACGTAGCAGTACCCTCGCCTCGGTGAGCGCCGGAGCCGGCAGGGGGTCGAGGAAGGATAGACTGGTCGGATCGGCGACGCCGAACGCTGCGCTATCGAGCAACAGGCCGGAAAGATCGGCCTCGAGGATTTCCGGCGGCGTGAAGGCCGGCAGGGCCGCTGTCTGCTCGGCCCGCCACAACCGGATGGCGACGCCCGGCTGCGTGCGTCCGGCACGGCCGGCGCGCTGGTCGGCGGAAGCGCGGGAAGCACGCACCGTCTCCAGCCGCGTCAGGCCGCTCGCCGGTTCATAGCGCGGCAGCCGCGACAGGCCGGAATCGATGACGACGCGGACGCCGTCGATGGTGATGGAGGTTTCGGCGATCGACGTCGCCAGCACGACCTTGCGGCGGCCGAGCGGCGCCGGCTTGATCGCCGCGTCCTGCGCCTTGTTGTCGAGCATACCATAGAGCGGCACGATGTCGGTATCGGCGCCGACCTTGCCCGCCAGCCGCTCGGCGGTGCGCTCGATCTCGCGCTGGCCGGGCAGGAAAGCGAGCACGCTGCCCTCCTCCCCGGCAAGCGCCGAGCGGATCGCCTTGGCCATGGCGTCCTCGATCGTGACGCCGGCCGGCCGCTCGTCATAGCGGATGTCGACCGGGAAGGCGCGGCCCGCGCTCTCGATCACCGGCGCGCCGGACAGCAATTTTGCGACACGCGCGCCGTCGAGCGTTGCCGACATCACCAGCAATCTGAGTTCGGGCCTCAGCGCACCCTGCACGTCAAGCGCCAGCGCCAGCCCGAAATCGCCGTCGAGCGAGCGTTCGTGGAACTCGTCGAATAGCACCGCCGCGACACCAGGCAGTTCCGGGTCGTCGAGGATCATGCGGGACAGCACACCTTCGGTGACGACGAGAACCCTGGTCTTTGCGGAACTGCGGTTTTCCATGCGCATGGCATAGCCGACGGTTTCGCCGGGCTCTTGGCCGAGCAATTCGGCCATGCGGCGGGCGGCAGCGCGGGCGGCGAGGCGGCGCGGCTCGAGCAGGATGATCTTTCCGGCGCCGAGCCATTCAGCGTCGAGCAGCGCCAGTGGAACCAGTGTCGTCTTGCCGGCACCGGGCGGCGCCACCAGCACGGCGCTGTTACCATGGCTCAGCGTTTCATTGAGCGCCGGCAAGACAACGGAGACCGGCAGGTCCGGCAAGGGTTTTGTCGTCATTGTGCTATGCTGTGCAGCCAGTTGGCAGCAACCGCATATCAGCGGTGGCGGTCGCGGCGCAACCTCGGCGCCGACTCAAAGCCTGGTCCGCGAAAACGGGTTCCAGCGCACCGTGCCGAGCCGCACCTCCTCGCGCACCATGGTCAGCAGGCCGGAACCGCCGACCACGGCCAATCCGACTAGCGACAGAAAATCCGGATATTCCCTGAAAAACAGCGCACCCAGAACCACCGCCCAGACGATCTGCGAGTAATGCGTCGGCGCGATGCGGTTGGCCGGTGCGTATTTGACCGCCAGCAGATGCAACAGCTGGCCGCCGGCGGTAAAGGCGCCGGCCAGCACCAGCCAGGCCCATTGCCTGCCATCCGGCAGCGAGAACGAGGTAGCCGCCGCACCGGCGCCGTTGAAGAGCAGGCCGTAGCCGATCAGCACGCCGAGCATCGTCGTGCGCTTTTCCTGCGCGGCGAGCGAACGCATCAGGATCACATTGGTGGCGGCCAGGAAGGCGATGATGAACGCCGCCAGATGACCAAGATGCAATTCGCGAAACCCCGGCCTGACGACCAGCATGACCCCGGCAAAGCCGGCGACCACCGCCAGCCACCGCCACGGGCCGACCTTCTCCTTGAGGACCAGCGTGGCCAGGATGGTGACGAACAGCGGCGCCAGAAAGATGAGCGCATAGACTTCCGCCAGCGGGATGGTGGTGAAGGCATAGACGCTGAGCACGCCCGAGGCGATGCCGGCCCAGGCCCGGGCCTGTACCGCCCAGGGCCGGTTGGTGCGCCAGAAATCGAGCCAGCGCTCGCCTGCCGGCCTGGCAAAGAGCAGAAAGCAGCCGGCAAACAATGTCGAGAAGAAGCCGATCTCGAAGACGTTGAACTGCCCGCCCAGGCTTTTGACAACGGCGTCGCTGCACGAATAGCTTGCATAGGCGATGAGTGCGAGCAGAATTCCGTTGGGCACGTTTTTCCATTTCCGGGAGAGATGAGAGTGAAGATATTGGCGCTTGGCGCGCATTCGGACGACATCGAAATCTTCATGTTCGGTACGATGGCGGCCTATGCCGCGCAAGGCGCAGAACTCTTTTTTGCCATAGCCACGGATGGCACCAGGGGCGGCTACGGCGATCCGTCAGCGCTGGCCCGCA
Organism: Mesorhizobium sp. M1365; assembly: GCF_040317865.1. Taxonomy (NCBI): domain Bacteria; kingdom Pseudomonadati; phylum Pseudomonadota; class Alphaproteobacteria; order Hyphomicrobiales; family Phyllobacteriaceae; genus Mesorhizobium; species Mesorhizobium sp. M1365. Next base: position 301,694 of record NZ_JAMYLG010000001.1, read on the forward strand.
CGCGCCGCAAGGAGGCGACGGCGGCGGCCGGCCTGCTTGGCGTGACGCCGCGCTTCCTCGACTTTCCCGATGGCGGGCTGGTCGCGGATGCCACGCTGATCGGGGCGCTCAAAGCACTGATCGGCGAGATAGGGCCGGATCTGGTGATAACGCATGCGCCGAACGACTATCATGGCGACCACCGCGCGCTGTCGGATGGCGTGCGCATCGCAGCGTCATTCTCGGTGCCGGTGCTACATGCCGACACGTTCGGCGGCACCGGGTTTGCGCCAACGCACTACGTCGACACCTCCAGGCATTTCGATCTCAAGGCGGAGGCGATCCGGGCGCACCAGTCGCAGGATCCCGAGCGTTTCGTCGACGCGGCGCGCACGCAGAACGCCTTTCGCGCCGGCCAGTGCAACGGCCCGGCCGGATCGTTTGCCGAGGCGTTCCGCTTCGAGCCAGTCTTCCCCTTCGCCGATATCCGCGCGCTTTTGCCGCCGGCCCCAGTGATCCGTCCGGTGGCCGTCAGCAACAAGACGGTGACCTAGACAGGTCGCCGCAACTTCTCACGTTGCTTTCCTGTCCAGTATGCTGCGGTGCAGCAACGAATTCGCTTGCCTTGTTTAGTAAAAATTGCATCACTAAACAAATTACTAAACATCCGGTGCGCCGCCGCGTCGTTGTGTTTGGGCCCCCGAGGAGGGGTTTAGCGGGCTCTTGAAACCGTCATCCGGACGCGTTTCGCAAATGGGAGGAAGGCATGAAATCGACCTTGAAATTGGCGTTGGGACTGGCATCGACACTCTTTGCGTCGACAGCCGTTTCGAATGTCGCGCAGGCAGAAGATCTGACGCTTTGCTGGGCAGCCTGGGACCCGGCCAACGCGCTTGTGGAATTGTCCAAGGACTTCACCAAGGAAACCGGCATCGGCATGAAATTCGAATTCGTGCCGTGGACCAACTATGCCGATCGCTTTCTCAACGAGCTGAATTCGCACGGCAAGCTGTGCGACCTCATCATCGGCGACAGCCAGTGGATCGGCGGTGCCGCCGAGAACGGCCATTACGTCAAGCTGAACGACTTCTTCGACAAGGAGAAGATCAGCATGGACGATTTCGTGCCGGCGACCGTCGTCGGCTATTCGGAATGGCCGAAGAACTCGCCGAATTACTGGGCGCTGCCGGCCATGGGTGACGTGGTCGGTTGGACTTACCGCAAGGACTGGTTCTCCAAGCCGGAGCTGCAGAAGGAATTCAAGGAAAAGTACGGCTGGGATCTCGGCCCGCCGACGACCTTCGACCAATTGAAGCAGATCGCCGAATTCTTCCAGAAGCGCGACATCGACGGCAAGACCGTCTATGGCGCGTCGATCTACACCGAGCGCGGCTCGGAAGGCATCACCATGGGCGCCATGGACGTGCTTTACAGCTTCGGCTTCCAGTACGAAAACCCGAAAAAGCCCTACGAGATGGAAGGCTTCGTCAACTCCGATAAATCGGTGAAGGGCCTGGAGTTCTACAAAGCCCTCTACGATTGCTGCACCCCTCCCGGCGCCTCGAACAGCTACATGGGCGAAGGCGTCGATGCCTTCAAATCCGGCCAGGTGGCGATGCACATGAACTTCGCCTTCACCTGGCCAGGCCTGCAGAAGGACGAGAATGTCGGCGGCGACAAGATCGGCTATTTCGTCAATCCCAAAGGTCCGGACGGGGACCAGTTCGCCCAACTCGGCGGCCAGGGCATCTCGGTGGTCTCCTATTCCGACAAGCAGGAAGCCGCGCTCAAATACATCAAATGGTTCGCCAATAAGGACGTGCAGTCCAAATGGTGGTCGCTCGGCGGCTATTCCTGCCTCAACGCGGTCGTCAAGGACCCGGCCTTCCCGGCCAGCCAGCCCTATGCGCAGACCTTCCTCGACTCGATGGCCATCGTGAAGGACTTCTGGGCCGAGCCGAGCTATGCCCCGCTGTTGCAGGCATCGCAGAAGCGCTTCCACGACTATGTCGTTGCCGGGCAAGGCTCCGCCAAGGATGCGCTTGACGGCCTCGTCAAGGACTGGACCGAGGTCTTCCAGGACGATGGCAAGATGTAGCCGGGGCAAGATGTAAACGGCTCCTCCCGAGCCCGTGACCGAACCGTCCCGTGCCACTTGGCACGGGACACAGTTCAGATAAATTCCATTGTCGAGACGAGCCAAGTGACCGAAGCAGGACTGACCATGCTCAATCGGACGGCGGACAGCGTTGCCCGGGCTACGCCCGAGCCGTTGGCCCGCAAGGTCCGGGGCATCAGCGACAAGGGCCTCGCCTGGCTGTTCATCTCGCCGACGATCCTGTTGCTGTTAGCTATCAACATCTTTCCGCTGTTCTGGGCAATCTATCTGTCCTTCACCAATTTTCGCGCCAATCGGCCCAACGAGGTTGTGAAGAACCTCGGGCTGGCCAACTACAAGCGCATCCTCGCCGACCAGGACATCTGGATCGCCATGCAGACGACGGCGCATTTCGTCTTCTGGACCATCCTGCTGCAGACGCTGATCGGCTTCACTCTGGCCTGGCTGATCGACCGCAAGTTCCGCGGCCACGCCTTCTGGACGACCATCATCCTGGTGCCGATGATGCTATCGCCGGCGGTGGTCGGCAATTTCTGGCGCTTTCTCTACGAGCCGCAGATCGGGCTGTTCGCCTACGCCGTTTCGTTCGTCACCGGCATTCCGGCAACCGAGATCAGCATGCTCTCCAACGTGTCACTGGCGCCATGGTCGATCATCATCGTCGACACCTGGATGTGGACGCCTTACGTGATGCTGATCTGCCTCGCCGGCCTGCGCTCGATCCCCGAATACATCTACGAAGCGGCCGAGGTCGACCGCGCCTCCAACTGGCGGCAGTTCTGGTCGATCACGCTGCCGATGGCGCTGCCCTTCATCATGCTGGCGGTGCTGTTTCGCGGCATCGAGAACTTCAAGATGTTCGACATGGTCAATCTGCTCACCGGCGGCGGGCCGGGATCGACCACCGAAGTGGCCTCGATCACGCTGAAGCGGCAGGCCTTCGAAAGCTGGCGGACGGGCTATTCCTCGGCTTTCGCCATCATCCTGTTCGTCGCAGTGTTTGGCCTCGCAAACATCTACGTCAAGGCGCTCAACAAGGTGAAGCAGAGATGAGCCTGACGTCAGCCCATTCCGTTGTCGCGCCGTCGGCCACGTCGAAGCGCGTCGCCGGCGCCATCATCGTCGCCTACGCGCTGATCTCGATCGTGCCGCTGCTGTGGATCTTCGCCACCAGCTTCAAGACGCCGCCGGATTCGATCGCCTATCCGCCGAAGATCCTGTTCCAGCCCAGCCTCGAGGGCTACTGCAATTTGTTCTCGACCCGGACTCGGCAAACACCGGAATACATCAACTCGCTGGGACCGGCGACGGGCCTGTGCGACGAGACGGTGCGCAAGCGCAATATGGTGATCGCCGGCCCGTCCAACTTCATGCCGCGCTTCGTCAATTCGCTGATTATCGCGTTCGGCTCGACGTTTTGCGCGGTTTTCCTCGGCACGCTGTCGGCCTATGGTTTTTCGCGCTTCAAGGTGCCGCTGGCCGACGACCTTCTGTTCTTCATCCTGTCGACGCGGATGATGCCGCCGATCGCGGTCGCCATCCCGATCTACCTGATGTACCGGGAGCTTGGCCTGTCGGACACGGCTCTCGGCATGATCCTGCTTTATACGGCGGTCAACGTGTCCTTGGCGGTGTGGCTGCTGAAAGGCTTCATCGACGAGATCCCGCGCGAATATGAAGAAGCGGCGATGATCGACGGCTACACCAGGCTGCAGGCGTTCTGGCGCACGGTGCTGCCGCAGGCGACCACCGGTATTGCCGCAACCGCCATCTTCTGCCTGATCTTTGCCTGGAACGAATATGCCTTCGCTGCGCTGCTGACCTCGGGCACGGCGCAGACCGCGCCGCCCTTCATTCCGACCATCATCGGCGAAGGCGGTCAGGACTGGCCGGCGGTCGCGGCCGGCACGACGATCTTTCTGGTGCCGATCCTGGTCTTCACCATCCTGCTTCGCAAGCAATTGCTGCGCGGCATCACCTTTGGCGCGGTGCGTAAATGAGCATGACCGCAAAACGCAAATCGCGCTGGCCCGTCTGGGCCAGGCGCGGGCTGATGGAAAACGTCGCCACCGCGATCATCGCCATCGGCTTCCTGATGCTGTTCCAGCCCTTCGCACTGGTGCTCTACACCTATTCCTTCATCACCATGCTTGCGGGCACGGCGATGTTCATCATCGTCTCGAAATTTCCGGAGTAGACGATGGCCGAGATCAGGGTCGAACATCTGAGGAAGGCATTCGGCGATTTCGTCGCCGTGCAGGATTCCAACTTCGTCGTCGAGGACGGCGAATTCTTCGTCATGCTGGGGCCGTCCGGCTGCGGCAAGACGACGACGTTGCGCATGATCGCTGGGCTCGAACTGCCGACCGGCGGCAAGATCCTGCTTGGCGGCGAGGACGTCACCATGCGACGTGCCCGCGAGCGCGACATCGCCTTCGTCTTCCAGCTGTTCGCGCTCTATCCGCACATGAATGTGCGGAAGAACATCGGCTTTCCACTGCTGGCGCAAGGCATGCCAGGCGCTGAAATCCGGAGCCGAGTGGAGGAGACGGCGAAGCTTTTGCGGATCGACCATCTGCTCAACAAATCGGTCTCCGGGCTTGCCGGCGGCGATCGCCAGCGCGTGGCGCTCGGCCGCGCCATCGTACGGCGGCCAAAATGTTTCCTGATGGATGAGCCGCTCGGCACGCTCGACACCGAATTCCGCGACCTGATGGTCCATGAATTGCGAGAACTGCACAACCGCATCCACGCCACCACCGTCTATGTCACGCATGACCAGATGGAAGCGATGTCGATGGCCGACAAGATCGCGGTGATGAACCACGGCGTCATCGAGCAGTTCGGCACGCCGCGCGAGATCTACGACCGGCCGGCGACGATGTTCGTCGCCGACTTCATCGGCTCGCCGCCGATGAATTTCCTCGGCTTCGGCGGCGGGCTTTCAAAGGGCGCCAGGGAAATTGTTGTGCAAGGCGCGAAGGTGGCCGTGCCGGAGATCCGCGAGGACGTCGCGCCGGCCGAGATGGCGCTTGGCATCCGACCGGAGCACATCCGCTTCGACGACGCTTCGAAGCTGCGCGGTGCTATTTACGGCACGGAATATCTCGGCACCACTCAGATCGTCGCGGTGGAGACAGCGGACGGCATCATCAAGGCCAGGGTGCCGGCCGAAATCCGGCTCAATCCGGGCGATCATGTGGGCCTGGCGCTGAGCAGCGCGCGGCTGTCGCTGTTCGCAAAAGGATCCGGCCGTGCGGTGCGCACCGAAATCCATGACTCGGCCTCCCAGGGGAGAGCACATCATGGCTGACGTTCACATCAAAAGCGTGACCAAGGCTTTTGGCGAGCATGTCGCCGTCGACAATCTCGACCTGCATATCGCCGACGGGGAATTCGTCGTGCTGCTCGGGCCGACCGGCGCCGGCAAGACGACGACGCTCAGGCTGATCGCCGGGCTGGAGCGTCCGGAAGCGGGCTCGATCCATATTGCCGGCCACGACACGACGACGCTGTCGCCGGCCGAGCGCGACACCGCTTTCGTATTCCAGCAATATTCGCTCTATCCGCATCTGTCGGTTTACGACAACCTCGCCTTTCCGCTGCGCTCGCCAGCACGGAAAATGCCGGAGGATCAGATCCGCCGCCGCGTCGAGGACGTGGCCAAGATGGTGCGCATCCACCACAAGCTGAATAATCGCTCGACCAAACTCTCTGGCGGCGAGATGCAGCGCGTCGCCATCGGCCGCGCCTTGGTGCGCAAGCCGTCGATCTACCTGATGGACGAGCCGCTGTCGTCGCTCGACGCCAAGCTGCGCGCCGATCTCAGGCTAGAGCTGAAGCGCATCCAGGCGGAACTCGGCGCCACAATGCTCTACGTCACGCACGACCAGATCGAAGCGATGACCATGGCCGACCGCATCGGCATTCTCGCCGACGGCGTGCTGGTGCAGATCGGTTCCCCGCGCATGATCTATTCTGAGCCGGCAAACCTTCACGTCGCCGCAAGGCTCGGCCAACCGGCAATCAATTTGTTGCCGGTCGGACTGCTGCCGGATGGCGGCGCGCCGGCGGGAACAAAGACGATCGGTGCTCGTACCGAACATCTTTCGATCGAGAAGGTGGCGAACGGCCATGCCGACGGCGTCGTCGATTGGGTCGAGCATCTCGGCGACCAGAACCATCTGCATGTGACGGTGGGGGCCAGGAAGCTGGTGACGCTAACCGACCCCGACACCGACCTGGCGCAGGGCGACAGGATCATGATCCGCTATCGCTCGCCGCTGTATTTCGGCGCCGATGGGCGACGGCTGATGTGAGCGCTGCGCGAGTGTTTTCCTGGCACCTTTCAACCGGCAATTTCGGGCACCGGACTGGACCAATTCGATGAAGCATTTTTTCAATCGCAGGGATACGATCGTAACTGAGGCCCTGGACGGCTTCCTCGATACTACCGGCGCCGGCGATCTCGCTCGCCTCGACGGCTATCCCGAGATCAAGGTCATTCTCCGCGCGGACTGGGATAAGACCAAGGTTGCGGTCATTTCCGGCGGCGGGGCCGGGCACGAACCTGCCCATGCCGGCTTTGTTGGCATTGGCATGCTGACGGCGGCGGTTTCGGGCGAGATCTTTGCTTCGCCGAGCGTGGAAGCGGTATTGGCCGCCATCCGCGCGGTGACCGGTCCCGCCGGGTGTCTGCTGATCGTCAAGAACTATACCGGCGATCGCCTCAACTTCGGCCTGGCAGCCGAGAAGGCGCGCGCCGAAGGCTTCCGGGTCGAGATGGTGATTGTCGCCGACGATATCGCCCTGCCGGACATTGCCCAGCCGCGTGGCCTGGCCGGCACCTTGTTCGTGCACAAGATCGCCGGCCACCAGTCGGAAGCCGGCATTGACCTGGCGGCGATTGCCGGGGCGGCGCGGGCAGTGGCGGCGGATATCGTTTCGCTCGGCATATCGCTGTCATCCTGCTCGATCCCCGGCCAGAGCCATGAAGAAAGATTCGGGGCGGACGATGCCGAACTCGGCCTCGGCATCCATGGCGAACCGGGCGTTGAGCGGATTGCGGTGCAAAGTGCCGAAAGGCTGGTTGCGATCATGTCGGAGCGCCTTGCCGCGCGGCTTGATCCGGTCAGCCACTACGCCTTGCTGATCAATAATCTCGGTTCGGTGCCACCGCTGGAAATGTTGCTTGTCGCCAATGCGGTACTGGCTTCACCGCTGGCGCAAAAGGTGACGCTGACAATCGGGCCCGGGCAGCTTATGACCGCGCTCAACATGAACGGCTTTTCCCTGTCGCTGATCCGGCTCGATGCGTCGCGCGAAGCGGCGTTGCGGGCGCCGGTAGGCCCCCACGCCTGGCTGCCGGCAAGAGCCGTTCGCCAAGCCAGCGTCGTGCCGATGGCCAAAGCCGCCGGCCCGAACAACGCGTCGAAAGCCAGCCAGGACGCACGCACCGACCGGTTGGTTGTCGCGGTCTGCGAACGGCTGATCTCGCTTGAAGGCTCGTTGAACGGACTGGATGCCAAGGCGGGAGACGGTGACACCGGATCGACAGTGGCGGCCGGTGCGCGCAGTGTGCTTGGCCGCATTGCAACACTGCCGCTCGCTGACCCTGCCGCAACGCTCGCCGTCGTCGGCGACATCCTGAGCGCCAGCATGGGCGGCTCTAGCGGCGTGCTGTTGTCGATCTTCTTCACCGCCGCCGCGCAGGCGCTGGAGTCTGGCGAAACGCTTCCCAAGGCGCTTCTCGCCGGCCTCGATCGGATGTCCTTCTATGGTGGAGCGAGGGTCGGCGATCGCACGATGATCGATGCCCTGGAACCCGCCTTGAGGGCGCTGGATAGGGGGAGTCTGGAAGATGCGGCGGTCGCGGCGCAACGCGGCGCCGAGGCCACCGCTGCCATGCGCAAGGCCAAGGCCGGGCGGTCCGCTTATATTGGCAGCCAGCTCGACGGCGTGGTCGACCCCGGCGCCTTTGCCGTCGCCGAGGTCTTCACTGCCCTCGCTGCGTTGCTCGAACCCGCTTGACTGGGGAAAAGAATGCTTCAATTGCCGGATATGCAATTTTCTCGTACTGCCGGCAGCGCAGGGGCCAGGAGCATGGGTGATATGGCGGCAGCGGATATTTCCAGGCTGATCGAGGCGGCGGCAAACACGATCGCCGCACATGCCGACGAGCTGACCAGTCTCGACCAGGCCATCGGCGACGGCGACCATGGGCTCAACATGAGACGCGGCTTCGAGGCAGTGCGGGCCGAGGCCGGCGCGTTTGCGACAAAGCCGTTGCCCGAGGCGCTGAAGGCGATCGGCACCAAACTGGTGATGACCGTCGGCGGAGCCTCCGGTCCGTTGTTCGGCACGCTGTTCATGGCGCTCGGCAAGGAGATTTCCGCCGCGCCGGGTCGCGCCGACCTGGCGGCGGCCTTCGGCAAGGCGATCGAAGCGGTTGCCGCCAGAGGCAAGTCGCAGGCCGGGCAAAAAACCATGTTAGATGTGCTGCAGCCGGTGCATGAGGCCCTGCTGCAGGGAAAGACGGCAGCGGACATCGTCGAGATCGCCGACAACGCGGCCGACGCGACCGTGCCGATGAAGGCGCTGCGTGGGCGCGCCTCGTTCCTTGGCGACCGTTCGATCGGTCATATGGATGCCGGCGCACGCTCGACTGCGCTTCTGGTGCGGGCCGTAGCCGAGGCAATCGAGAGGCGCGCATGAGCAATGTCGGCATCGTCATCGTATCGCATTCGCCGCTGGTCGCCGAAGGCACCGCCGACATGGTGCGGCAGATGGTCGGCAACGAAGTGCCGCTTGCATGGTGCGGGGGAAACGGCCATGGCGGGCTGGGAACCAATGTCGAGGCGATCATGGACGCCATCGACAAGGCCTGGTCGGAGGCGGGGGTCGCGATCCTCGTCGATCTCGGCGGTGCCGAGACCAATAGCGAGATGGCGGTCGAGATGATCGGCGAACCACGCGCCCAGAAGATCATTGTCTGCAATGCGCCGATCGTCGAAGGCGCGGTGATGGCGGCGACCGAGGCTTCCGGCGGCGCCTCGCTCAGGGAAGTGGTGGCGACGGCGCACGAATTGTCGCCGTCGTGAACGAACGGGAATTTTGACAAGCATGTCCGCAGCAGCCGAAGCCAGCGTCCTGATCACCCATGAGGTGGGACTGCATGCGCGTCCTTCGGTGAAGTTCACCAAGCTTGCCAAGACGTTTTCGGCCGACGTCGAGATTGCGCTCGCCGCCAACGGGCCATGGTTCGACGCCAAGAGCATCGTCAAGGTGATGGCGGCGAAAGCGCCGAAAGGCACTGTCCTGCATATCAGAGCCAAAGGGGACGGCGCCGGCGAGGCGGTCGGCGCACTGGTCGAGCTGGTGCGGCGCGATTTCGACGAAGGCAAGGACCATGCCCGAACCGCTTAGGCTGCAGGGCATTTCGGCATCGGCCGGCTATGCCGAGGGGCCGCTGTTCAATCTGGACCAGGCTGCTGTGCGTTATGTCCGCAAGGCGACTGCCGGGGACGAGAAGGCGGCGCTTGAGGCCGCCATTTCCATTGCCGCAGGCCGGCTCGCGACATTGATCGAAACCAGCGACAGCGAGGCGGCCGGGATCCTCGAATTCCAGCTCGCCATGCTGGAGGACGACGCGCTGACCGGCCCGGCCTTTGCGCGAATTGCCGAGGGCATGGCTGCTGATGTGGCCTGGCGAAAAGCGCTCGACGCCGAGATAGCCGGCTATGAAACATCCGAGCAGGACTATTTCCGGGCGCGCGCGGCCGACATGCGCGACATACGCGACCAGGTGCTACGCGCGCTTGCCGGGGGCGGCGACATTGCCGCGCCGGCAGGTGCGATCTTCTACGGCGAGGATATCGCACCGACGCGCTTCCTCGAAACCGACTGGAGTGCCGGCGGCGGCATAGCACTTACGGCCGGAAGTGCCGCAAGTCATGTCGCAATGCTGGCACGCTCACGCGGTGTGCCAATGGTGGTGGGGTTGGGGCTCGTAGCGCGTGGGGTAGCCGGGCCCGGTGCTTCGCCGGCTCACCTTGCCGGAATCGCACTGCTCGATGCCGAACATGGCGGCATCGTGTTGGCGCCTTCGAAAGCGGAGATCGATGCATTCCGGCGATCGTCATCGTCTTTCGCGGCGCATCGCGACAAAGCGGCAGCCTATTTGACAAGGCCGGCAGCAACGAAGACCGGCATATCGGTCCACGTGCAGGTGAATATTGCCGATCCGTCCGATGTCGACCGCATCGATGCTGCGGCGTGCGACGGTGTCGGGCTGATGCGGACCGAATTCCTGTTCGGCAAGACGCTGCCGGACGAGGAGACGCAATATCGCGCCTACCGTAGAGTGCTGGAATGGGCAGGCGACAGGCCGGTGACGATCCGTACTGTCGATGCGGGCGGCGATAAACCTGTGCCGGGCCTGACCGTCGAGGAAGGTAACCCATTCCTTGGCCTGCGCGGGATCAGGCTGTCGCTGATGCGTCCGGAGGTCTTTCGCGTGCAGATCCGCGCCTTGCTACGTGCCGCCATGCGCGGCAATCTGAAGGTAATGTTCCCGATGATCGCCGTTCCGGAAGAGTATGAACGCGCCACCGCGCTGTTCGCTGAGGAGCAGGCTGACCTTTTGGCGCGCGGCATCGCGCACAAAATGCCGCCGCTTGGCATCATGGTCGAGGTGCCGTCGGTGGCCATCGCACCGGAGGCATTCGCCAAGGCCGCCTTCTTCTCGATCGGTTCGAATGATTTGACCCAATACGTGATGGCCGCCGCGCGCGACAATGCGTCGGTCGCACATCTGAATTCCGTCAGGCACCCGGCCGTGCTCCGGCTGATCGCCTCGGTTGCCGCCTTCGGCCGCGAGCATAATATCCCGGTCAGCCTGTGTGGCGATGCCGGCGGCGACCCCGCCTCGATCCCGGCGCTGCTCGAAACCGGCCTGCGTGACCTCTCCGTCGCTCCCGCCCAACTCGCGATGGCCAAGGCGGCCATCGCGGACGTTTCGATCTAGGCCCCGGTATGGCAGACAAGGCGTCGCAATCCGGCCCCGAAGAGGCGATCCGCGCCTACAAGACGATCCTGTCGCAGGTGATCGACCAGCGCCCGTCCGGCATGCGCCAGCGCCTCGCTGATGCGCTGGGCAAGCATCGCAGCTTCGTCACGCAGATTTCCAGCCCGGCCTATTCGACGCCGATCCCGTCGAAGCATTTGCCGGCTATCTTCTCCGTCTGCCATTTCAGCCCGGCCGAACGCGATCATTTCCTTGAGGCCTACCATCGGGCGCATCCGGGAAAGATGTCGCTGGCCGCAGGCTTGCGCAAGACACGCCATGTCTCGCTGATCGTTCCCGATTTCGGCGACGACAAGCAGAACGCGGCGCTCGACCGGGCGGTCAACGATTTCATCCAGAAGATCACCAGCATCGCCGGCAAGGGCAGCTGACGCTGGGCTATTTCGGGAGGACGGCCATGAAGAAATTTTTGAATTCGGTCGATACGGTGCTGACCGAGAGCCTCGACGGCTTCGTTGCCGCGCATGCCGATATCCTGGCGCTTGGCGAGGAACACAAATTTGTCCGCCGCAAGCTGCTCACACCGGGCAAGGTGGCGCTGATCTCCGGCGGTGGCTCGGGTCACGAGCCGCTACATGGCGGGTTCGTCGGGCACGGCATGCTGGATGCGGCCTGCCCCGGCCAGGTATTCACCTCGCCAACGCCTGACCAGATGATGGCGGCGGCCGAAGTCGTCAATACGGGCGCCGGCTGCCTGTTCATCGTCAAGAACTACGAGGGCGACGTGATGAATTTCGACATGGCCGCTGAAATGTCGGAAGGCGTGATGCAAATCGTGACCAATGACGACGTTGCGGTCGAAAACTCGTCCTACACCACCGGCCGGCGCGGCGTCGCCGGCACGCTGGTGGTCGAGAAAATCGTCGGCGCGGCGGCCGAACAAGGCATGGCACTGGAGCCGTTGAAGGCGCTCGGCGAGCGCGTCAACGGCGCGACGCGCTCGATGGGCGTGGCGCTGACCAGTTGCACCGTGCCGGCGGCGGGCAAGCCGACCTTCGATATCGGCGACGGCGAGATGGAGTTCGGGGTCGGCATCCACGGCGAGCCTGGGAGGCGGCGCGACACATTGAAAAGCGCCGATGCTATCGCCGAGGAGATCTGTACCGCAATCCTGGGTGACCTGGGCGACGGTGCCAGAGGCCAGGCGCTGCTCTTCGTCAACGGCTTTGGCGGCACGCCGTTGATGGAGCTTTATCTGATGTACAACAGCGCCCGCAAAATCTTCGAGAAGCACGGCGTGACGGTGATCCGGTCGCTGGTCGGGTCCTATGTGACCTCGCTCGATATGGCCGGCTGTTCGATCACGCTGAGCATGCTCGACGACGAGGCGGCTGTTTGGTGGGATGCACCGGTACATACGGCCGCGCTGCGCTGGGGCATGTAGCGGCGGAGAATGCCCCAGAAATAGTCGGTGACAAGACCGGTATCGGCAACGCCGCGCATCGCCAGACAGGTTGCCCTCCTCACCCTGCGTAAGATAAAGAATCTGCGGGTTTGGGGAGTTCGAGCATGCGTTACAATTGGGATCGGGCGCCGACGGGTTTCGAGCGCCATGGAAAGGTGCTGGCAGCCGCCTTGCTGATCGTCGGCGGGGTCGGACTTATGCTCGCTGCCCTCCCGCTTTAGGGACAACAAACTCGGGTAGCGGACTACGTCTCAGCGCGTTGCCTCAGTGCGCCTGGCCAGTCACGGCGATGAAACGGCGGTCGCGCCCTTCAAATCCCTGGCTGAAGCGCTGCACGAGCACCGCAAGCACGCCCGGTTTTCCATCCGGGGTGAATGCGTAAGATTCCGACAGGCTGTAGGAAGTCGGGCAATTCCTCGAACCGGGCACCGCCTTGTCCTCATGCAGCAGCTTGATCGGCTTGCCGTCCTGACCCTGCAGCGTCAGGCGAAAGCCGAGCGCCTTGCCGGTCGTTTCGCCTTGCAGCGTCGCGTCGAAACTCGCTGAACAATCCGCCGTGCTGTCGGCACGGATCTGCTCGAGCTGGATGGTGCCAAGCTCGTCATAGGCCGGCGAAAGCCATTTTTGCGAAACCTGCTCGAGGCGCGCAATGTCATTGTAGGCGACCATGTCGTCGGGAAAGGTGAACCTGTCCAAGGCAGTCCGCTCGCCGCGCGGCGCGATGGCATATTTGGCCAGCAAGGGCGCCGCCAGTTCGGCGGCCTGTGCCCTCGCCTGCGCAAGCGTCAATGTCGAATCCTCCGTCTCGTCGGCGATGACGATCGGCTTGCCGCCGACGAACTCATCGGTCCGCGTGTCGATGATGTCGATCTCCGACCAGCCCGAATCCGAAGCACCGGCATCGAGCGTGCCGTACTGTTCGAAGGCGAAGTAGTTGCCGTCTGGCGAAAAGCCGATGACGCGCCGAGCCGCCGCGTCGCCTGCCTGAGCAGCTGAAGCGAGCACCACCGCCAGCGTCGCAACCGCGGCAAACCCAAGCTCATATCGCAATTTCATCGCGCCCTGCCCCTAATGCCGAAAATTCGAACGATACCGGCCCCCAGACCACCATGACCCGCACTTGCGGCCAAGTTAGAACGACGGCAAACGAAACGCACAAATATATGGTTACACAAACCAGCATACGCTATTTCAAGGACAGCAAACATTCCTGGGGAGGAAGCTGGATGGCGTCACGCTACCACGAGGTCTATGACGACTGGAAACGCGACTCGGAAAAATTCTGGGCCGATGCCGCGGGCGAAATCGACTGGTTCTCGCCCTTTGAGACGGTGTTCGACGCCAATGCCGGCGTCTATGGCAGGTGGTTCATTGGCGCCTCGTGCAACACCTGCTTCAATGCCGTCGATCGTCATGTGGCGGGCGGCCGTGCCGACCAGATCGCGTTGATCCATGACAGCGCGATTTCCGGCACAATCAGGAAGTTCACCTATACCGAGTTGAAGCGCGAGGTGATCGCGCTGACCTCGGTGCTCAAGAATCGTGGCATCCAAAAAGGCGATCGCGTCATCATCTACATGCCGATGGTGCCGGAAGCAGCCTTCGCCATGCTTGCCTGTGCGCGGATCGGCGCCGTGCATTCGGTGGTCTTCGGCGGCTTTGCCTCGCATGAGCTCGCCACCCGCATCGACGACGCCAAGCCGAAGCTGATCATCTCCGCTTCCTGCGGCCTGGAGCCAGGGCGCGTGGTTGCCTATAAGCCGCTGCTCGACAAGGCGATCGAGATGTCGCGGCACAAGCCGGAAAGCTGCCTTATCCTGCAGCGCGACCAACTGCGCTGCGAACTCAGGGAAAACCACGATATCGACTATGCCGACGCCGTGGCGCGGGAGCGGGCCGCGGGTGCCAATGTCGACTGTGTTCCGGTGCTTGCCACCGATCCGCTCTACATCATCTACACGTCGGGCACGACCGGCCAGCCGAAGGGAATCGTGCGTGACAATGGCGGCCATATGGTCGCGCTGAAATGGTCGATGGAAAACGAGTTCGGCGTCAAACCGGGCGAAGTGTTCTGGGCGGCTTCCGATGTCGGCTGGGTGGTCGGCCATTCCTATATCGTCTACGGCCCGCTGCTGCATGGCTGCACAACGATCCTGTTCGAGGGCAAGCCGGTCGGCACGCCCGATGCCGGCACCTATTGGCGTGTGATCGCCGAGCATGGCGTCGTCGCGCTGTTCACCGCGCCAACCGCCTTTCGCGCCATCAAAGGACAGGACCCGAAGGGCGAATTCGTCCCGAAATACGACCTGTCCAAATTCCGGACGCTGTTCCTCGCCGGCGAGCGCGCCGATCCCGAAACCATCAAATGGGCGGAGCAGAAATTGACCTTGCCGGTGATCGACCATTGGTGGCAGACCGAGACCGGCTCGCCGATGACCATCAACCCCGCCGGACTGGGCCTGCTGCCGGTCAAATACGGCTCGCCCGGCGTGCCGATGCCCGGTTATGACATCCGCGTGCTCGACGATGCCGGGCATGAGGTCAAGCGTGGTACGCTTGGCAATGTCGTGGTGAGATTGCCGTTGCCCCCCGGCTGCCTGCCGACGCTGTGGAATGCCGACGAGCGGTTTCGCCAAGCCTATCTCGACGAGTTCCCCGGCTTCTACAAAACCGCGGATGCCGGCATGATGGACGAGGACGGCTATCTCTATGTCATGGCTCGCACCGACGACATCATCAATGTCGCCGGCCACCGGCTATCGACCGGCGCCATGGAGGAGATTCTGGCCGCGCATCCCGACGTCGCCGAATGCGCCGTCGTCGGTATTGCCGATGCTATGAAAGGCCAGGTTCCACTCGGCTTCGTCGTGCTGAATGCCGGCGTCGACCGCGACGCCGGCATCATCGAAAACGAGGTTGTCACCCTAGTGCGCGAACGGATCGGCCCGGTCGCTGCCTTCAAGACGGTGGTGACGATCAAGCGCCTGCCGAAGACGCGCTCCGGCAAGATCCTGCGCGGCACCATGCAGAAGATCGCCGACAAGGAGGAATGGGCCATGCCGGCAACGATCGACGACCCGGCCATCCTCGACGAGATCACCGCCGCGCTGAACCGCCGCGGCATCGGCCTGTAATGGGCGCCGAAGCCGAGTTGCGTCCGAAGCTCCGGTATGGAACGACCGGCGCCGGACGTGGTATCCACGCGCGGTGTCGTCATGTTGTTTCGGAATCGAGACGCACCCACAGCCATGCGAGACGCCATACGTGACCCTGTTCCAGCGATCGAGAAAGCCCCAGGCCGCGGCACGCCAGCGGCTGGAGATCGATATGCGGGGCGCAGTCGTCTATGCGATCGGCGACGTGCATGGCTGCTACAAGGAACTCCGCGCCCTGGAGCAGAAGATCGTGCTCGATTCGGCGCCCTTCGAAGGGCGCAAGCTCATAATCATGCTTGGCGACTTTGTCGATCGTGGACCCCAGTCGGCGCGTGTGCTCGATCATCTGCTGGCGCCACCGCTCCGTGATTTCCAGCGCATCTGCCTTGCCGGCAACCACGAAGTCGTGATGCTGAACTACGTCGACGGGATCATTTCGAGAGAGTCGTGGCTGGCGATAGGCGGCCTGCAAACGCTGTTTTCCTACGGCGTCGACCCGTCGCGCATGGCCGATCTCTATGGGTCAAGCGAGGAGGTCGACAAGCGCATTCGGGAAGTCATTCCAGCCGACCACATTAGCTTCATGCGCGCGCTGCCGGTCATGGTCTGTTCGGCGAAATTCGTGTTCGTCCATGCCGGCATCAGGCCCGGCATCGACCTCGCCGCGCAGGACGAGGACGACCTGCTGAATATCCGTTCGGACTTCTTCGACGCTGCGCATCTTCTCGACCGCTATGTCGTGCACGGACATACGCCGGTCGACACTCCGAAGCTCGAGGGACGCCGGCTTGGCATAGACACCGGCGCCTTCCAAACCGGCCAGCTGACCGCCCTCAGGATCGTCGACAACCGCGCCAGGTTGATATTTTCCTGAGCGCGATGTCGTCGCTCAGGCGGCTGCCTTGGTGCGCGCTTCCGATTTTTCCAGATAGTAGCTCGAATATTTGTCGAAGAATTTTTCCGAGCCGCCGATCGCGCCATATTTGGCCAGCTTCTTCAGTTCGACCTTGTTCAGCACCGCGCCAATGATCTTCTTGGCGATGTAGGGCTCCGAGCTGAGCATGGATTGCACCATCGCACGCGGCGTGCGTCCCCATTCGGTGACCAGCACGAAGCCGTCGACAAGCGGAGCGAAGGCCTTGGCGTCGACGACAGGCCCGAGCGGCGGCAGATCGACGATGATGTATTCGAAGGTTTCCTTGGCGTTATCGATGAAACGCCGCATGCCGGCTGAAGACAGAAGCTCGCTGGTATGCGAAAACTGGCCACGCAGGACGGCCGGGATGATAGCCAGCTTGGTCTGCCGGTCGATCTTGCCGACCGACTGCCATGTCTGCCCGCTCACCACAGCTTCCATCAGGCCCTGCTCGGCCTCCATACCGAGGCTGCGGCTGAGGCCGGGATTGCGCAGGTCGCCGTCGATCAGCAGCGTTTTCGATCCGTTGACGGCAAGCAGCCCGGCAAGATTGGCCGCCACCGTCGACTTGCCCTCGCCGGGAAGCACCGAGACCACGCCGATGACCCGGCTGCCCTGGCCTTCCATGACGACATCGAAGGCGATCTTGGCGTTGCGCAGCGTCTCGGAGAACATCGATGCCGGGGCATCAACGGTTACCCGCATCCGCGCACGTTTTTCGGCTGCCGACAATGTTTTGGAGGGCTGGGACTTGGAGGACTTGGCGGTCTTGGATTCAACGACTTTGACGTCAGGCTGACCGCCATTGCGCTGGTCATCCTTGCCAGCCTTGCCGATGACCGGCAGGTAGCCGAGGAATTTGAGGCCGACCCGGTCGCGCACATCCTCGCCGGTCCTGAAGAAGCGTTCCCTGAATTCATTCAGGCCACCAACCCCTGCCCCCAGCATCATGCCAAGCGCCAGCGAAAGCCCCAGCACGATGGCTGTGCGGGGGGTTGCGGCCGACTGCGGCATCGTCGCGTCCGAGATGACCCGGATCTTGCCGACCGGGAAGGATTGCTGCTGGGCGGCCTCCTCATAGCGGTTCAGGAACGTCTGGTAGAGCGTCGACAGCGCCGTCGCCTTTTGGTCCAGCTCACGCAGCTTGACCTGCGACTGGTTGTCGATGGAGCTCTTGCCAGCCGCCAAGGCGACATTTGCGCGGAGCGCGGTTTCGCGCGCCAGAGCGACCTCGTATTCGTTGCGGTAGCTTTCGGTCAGTTGCTTCAGCTCGCCGAAAATCTGCGCCGATATGTCGGCCTTCTCCTTGGCGAGCGCGACGGCCTGCGGATGTTGCGGGCCGAAATTGGCTTCGACATCCTGCTGTCGCTTGGATACGGTGAGATAGCGGTTCTTCAGCGTCGTGATGACCGAGCTGCTCGGCTGGTCGTTCGATATCGCAGCGTCCTTGAACGCGTTGTCCGAGCCGCTTTCGACGATCGACTTGTACTGCTGATAGCGGGCGCCGGCACGTGCTGTATCGGCCTGCGCGACGATCAACTGGGTGTTGAGATCGGACAATTGCTTGTCGCTGATCAGCTGGCCGTCATTGACGGCCAATCCGTGTTCGGCCCTGAACTTTTCGACCGCCAGTGCAGCCGCCTGGGAGCTCTCACGAAGCTCGGTCAGCCTGCCTTGCAGCCAGACCGCCGCCCGCTCGGTCGCGTCGAAGCTGGCATCGAGTTGATCGGCTAGATAGGCATCGGCATAGGCCTTGGTGATGGCGGTCGCAAGCGCCGGATCCGTCGCCTGGAAGGAGATGCTGATGACAAAGCTCCGGCCGATCCGCTCGGCATCGAGTTGGGTCTGCAGTTTGAAGATTGCGTAGTCACGGGGCGATGAGGATGCGGTGATCGCGTCACGCGTCGCAGCATCAAGCTGAGTGACATCGGTTGTGCTAGCGGCGCGCTTGGGGCGGACAGACTGGACGATACCGCGCACAAAGCCAGCAACCTTCGACAGGGCCGACGTCGGAGGGTTCATGAAAGCGTCGTTCTGATCGAGCTTCAGCTTGTCGACGACCACCCCAGCCAGCCTGGCCGACTGTAGTATTTCGATCTGGCTCAGAACGGCGGAGTCGGTCTGCATGCTGACCGACGCCGCCGAAATGTCGTCGACGACCTTGTTCAATCCTTCGTCGATCAGCACGCTGCTCGTCGCCACATAGGTAGGAGGCGTCGTCTGCAAATAGAGCACGCCGAGAAAGAGACCGATGACGGCGCAGGCGGCAACCACTTTCGCCTGCCGCGCGGCCATGCCAAGCAGGCGCTCGATGTCGATGAAGTCTTCGGCGTTTGCCGCATTAGAAGCCGGCAATGGCGTCCTCTTGTCGACAGGAAAATTGGCATAGTTCATCTTCGGTCCAATTCTAGTTTGCAGGCGCTACCGCCTCGAAGGTCGGGACATAGGGTGCAAACCTTGCGCCGGACACAGTGCGCGTTACGCGCGGCGCAACGGCCTGTCCTGCGTCATCAGCCGCACCCACAATGCCTCGAAAAAATGGACATTATGCGGCTTCTTCCCGACGCTGATGCGACCGGACGAATTCCTGCAGCATCTCGAAGATCGGGCCCTTCATGTCCTCCCGCGCCAGCGCGAAAGCGATATTGGCCTGGATGAAACCCTCCTTCGAACCGCAGTCGAACATGCGGCCGTCGAAAGGCTGGGCGAAGAAGGCCTGGGTCTGTGCGAGACGCACCATTGCGTCGGTCAGCTGGATCTCGTTTCCGGCGCCGCGTTGCTGGCTGGCAAGCAACGAGAATATCTCGGGCTGCAGGATGTAGCGGCCGTTGATGTAGAAGTTCGACGGCGCGTTGGCAGGAGCCGGCTTTTCGACCATGGCCGTCACCTCGAAGCCCGTGCCGACATCCGCGCCGCGCCCGACAATGCCGTATTTGCTGGTCTCGGTCGGATCGCAACGCTCGACGGCAATAACGTTTGCGCCAGTCTGCGCATAAAGATCGGCGACTTCGGCGAGACAGCCGCGCCCGCCAAAGGATACCATGTCCGGCAACAGCAACGCGAAGGGCTCGTCACCGATGACTTCGCGCGCGCACCAGACGGCATGGCCGAGGCCTTGCGGCGACTGCTGGCGGATGAAGCTCGTCGCGCCGGCGACGGGAAGCAGGCTTTCAAGCGATTCGAGTTGCGCCTTCTTGCCGCTCTGCTCCAGGGTTCCGATCAGTTCAGGATGCAGGTCGAAATAGTCCTCGATCACCGCCTTGTTGCGGCCGGTGACGAAGACGATGTGCTCGATGCCGGCCTCGAACGCCTCGTCAACCGCATATTGCACGACAGGCCTGTCGACCACCGGCAGCATTTCCTTCGGCATGGACTTGGTCGCCGGCAGGAACCGCGTTCCGAGCCCCGCCACCGGTATGACTGCCTTCCTGACTTTTTTCATTGCATGTTCCTTCTGAGGAGATCGATTTCAACCCTGTCGCAGGCGGCGAAACTGTCTTCATTCACCTGCAGCCCTTCACCTCCCCGCCACCACGGCAAACTGTGCCGCTACCCTTCGCAGCCGGACGGCGATCGGCATGCTCATATGCCGAACCGCCGCCGGATCGCTGAGCGCCGTCCATATCGCCTTGAGCGGGGACCGCGCCTTGATGTGCTGGACCAGCGACAGGAATGATGCCGCCCGGCGCAGGCTGCGAGCGCGCCTGGCGAACGCCGCCTCGGCCGCAGCATCCATGGAATGGGTCGCGGCGAAGGTGGCATCGGCCCTGCGCATCGCCTCGACGTGATGAAGTTCGAGCACCCGGGAGATGGAACCGGTGCGAATGTGGTAGATATAGCCCGTCGTCGGCTCGACGACGCATTTGCCGCCTTTAGCCAGAGCACTGGCCAGGAGGATATAGTCTTCGCCAATGATCAGGCTTTCATCGTAACGAAGCCCGTTCTCGTTCAGGAACCGGCGCTGGAAGATCGGCTTGAGGTAGCCGAGATTGAACCTCGATTCGAAGAGGACGTTACCGCCGATGAAATCCGCCAGCGAGATTGAACCGAGGCCTTCCAGATAGTCGGCCGGGAACATCGTCTCTTCGGCAACGCCATCCTCGCGAACGACCTGCAGATTATCGACCGCGATCTCGGCGCCCGCTTTCTCCGCGCGCTCGATCATGGTGCAGATTCGCCCGGGATAGACCGCGTCGTCCGAATCTAGGACCGCGACCCACCTGCCGCGGGCAAGCTCAAGGCCGGCATTCCTGGCGCCGCCGGGGCCACGGTTTTGCTCAAGCGCGACAACGCGTACGATGTCTTCGGGGTAGGATCTCGCCAGGTCGAGCGTCCGGTCGCGCGACTTGTCGTCGACGACGATGACCTCGACGCTGATATTGCGCTGGGCGACGGCGCTGGCAATCGCCCGATCGATGGTCGCCTCGGCATTGTAGGCGGCAATCACGAAGCTCACGTCAGGCTGCACGCTTGCCCCCTTGCTGCGGCGAAGACAGGCCGTATTGGCGGATTTCACGAACCCCGACGAGGCCGCTGACGACGCCGACATGCATAATGCCGCGAAGCACGCTGCGGTTCCGACGTACGGGGTCGATGGCGACCGGAATTGCCGACAGGAAACTGTAGGCGGCCTTTGCCGCGGCAATGCCGACCTGCTTGAGCCGGGCAAGGCCGTGTGCGTTGCGCCCCAGAAGATGACCATGCGTCTGCCCAACGCGGAACCGGCGGCGGCCGAGCCAGTCGAATGCCGCCCTGGCAGGTGGCACCGCTTCGTCGACCCAAGCCTCCGGCGAAAAGGCGATGCGGCCGCCGGCCTTGACCATCTGGTCGAAGAATTCCGTATCTTCGCCGCCGGTCTGGCCACGTGCCAGGCTGAAGCGCCGGCCGCGCAGGCTCTCAGCGCCAATCCTGAGCAGGACGTTGCAGGTGTAGCCGGTGCGGATTTCGCCGCTCACCCAGACCGGCAAGGTCGAGTGGAAATCGCCTTTGCGCATCCAGGCGGGCGCATCCGGCAGGTAACGGGCTTGCACCGGCCCAAGCACCGTCGCAGCACCTGTTGCTTCCGCCGTCGCCACCAGTTCGGCAAGCCAGCCAGCGGTGGCCGTCTCGTCATCGTCGATAAAGGCGACGAAATCCGCCGCACTGGCATCGAGGCAAGCGTTGCGCGCTATCGAGATGTTGCGGGCCGGGGCGTGCCGGTAGGTCATTGGCAGCTTCAACTCCGCAGCCAGCGTCGTCACCATCTGTTCGGCCATCGGCGTATCGTCGTTGTCCGCGATGATAACACCGACGTCGAATCCCGCGGGCATATCCATGGCCGCTATGGAGCGAAGCGTGTCGGCAAGCTCCGGCCGGCGAAATGTGCAGACGCAGATATCGATGCTTCGATTTTTCCTGACCGGGTCCATCACGCTACCCCGCGCTGCGGTCGCGGTGCGAGCAGTTGCAGCCAGAAACCGACCGACCAGCCGAAATGCATGACCATTGCCGAGACGCCGGCAAGGGCAATGTCGGCTTTGCGCTGGCTGAGAGCGGTCCAAAAGCCGTAGCCGAGGCAGACCGACGCCCATAGCAAAAGCGGCACGGCCGCCAGCCAGTGGACGAAGGAAAAGGCGGCGAGAAGAACCACGGGGAACACTAGAAGCGGCACCATCTGCCGGATCTTCGGGATCATGCGGTGCTTGAGAACGTTCTTCGCCCGGCCACGGCCATAGCCGAGATATTGAAAATAGAGGCCCTTCAGCGAGGAGCGCGGGTAGTAGACCATTTGCGTCTTGCCGGTCATCCAGATGCGGTAGCCGGCCTGGCGGAGCCGATAGTCGAGTTCGGCATCCTCATTGTGGCTGAAGGTTTCGTCATAGCCGCCGACCGCGGTGAACGCCGATATCCGTATCAGTGCGTGGTGGCCATGATCGACCCATTCCCCCGCCGAAAGATGCCGGTGCTTGGAACCGCCGGTGCCGAGCCTGGAGTTCTGCGCCGCTGCCGCTGCTTTCTGAACCATGCCGCTGCCACTGGTCAGCATCGAGACGACGACCGAATCCGCACCGGTGACCTGCGCTTCTTCGACCAGCCGGTCGCAATAATCCGCGGGATAGCCGCCATGCGCGTCGATGCGAATGAGATAGTCGACGCCTTCCCCGAACCTGGCGACGGCGAGATTGATTGCCGCGCTCTGCAAGCGCTTTTCATTGTGCAGCAGGATCACCCGCTGATCTTTTGCGGCGATGTCCGCGACGATCGTCCTGGTGCCGTCCGTGCTGCCGCCATCGGCAACGATGATCACGGCGCCCAGCCTCTCGGCCGCAGGGCGGAGCTCTCGAAGCAACGCGCCGATATGGGCCGCCTCGTTCAGGCACGGAACCACGATCGTGCAGGATGGAATTTCGGTTTGCGTCATCGGCAGTCCTTCTATGCCAATGCTTCGGCAGCATATGGACCGGGAGCCGCAGTCAGCCCGCGGAGCTTTTCGACGAGCGCCCGACAATCGGCGCGGTCGTAGCTCCAGGTGCGCGGATTGCGGGCGAGAACACGCGCCCTCAATGTCCCGAACCGATGCTGCTCCATCGTGCCGACGGCGACTTCGAGCGCCTCGGGCGTGGCTTCTGGCAAAAGAACCCCTATGCCTTGCCGGTCGAGGAACCGGCCGGTTTCGGTGGCTCCCATCGAAATCGGCACGGCTCCGAAGCGGCAGCCCTCATAGAGCCGGTTGGGCAGCAGCCATTCGGAGTTCAGGCCCTGCTCAAAAAAGTCGATGGCCCAGGAAAAGTGGACCTCGCGGTAGATCGCCGCCATATCCTCGGGATTGCGGTAGGGCCCGCCAAACGAGAGCCAGGGTTCCGATTCGACGAAACCGTGGAAATCGGGAAATTCGGACAGCGCCGGGCGGCCCCTGAGGACGATTTCAAAGCGGCCGTCGAGGCGGCGCGAAAATTCGGCCAGAAGCTCCAGGGAACGGCGGCAGCGGAGCGCCCCGAACCAGCCGATCCGCCAAGGCGGCGCTACGGGGTTCTCCGGCGCCGCGCGGTCATCCAGCGAGGCCGCGGCTGGCTCGAAATACTTGTTTTCGAGCAGTTCGACTGGGGCGGCAATCTGCCCGAACGGCTTGAAATAGTTGGCGATGAAGGCCGGAGAGCTGGTCACCAGAAGCTTCACATCCCTAGCCAGGAAGCGTTCTGCGCCGCGCATCGCCCATCCCAGCGGATCGTCGCGAAGCAGCAGGCGATGGATATCCAGGCACTCGTAGACGATCGGCACCGTTGCCTGGAAAGCCGATCTGGCGCGGCGGGCAAGCGCCAGCATTTCCAGATTGCGCGCGACAATGAGGTCGGGCCGTGGCATTGAGCCCAGCTTCGAGCCGGTCGAGACAACTGCCTTCATGATCGCGGCCAGACGTTGGGCGAATCGGCCATCACGAGTCGGGCCGAGATCGATCGGCTGCAAGCCCTCGACATCAGCAACTGCGCTTGCCGTACGACGAAAGCCCGCCAGCGTAACCTGGGCGCCGCCTGCCTTGAGCATTATGATCCGCCGGCGCACTGCCGGGTCGGAGACGTCGTGTACCAAGTACAAGACATGCAGCATGAAAACTCGACCGCTGTTGGCCCGCCCGCGACAATGCTAGTACAGCTCTTGCTGCATCGCAACATTTTTGGTTGCAGCGTAGCAAAGATCCCCGTTTTTTGTTGCACTGCAAAATCGATGGGTTAATCTCGCTCTGCTTGGGCCACATGGACCGCGCGTTGGCCTGCCATCGGGCTGCGCGCCAATAATCACGACGCGAGGACCATCCTTGGCGTGCAGCATTTTCGGCCAACCCGCCTGCAATCCGCCCCTTCGCACCCGTCGATGGAAGCACGGGACTACTCACGAAATGAGGTCATTCCATGAAGATCGCGGTTGAAAACACCGTCTGCCTGAATACCGGGGATGCAGCGATTCTCCTGGCGATCCGCCATGTTTTCAAGACGATCGTGCAAGACGATATCCAGTTCTATGTCTTCGACAGCCAGCCGGAGGTGGCGGCGAGGCTCTACACGAAGAAAGAGTATCCTGATCTCGAATTCCACAAGCTGCTGTCGGAATCGCTGTTCCGCTACAAATACGGCAGCGGGCTGAAGAACCTGTTCAAGCCGATCTACAATCGGCTCATCCTCAATGCCCTGCGGCGGTTCGGCATCCGCGGCGTTCTCGGGCGTTTGTTCAACTCAAGCAATCGCCGTGGTCTCGAGATCTACAAAGACGCCGACCTCGTGGTCACGACAGGCGGAACCTATCTTGTCGAGACTTACAATCTGGAACGGCGACTCAATCAATTCCGGATCGACGCGATTCTGGGGAAGGACCCCGTCTTCTTCACGCAATCGCTCGGCCCGTTCAACAAAAGTTACAATCGCCAGGAGTTGAGCCCAATCTTCGATCGGAGCCCGCTCATCCTGCTGCGCGACGAACGTTCGCGAGGTCACATTGTGGACATGGTGAAAGACCCCGGCAAATGCCACGTCGTGGCCGACGCCGTCTTTGCCTTGGCCGACACCGACAGGATCGGAAAAATTCTGGCCTCCGGCCAGTCGGCGACCGTCACCGGCCGCGTCGCCATTTCCGTCCGTCACTGGAACTATGTCAGCGACGGCGAGGGCGGCATGCGCCGCTACATCGACTCGATCCGCGCGATCGCGACCATCCTGGTCAGGGACCACGCCAAGGAGGTCACCTTCGTCTCCACCTGCCAGGGCGTGCCGGAATACGCCCATGACGATTCCAAGACGGCGCGGGCTATCGTTGCCGAACTCGATCCGGAGATCGCCAAGCATGTCAGCGTGGACGCTTCGTTCCACACGCCGGAGCAACTGATGGCACTGGTGAAAGGCTTCGACTTCGTTGTCGCAACGCGCATGCACATGATGATCATGTCGCTCTGCGTCGGCACGCCGGTGCTGCCGATCGCGTATGAATTCAAGACCAAGGAACTTGCCAAGCGGATCGGCGTCGCCGACCTGCTGCTCGACATCGACACGGTGACGCCCGAGGAAGCGAGCGAGAAGCTCGGCAGACTTACCGCCAATCTCGACCTCTATCGCAGGACGAGCCTTCAGGCAGTGCTTGAGGAGCATGCGTCGGCGATGTCGGCAGGTGAGCTTTTGAGGCCGGTGATTGCCGGCCTAGCGGGCGTTGCGCATGGCGCTGGAAAGCGTGGTGAACAGGGCGCTGCGCGACTGGCGAAGGGCGAGCATGAGGACCAGGCCGATCGAATAATTGAGGGCACCCGCCAGGACCACCGCGAGCAGGTCTGACTGGCTGGTCAGCGATGCCGGCAACTCCCGGTACACGGACCAGGCAAGCAGCGATGACGCGATGAAAAGCCCCTGCATGACCAGGAAGTCGGCTGCGGTCACCGGGCCGACCCGGTGGACAAGAACGGCAAGCACCGGGACGCGCAGCACATAGCCGCTGATCGCGTAGGCCGCCGCGACACCGACGGCGCCCCAGTGCAGGCCGATGATGAAGGCGGCGACCGTCGTCAGCGACGAGTAGATGCCCCAGTGGAACATGGTCTTGGTCTTGCCCTGGCAGATGAAGATCCAGCCGGTGGTGCTCGAGACGGACTGGATCAGGCTGGCGATGCCCAGCCAGGCGAAGATCGGCGCCACCGCTGTCCAGCGCTCGCCGAAGAGAAGCCCGACGACCTGGTCCGACGTCAGCGTCAGCGCCGCGATGCCGGGCATAGTGATGGCCGCCAGCATCCAATTGGTTCGCACATAGATGTCGCGAAACCGCGCCTTGTCCTCATGGATGCGGCTCAGCAGCGGCACCATCACGCGTGTCAGCGGCTGGTTGATGTTCTGCAGCGGAAACAGCAGGAGCTTGTAGGCGCGGTCATAATAGCCGAGCTCGATCGCGCCCGAATATTTTCCGATCAGGATGTTGTCGAGATTGCGCGAGAAGAAGTTGGCCAGATTGAAGCCGGTCAGATTGGCGCCGAAAGACAATATGTCGGTATCGACCTTCAGGTCCGGCCGCGACGGCGTCCAGCGCGCCACCTGCCATGCCGCGGCCAGCGCGACAACAGCCGATACCGCAGGGCCGATGACCAGCGACCAGTAGCCCAGCCCCGCATAGGCGGCGATTGCGGTAGTCGCAAGTCCGGCAGCAGCGGTTATCACGTCGTTCAGCGCGAGTTGGCCAAAGCGCAAGTGACGGTTCATCAGCGCCAGCGGCACCGCGGCGAGGCTGCCAAGCAGCAGCGGCAAGGCAGAGCCGATGGTGATCCCGACCATGCGTTGATCGCCATAGAAGGCAGCGATGGCGGGCGCCAGGCATGCAACCACCACGGCACTGCCCATCCCCACCAGCGCGCTGATCCAGAATACCTGGTTGAGCTGCTCGGTGCTGATATCCTTGCGCTGGACCACGGCCTGCTGCAGGCCAAGGTTTTGAAGCAGCCCGACAAAGGCCACGATCGGCCCGACGGAAGCCACCAGGCCGAAATCCTCGGGCACGAGCAGACGGGCAAGCACGATGACCGAGAGAAACTGGATCGCCATC
Source organism: Mesorhizobium sp. M1365 (assembly GCF_040317865.1). Lineage (NCBI taxonomy): Bacteria > Pseudomonadati > Pseudomonadota > Alphaproteobacteria > Hyphomicrobiales > Phyllobacteriaceae > Mesorhizobium > Mesorhizobium sp. M1365. Next base: position 328,898 of record NZ_JAMYLG010000001.1, read on the forward strand.
TTGAAGCCTTGCGCGCCGATCGTCACCATGCCGCCGCGCAGGGCGACGCGACCGAACTGGGGGGGCGGGTTGGCGTTCATGCCGGCTGCCTGGCTTCGGCCAGTTGAGCAACGATCTGCGCAAAACGTTCGTTGAGTACGTCCGCGTTGAAATCCTGCTCGATCTTGCGGCGCGCCGCATATGCGATGCGCTCGCATTTGTCCGGGTTCTCTGCCACCCAGACAAGCTTGCGGGCCAACGCCGCAACGTCTCGCTCCGGTGCGAGGAAGCCTGTCTCCTGATCCTCGATCAGTTCGGGGATGCCCGAGTGATAGGTGCTGACGACGATCAGCCCGGCGGCCATAGCTTCCATCAGCGCCACCGGAATACCCTCGAGATCGCCGTCTCGCGCGGCTACGCTAGGCAGCAGGAATACGTGGGCATTGCGCAGGCGCTGCTTGACCTCGGCATGCGGACGCGGCCCGAGGAAAGTCACCCGGTCGGCAATGCCGAGATTTGCGGCGAGCTTCTTCAACTCTTCCAGCAATTCGCCGCCGCCAATCACCGAATAGACCCAGTCGCGCCGCGGCAGGCTGGCGAGCGCCCGAAGGGCGAATTCGATGCCCTTCTTTTCGGTCAGCCGGCAGACCGAGATGAAGGACAGCGTGTCCCGGTCCCAGGAACGCCAATGGTAGCCGATCTCACCGGGCCGCACGCCCATATGGTGAACCATGACTTGCGCCGGGGGTGCGCCGACGCCGATCAGGGCGTCCCGGAAAAACGCGTTCACCGGGAGCTGGAGAACGCCCTTGTCGAAGACAACCTTGTAGCGCGTGAGCGTGTTGTCATGCAGCGGTTCGCCGACATCGCGGCCGTGGAATATGGTCACCAGCGGAGCGGAAATCCGGCCTCGTTTCATGGCGCGGGCGACGCGCATGCCGTTATTGCCGAAATGCGCGACGATCACATCGGCGTTCTGCAACTTGCGCGCAAAAGCGATGTCGACAGCGGTCGAGAGCTTATCCCAGAACCTGCCCGACCATCTCCTGAGCGTCGGGCGAAAGCGCCCCAGCCCGCCCCACCAGCAGACGACCTTGCCAGGAAGACCCTGCCAGCGGCGATCGTCGATGTTGCTGTCCTTGCCGAAGGACGTCTCGTTGCAGACGACGCCGACTTGCATGCCGCGCTCGAGGCACCCTTCTATCTGGTCGAGGACGAAGGTCTCCGACAAAGAGGGGAACTTATCAACTACGAAGCAAATCTTCATCGAATGGACGATCTTTCGAGGCCGGTCGGCGATCTGCTCGCGCGGATGAGGGATGACGCCCGTCGCCGCCGTGCAAGGCGCCTCAAGCGTCTGGGGTTGTGCGTGTCGTTGTCCCAAAGCAGCTCCCACCCTGGTCAGGCGCGAGAGCCGGCTTTTAGGCGACATGCATGGCGTTGGACGAAATACATCAGGCGGCACGCTCCAGCGCGCCTTGCCTGGCGCGGTCGAGAACGCCGAGAAAAGTCGCGAACTGGCTGTCGGGGTTCATTTGCGGCCGCTCCGAAAACAGCTGCGCCGCCGCCGACAGACGGTCGTACTCGGCCTTGTCGCTCCATAGTCGCCTGACCGCGGCGACCCAGTCGTCGAGCGGTGCGTCATAGTCGAGCACCACGCCGCCGGCGCCAATCGCTTCCGGCAGGCCGCCGCGACGGGACCCGACGACTGGAATGCCGCTGCAATGGGCCTCGGATGCCACCCGCCCCCAGGCCTCTTCCCATTTGCTGGGCGCCAGCAGGATCTTGGTGCGGCCATAGACGGTCTTCATGTCGCTGGTGCGGCTTTCCAGCCTGACGTTGCGCAGCGGGGCGATGATCTGTTCGATCTGCGCCCGATGGTCGTCGTCGAGCTTCCAGCTTTCGACGAACAGGAACGGAATTTCGGGGCATTGGCCGGCGATGCGCACGGCGAGTTCGAACCCTTTTTCGTTGTAAGGATTGATCAGCGTGACGAATTCACCGGTGGTCGGCGTGCTGTAGAGCCCGGGATTGATGGTCGGCGGGATCACGGTCGAGTCGATGCCGAACCTTTCCTTATAGGTGCGCGCGGTGAATTCGGAATTGGCGATATAAAGCGCCGAATGCAATTCGCGCAGGTCGCCGGCCAGTTCGTGGAATTCGACGTTCCGCAGATAGACCACCAGCGGTAGTCCGAGCGCCTGCAGCGCCTTTCCGATCGGCACCGATTTGTGGCACTGCACGACGGCGACATCGGGATCGAGCCGTTCGACCGCGAAGCGCGCCGCCTCCCAGGGAAACCATGCCCGCACGACCGGATAGCCGGGATAGCTGTCGATGACCGCTCGCTGGCGAAGCAGCTTCATCTTGGCGCGCGCCTTGAAGCCGAACATGCCGTCACCGAACAGCGCCGCCAAAACCGAGGCGTCATGACCGTGCTCGCGCAGCTGCTCGACCAGATGATGCGTGCTCGACTGAACGCCACCGCTGAACTGCGGCGTGTAGCCGTTACCGCCCGCAAACAGAACTTTCATGGACCTGGCTCCTTGCTGGACCGCCCTAGCGTCACGCCGCCATTCTGCCGATGCTGTGGTATTCGATGCCGTGGCGGGCGATGACCTTGGGGTCGTAGAGATTGCGTCCGTCGAAGATAACGGGCGTGGTCAGCGCGTTCTTCAGCGCATCGAAAGACGGCGCGCTGAAGCTTTTCCACTCGGTCACGATCAAGAGCGCATCGGCGCCTCGCAGCGCGGCCTCCTTGGTGCCGCACAGTTGCAGGTCATCGCGGAGCCCGTAGATCGCCTGGCATTCCTGCATCGCCTCGGGATCGTAGGCCTGGACATTGGCACCGGCGGCCCAGAGCGCTTCCATCAGCGTGCGGGCCGGGGCCTCGCGCATGTCGTCGGTATTGGGTTTGAAGGCCAAGCCCCACAGCGCAAATGTCTTGCCTTTGAGATTGCCCTTGAAATAGCGGTCCACCTTCTCGAACAGGACCGACTTCTGCTGGTTGTTGCGCTCCTCGACGGCACGCAGCAGCTTGGCGTCGAACTTGACGGCCTCGGCGGTCTTGATCAGGGCACGCACATCCTTCGGGAAACACGAGCCGCCATAGCCGAGGCCCGGATAGATGAAGTGGTAGCCGATCCGCGGGTCGCTGCCGATGCCCTTGCGGACTTCCTCGATGTCGGCGCCCAGTTGCTCGGCCAGGTTGGCCATTTCATTCATGAAGCTGATCTTGGTCGCCAGCATGCAATTGGCCGCGTATTTGGTGAACTCGGCACTGCGCACATCCATGACGATCATCTTTTCGTGGTTGCGGTTGAACGGCGCGTAGAGTTCGCGCATCACCGCCTCGGTGTCCTCGTTGCTGGTGCCGACGATGATGCGGTCGGGCTTCATACAGTCGCTCACAGCGGACCCTTCCTTGAGGAATTCCGGATTGGAGGCGACGTCGAAAGCCAGATCCTCGCGCCCGCGCGCCTTCAGCGTTGCGGCGATCCTGGCCTTTATCCTTTCGCAGGTGCCGACGGGCACGGTCGACTTGCCGACGACGATCTTGGGCTCGTCCATCTCACGACCGATGGCCTCGGCGACGGCCAGCACATATTTGAGGTCGGCCGAACCATCCTCGCCCGGCGGCGTGCCGACGGCGATCATCTGGATCTGGCCATGCTTGATCGCCGCGGCGGCGTCGGTGGTGAACTTGATGCGGCCGGCGGCATGGTTCTCCTTGACGATGTTTTCGAGCCCAGGCTCGAAGATCGGGACATGACCCTGGTTGAGCCGCTCGACCTTTTTTGCATCGATGTCGACGCAGACCACCTGATGGCCGACTTCGGCAAGCACCGCCGCCTGTACAAGACCGACATAGCCGATTCCAAAGACAGTCAAATTCATTCGGTTTCATCCCTGTTCAAGGCTTCGGGCCTGTTCGAGCTTCGGTTTTCCGACCACCTTCGGCCCGGCCGGTTCAGATGCGCTTCTAGTTTGTGTTGCATGCCAGCGATTCGGGGAATTGGCAGGGCTGGCCAAGTGCGGTGAATGCAACACGATCCACCTGCATGGTGAGCTTGCGGCCCGGATCCGAGAACGGCCCCATCCAGCCCTTCATCGTATCGCTGCCCCACAGGCTGAAATAGATCCTTTGCGAATGGGTGGGCAGCTTCGCCGGATCGGTGATCTCGTGGACAAGCTTGCCGTTGACGTACCAGCGCAGCCGGTCCTTTTCCCAGACGAAGGCGTAGTCGTTGAAGGCCTTGTCGGTGCCGCCGGCGACGTCGACCAGTTTCTCGTTCTTGCCTTTGCCGGCTATGTAGGCATTGACCTGGACCTTGGACGTGTCCTTGGTCAGCACCTCGAAGTCGATTTCATCATGCGGCTGCTTGTCGGCATCGCCGACGAAGCTGAAGAATGCCGCGTTGACGCCAGAGCCCGTGTCGGTCTTCATCCGCGCCTCGTAGGTGCCGTAGCCGAAGCGCTGCTTGGTCTGGATCTCGGCGCAGGCGAATTCGCGATCCTTCAGCTTGCGCTTCTCGAAACCGAGCGTCAGCATGCCGTCGGAAAGCCCGATCAGGCTTTTGGACCAGGTGCAGTTCTGATGCTTGCCGTTCGTCCAGCCGTCGGAAATGTACCAGCGCGCGCGACTGAGGCTGGTGAAATCATCGACAAAGGACGGCGCGGTTGGGAGATCCTGCGCGCCGGCGGGCACCAGGCCCGCAACCAGACTGCCGAGAACGACCAGCAGAAACGCGCCGTCTGAACGGAGCCGCCGCAGCTTGCCTGGGATCGGGCGCGTGAACGGGGTGCCTCGGGTTGCCGGGGCGGGCGTGCTTTTAAGATCTGCGTTCATATCAAACTCACCTTGTGCTGTGCGCCCCCAAAGCGATCGTTCGAACCGTGACGAAACAACCTGATCTTGACCTCTGTCGCTCCCAAGCTCCGTGTTGTGCCTAAAACCATTGCGCCGACCCGGGTGTTCGCTCAGCCTGTGCCGGAATCGGCGGGCTTCACAAAATCGGTCCTTATGTCGGGACCGTTCTGCCGCTTCTCTTCGAAGATTTCATCCAGCGAATGACGGAGATCCTTCATCTTCTGCATCTGGCGCGACAGCGCTGCGATGCGCCGCTCGCAATTCAGGATCGACCTGGTCAGTTCGCCGACTTCGGAAGACCTGCGAGAGGAGACCGTTCCGTTCTCCATCGCCTCAACCAGAAAGGCGGCATTGGTAGCCGTTGTCCTGTAGCGGTTCTCAAGGCCGCTCTTCTCCGCCTCGACTTCGGCCGAGATCTGGTCCAGCAGCTTTGCCAACCGATCAAGGCGCGAGGTGTCGGTCTGCGTGTCGCGCGCCGGATCTCTCGACCGGAAGCGAAAGATCGAGGCCATGCAGTCAGCGCCCCATCATCGTCGAGCTGGTGAACGGCCTTAGTGCCCGTCCACATTCAAAAGACATTTCTTGCATCGTCCAGCTCCTCCGACAGGGTATGTCTCGGGCCAGTTCGGTTGGCCGTCCAAAATTGCTGCACCGCAACATAGATTGCCATTCCCTGCGCGCATAGGCAACCACCTAGATCGTAACTCATGAATCTCGTTGAAATGGTGCGAGCCGACCGAAGGGTAAGGGAGTGGCTACCGCCATCGCACGTTGACGTGCCTAGCTTTCGTTGGCCGTGCTGGTTCCGGCCATGAGGAAGCGCAGCGGCGGCACATGCTGACGCTTCGCAGCGAGACCAGCGCGGCGAAACAGCGCATCCAGCTTGTCGGAGGCAACGCCGCGGACGACGGCTGTGAGGTTGGACGAGCCGGCCAAGGCGTAGGCCGCGGCCGGTGCCAACCCGCGCTCAGCCTTCACGTCTAAAAACTTCCGCAACCGGTATTTGTCGCGGATGTGCCGCTCGTGCCTTCTCAGCGCAGCCTTCGATGCCTCCGGCAAACTGTCGATCGCAAGCAGTGCCAGGTCGGCATCGGCCAGATGCTTCAGGTCCTGGGTCTTGTGCCGTCCGCTCAGCGAATCGGCGCGCACGATCGCGCCGTAGCCACAGGATTTGATGACCTTGAAGCGCGCGCCAAGGGCAACCGCGCGCGCATAGAGTTCATAGTCTTCACCCAGGCGCAGCTTCTCGTCGTAGCGCAGCCCATGCCGATCGAGGAAGGCGCGGCTGATCACGGGTTTGAGGAACCCCAGTTCCCCTCGTTGCACACGGCGCCTGGAGATGTTGGCGTCGATGAAACCCTCGAAATCGAGGAATTCCGGCTCGGGCGAGAACGGTGGAGCCACGATTTTCGAAACGTCGGTTGCCGCGTCATCCCTGACAAGCATGATGTTGTCTGCGGCGAAATCCCAATCGGTGCTGGCGAACAGTCTGTGAAACCTGCCTTCGAAAAAGAAATCATCAGCGTCCAGAATGCTGATGAACGGCGACCTGGAACCGGCAATCGCGGCGTTGCGTGCAAAGGATGGGCCGCGATTGGCGTCGAAGCGGATGACGGAAAGACGGCCCGTGCCGTCGCCGGCCGCGTGGGCGACTTTCGCGGTATCGTCGGTGGACGCGTCGTCGACGACGACAACCTCCGCAACCTCAGGCTCGCGTAATGCCGATGCAATGGCAGCCGGGATTGTCCGCGCCGCATTGCGGGCGGCGATGATCACGCAGACCTGGAATGATGTCATAGACATGCCTCTCGGTTGCAGAAGCCGTTGCGGATTTCCTCGCCCCGTCCGCTCAATGCCCCACCGCCCATCCTGAAATGCATCGGCCCAAACGCCTATGCTGCAAATGCGAAGCAAGCATCGCCAAAATCATCGGCGCCGTCCAGTTTTTCATTTTGCTGGGTGTCATTGGCCCGGTTGGGTAGGCGGCGAGCCTCAATCGGGATGGCTCCAGAAATGCGCCGCTTGGCAGAGCCGTTCCTACACGCTCCATCAGAGCGCTCAACTGGCAGAAACCAGTTGCTGATCCTCGCCGACCGGACGGCGGCGGGGCGGAGCGAGCGCGTCGAGGCCCGCAGTGTCAAGGAATTGAAAGAACAGGAATGCCGACTGCCCGTGTCGTTGAGGTGAGCAATTCGTCAGGGGACCGGCGAGCTTAACCACAGGTCACATGGACATCGCAGACCGCGGCCAGGCCCGAAATCAGTGAAGGCCTCTCCTGGCGCTGAGTTTCTCGGCTTCGGCCGCTTCGTTCGAACTCAGCTTTCGTTCAGCGTCGCGGATTTTGTCGGCCGGGGTCGGGGCATTTCTGGCAACCATGGCAAAGACCAGCAGAAAATAACCCAGTTGGATGACTATAGCGCAGCCGATGACACGAAACAGCGTCGTACCGAGCGAGGCGCCGCCTAAATAGGACCAGACGATCACGATCGCCAGCGCAAAACACATTCCGATAATGAACTTTGGCAGTGACATACCCGATAGCCCATCAACCGGCTCGGGAAAAAATGTCGACAAGCCCACCCCGAGCACCTCCCTTAAACTCTGCGAGCTTATTTAGGTTGCCCGCTTCTGGCCGGTTGCTTCCGGCCTAGCCCAATCTGTCCATAGTCCGACAGAAACAATTTGCAACTCTATTGAGCCGCGCAATAGGCGGCAAGGGCAGCTGCGCAATAAATTTTAAACGAATCCTCGGGATCGACTCTGCCATGGTGCAACGCACACGTCGGCATCACCACTGATTGCCGGATATCGACTCACTCCAGTAAGATTTATAATATTGAATAGTATTTTAGCATAACATCAGTCATTATCTTGAAATTCTAAATGACGGCAAAGCTCCACAGGAGGGTATAAAGAGCGATTCGCCTAAAATCAGCCCCAAAATAGGACTAGTTTTTCCAAAATTGCCCATAATCTGTCTCTTTTGCGACATAAAGGCGAAATTTTGTGCAGGACGAGTTTATTATTTAGTCAGTTCATGACGCGACTATTACAGCCGTCTGGGAAATTGTGTGTTGCGCTGCAACATTTTTTTGGTATCGTGCGGTAAACCATCCGTTCAACGTATGGAGTTTACGCATGAGGGACGTAGCCAAGCCGGCCGATGCGGATTTTTCGCAGGCCGGCGTCGATTTTCCGCCACCGATTGGCGGCCTGCTCAAACGCAGCTTCGATATTGTCGGTTCGCTGATCGGCCTGGTCGCTCTCAGCCCGCTGTTCGTGATGATAGCGCTGCTTGTCAGGTTTTCCGATGGCGGGCCGATTTTCTATGGTCACAGCCGGATCGGCCGCGGAGGACGGATTTTTCCGTGCCTCAAGTTCCGCACCATGGTTCCAGACGGCGAGCGGGTGCTTGCTGCCTATCTCGCCGCGAATCCGGAGGCCAACGCCGAATGGATAGCGACCCGCAAGTTGAAGAACGACCCGCGGATCACGCGCGTCGGAGCGGTGCTGAGGAAGCTCAGCCTCGATGAGTTGCCGCAGATCATCAACATCCTGCAGGGGGATATGAGCCTGGTCGGGCCTCGTCCCGTGGTGCGCGATGAGCTGGAGATTTATGGCAATTCGGCCGTCTATTATCTTAAATCGCGCCCCGGCCTGACAGGGCTGTGGCAGGTCAGCGGACGCAACGATGTTTCGTATGACAGCCGCGTCGCATTCGACAGGCACTATGTCGAGAACTGGTCGATGTTCGAAGACATCCGCATCATCATCAAGACCGTACCCGCGGTCTGGATGTCGCGAGGCTGCTACTGACGGCCGCTTGCTGGCCGTGCATCGAGGAGCGACTGTCCAGAATTCGGGCCTGGAACTCAGGCCCCTAACTCAGGCATCGGCAGCTCATCGGGCGGGGCAAACCAGATCGGAAACGCTCAGTTGAAAGCAGATACAATCGATATTTTTTGCACCGGTATTCTCTCCAGACGCATGCGGCGAGTACGGCTTTTGACGACTTGCCTTACAATGGCGACCGGCCTGACGCTGTCGCTCGCCTTGCCACAGTTTGCCTTCGCCGACGACTATCGCCTAGGAGCACAGGACAAGCTGACCATTCGCGTGGCGGAATGGCAGACCGTCGAAGGCACGTTCCGTGACTGGTCGGCCATCAATGGAGAATACACGGTCGGGCCCGCTGGAACCTTGTCGGTTCCCTTCGTCGGCGAGATGCCCGCATCCGGCAAGACGACTTCGGAGATCGCCGCATCGCTCGGCGAGGCGCTGCAGCGCAAGCTCGCTCTGGCCGACAAGCCGGAGGCTTCCGTCGAAATGGCACAGTACCGGCCATTCTACATCTCCGGCGAGGTGCAATCGCCCGGCCAGTATCCTTGTGTGCCTGGGTTGTCCGTGCTGAAAGCGATGAGCATTGCCGGCGGAGCCCGGCGGAACCCGGAGAGCGGGCAGCGCTACGACCGCGACCTGATCAATGCGAAGGGCAATTTCGACGTATTACAAGACCAATTGGTCAGGCTGACCGTCAAGCGCGCCCGCATCGAAGCGGAACTGGCGGACAAGCCGGCATTCGCGGTGCCGAAAGAGGTGGCCGACGATCCGAAGCTGCCCAGCATCGTTGCCGATGAGACGGCGATCCTGGCGGCCGACCAGAAGAAACTCAAGCTGCGCTTGCAGGCGCTCGACGATTTGAAGGCGCTGCTGCAGAGCGAGATCGATTCGCTGCAGAAAAAGATCGTCAACCAGCAGAAGCAGGTTGATCTGGCGAAGGAGCAGCTCAACGGCATCGGCTCGCTGGCGCAAAAGGGCCTGGTCGTCAACACGCGGGTTTTGAACTCGCAGCAAACCATCGCCGATCTCGAGGGCCAGATCCTGGATTACGAAACGGCGATTCTCACGGCCAAGCAGTCGATCAGCAAGGCCACCCAGGACGCCATCGATCTCGAGAATACCCAGAACTCCAGCCTCGCGACCGACCGGCAACAGACGGAAGCCGATCTCAACGAGGTGACGCTGAAGCTGAATATGGAAAAGGCCTTGATGTCCGAAGCCTTGTCGGGCAGCCCCATGCCGCAATTCTACGGCAACAACGAACCAGCGGCCTTATCATTTTCCCTGGTGCGGGTGGTCGACGGCAAGACCAGCGAAATCACCGCCGATGAAGACACGCCGGTGCTGCCAGGGGACGTGATCAAGGTCAAACCGGCGCCCCTGGCCATCCAGTAGCTTCTTTCCACCGGAGCAAAGCACCAACCCCGCAGGCAGCGGTCTGCGGGGTTTTTGCGTTTGGGATCTTATGGGTCAGAAAACAAGGCGGCCTTCGGGCAACGAACCGCCTGGATCCGCCCGCTCTAGCCTCGCACGGCGTCCGGTTCCTCAAGATGGTTCACGGCGCTCCACCGGGAAGGAGCGACGGCCGGCACCCTCACCAGCTTGAAGTAGCTGTAGTACAGCAGGAACGATCCCATGATGTAGGGATTGAGGGTCTCGACCTCGACGAAGGATCGGATGAACAGAAGCACCATGACGCCGGCAAGAATCACGGAGTCGGCTTGCCATGTCCTGAATATCAGCGCCGAGACGTGACCCCAGAGCGTGCGCAGGATGATCAGCGAAAGCAGTGTCGCGCCGACGAAGCCGAGTTCCACCAAGGTCTCGATGTAGGTGTTGTGGAAGTGGAAGCCGCTTCGCGCGGCGATATAGAATTCGTTCCACAGCCGCTCGGCCTCGGAGAAGCCCTGCACCCAATAAGCCGCGTAGCCGACGCCGAGGATGGGCGATTGCTGCGCGGCATTCCAGCCCTGTTGCCAGAGGTAGGTTCGTCCGGTGAGCGTCGAATCCTTGCCGAAAAGGCCAAGGACAAAGTCCATCAGCCCGAGATTCAGCGCAATCACGGTGCAGGAGACCAGCCCGCCCGCACCGATTATGAAAATTACCCGGCGATGGCGGAGCGAAAGCAGCTTGCCGATGGAAAGCAGGGCGACCAGAGCGAGAACCGCGGGGGTAGATGCCATCGAAGTGGCGGAATGCGACACCACCAGCAGATAGGCCGATAGAAGGACAATCGGTACGATCAACAAACAGCTTATCCGGCCGCGCCTGAGAAAGGCCAGGTAGACAACGCAGAAATAGATGCCAAGCGATGCGACAAAGCCGATCTGGTTCTTGGAGCTGAACGCGCCGACGAAATTATACGTCCCATCGAGAACATCGTAGGAATAGCTCGCGACCTTGAGCGAGTAGAGCAGGACGACGAAAATCCCGATCAGGGCGCCTATGGTCAAGGTCCGGACGCTGACGGTGCGCGCGGCAATGTAGGCGCAGGCGATATGGGAGCAATATTGGACGGCCGTTCTTGCCGTGGTGCCGGGAGCCGCCGACCAGAACACCGAGAAGCAGACATAGGTTGCAAAGGCCAGCGGAAGCCAGGCGCTGGAGCCGTGCCTTAATATCTTGCGGTAGTCGACCAGGATGAGCGGTAGCCAGACTGCATAGTAGGCCAGGATCATGGCCTGGCCGAAAATGGTCGAGTAGGAAAACGCCCAGATCGAGACGGCAACGGCAAAGCTGCCATAGACCGTGTTCTTGTCCGGATCGATCAACAGAGATTTTGGAATCTTCATCTCGATAGCGGTTTTCCGTCCTTGCAGCTCAATGCCGATTTCATGGGCCGCTCGTGGGCCGATTCGTCGGATCGATGGGAGCCTCGCCGGCAGGCGCTCGCATTGTGCAGTGCAATATAACCCATCCGGCGCCGCCTGTCACCCGGATGCCAACCGGGCGCGTCGTTCCAGCCGTTCTCTCCATACCGGGCGAGACGATTTGGCCAGAAGGCAGTGCCGTACAATTGACCGGTGCTGGCCCATCATAAGCTGTTCTGAGGTTGCAAGTCCGCGCTTGAACTTGTCCGCCGTTGACTTCACATTCGCCGCCAATTGGGAGGAAGACCACATGCCGATGAGTTTCGCGGGACGATTTGCCGGACGATCTGCTGTTATCACCGGCGGCGCCTCAGGCATCGGCCTGGCCGTCGCGCAAAGGATCACTGGCGAAGGCGGGCGTGTTTCGGTCTGGGATCGCGATGCCGCCCAGATCGAGCAGGCCAAGGCCATTGTTCCAGGCCTGCACAGCGTCACCTTAGACGTCGCCGACCCCATAGCGGTCGAAGCCGCCGCCGGAGAGACGATCGAAGCGCTTGGCGCGGTCGATGTCCTTGTCACCAGTGCTGCCATCACCGGGCCGAACATGACGACCTGGGAGTATTCGGTGGAGGATTGGCGCCGGGTCACCGACATCAACATCAACGGCGTCTTCTTCTGCAACAAGGCGCTGGTCCCGCATATGCTCGAACGCAATTACGGCAGGATCATCAACATCGCCTCGATTGCCGGCAAGGAAGGTAACCCGAACGCCTCGGCCTACAGCACCTCCAAGGCGGCGGTGATCGGCATGACCAAATCGCTCGGCAAGGAACTGGCCAAGACCAAAGTAACGGTGAACTGCGTCACGCCGGCGGCCGTGCGCACCGCGATCTTCCAGCAGATGAGCCAGCAACACATCGACTTTATGCTGTCCAAAATACCAATGGCGCGGTTCGGCGAGGTCGAGGAGGTGGCGGCGCTGATTTGCTGGATCGCGTCCGAGGAATGCTCGTTCACAACGGCGGCCGTCTTCGACGTCTCCGGCGGCCGGGCGACCTACTGAGGCAGGCCGGACGCAAACCGCGCGACCGGATCGCGGCGCCTTAGTCGTGAAGTTCTCGCGAGATCGGCGGGCCGATCGAAAAATCGCTGAATGTCACCTCGAAGCCCTCGCGCTGCGGCGAACAGCACATCATGCCGACATCGACCGTTTTCGACGGGGGGAAATAGGCAAGCCGCACCGGTTTCCAGTGCTTGTCGAATGCGTCGCGATACTGGACGCGGACCGTCTCGGCATGGCGGGTCAGGCGGATCCTGACCCCGTCCGGATCGGCCGGTATGCTGGCCAGCGACCAGTCGGAGGCATCGTTGGTGACGACGACGGAAAAATACATCAGCCCGTCAGTGTATTCGATGCCGGCCTTGATCCAGTGCGTCTCGCTCAGGCGGACCATAAGCCCGGCCTGATCGTAAAGCACCTCATAGTGCCCCTTGACCGTGACTTCGGCGCTGAAATCGCCCTCGACCTCACGATAGAGGAAATGGCCATTGTCGCGCCAGAAGCCGTAGAACGTCTCGCGCCAGAAGTCGGTCTCCTCGCCGGTCCGTACATGCACCGTATTGTTGCCGAAGGCGTGGTGCGGCGGCGGATTGAGCCAGGTCAGGTCCGTATTCTCAGATGCCATCGACTTGCTCGCTGCCTGGCTGGTCTGCCGCCTTTTCTTAGCCGGAAAACGTGTAAGCGGTCTTCACCGTGGTGTAGAACTCTGCGGCATAGCGGCCCTGCTCGCGCGGGCCGTAGCTCGATCCCTTGCGCCCGCCGAAAGGCACGTGGAAGTCGACGCCCGCCGTCGGCAGATTGACCATGACCATGCCGGCTTCCGAATTGCGCTTGAAGTGCGTGGCATGCTTGAGGCTCGAGGTGCAGATGCCGGAGGTCAGGCCGAACGGCGTGTCGTTGGCCACCGCCAGCGCCTCGTCATAATCCTTGACGCGGATGACGTTGGCGACCGGTCCGAAAATCTCCTCGCGCGAGATGCGCATGGCGTTGGTGGTTTCGGTGAACAGCGCCGGCTGCAAATAGAAGCCGCGGGTTTCACGATCGAGCCGCTCGCCGCCGAAGGCGAGATCGGCACCTTCCTGACGTCCGATGGCGATATAGTCCTCGTCCTGTTTCAACTGGCTCTGGTCGACAACCGGCCCGATCTGGGTCTTGGCATCGAGAGCGTCGCCGACGACCAACTTGGCCATGCGGTCCTTGAGCGCCTCGACGAAGCGGTCGTGAATGCCGTCCGTCACCACCAGCCGTGACGACGCCGTGCAGCGCTGGCCGGTCGAGAAGTAGGCACCGTTGATGGCGCAGTCGACAGCGACGGCAAGGTCGGCATCGTCGAGCACGACAAGCGGGTTCTTGCCGCCCATTTCGAGCTGGAACTTGCGCATGTGCTCGACGCTGGCGGCGGCGACGCGCTTGCCGGTGCCGACCGATCCGGTGAAGGTGATCGCGTTGAGGTCAGGACTGTCGAGCATGGCCTGGCCGACCACCGAACCTTTGCCCATCACCAGGTTGAGCACACCCTTGGGCAGCCCGGCGCGGTGTAGGATGTCGACAATAGCCCAGGCGCTCTCCGGAACGAGTTCCGCCGGCTTGAAGACGATGGTGTTGCCGTAGGCCAGCGCCGGAGCGATTTTCCAAGCCGGAATGGCGATCGGAAAATTCCACGGCGTGATGATGCCGACGACGCCGACCGCTTCACGGGTGATCTCGACGCCGACGCCGGGCCGCACGCTCGGCACCAGCTCGCCCGACAGGCGCAGCGTCTCGCCGGCGAAGAAGTCGAATATCTGGGCGGCGCGGACAGTCTCGCCGATGCCCTCGACCAGCGTCTTGCCTTCCTCGCGCGCCAACGCCCGGCCGATTTCATCTTTCCGCGCGGTGATCTCGTCCGACGCCTTCCTCAGCACCGCATGGCGGGCCAGCAGGCCCGATCGGGACCACGCGGGAAATGCCGCCTTCGCCGCCGCGATGGCCTGCCGGGCGTGCTCGGCGCCTCCCGATGCATATTCGCCGACCACGTCGTCGAGATTGGACGGGTTGATGTTACGGGAGCCGGCATCGCCTACCCACTCTCCATCGATGAGGTTCTTTCGAAACGGGATCATGTCGCTGTCTTCCTTGTCGTCCTTCGATCGCCGTCTATCTGGACCACCGACCGCTGCACCGCAAGGCCGAAGCCAGGCAAACTTCTCCTCCTCGACAGGCATGTGATAGGTGTCGGGGCGGGGAAGACGATTCTAGTGTGGTGCGACGCGGATCGCACGGGAGGAAATCATCATGTCCGACAGCGCCTTGCCACTGGTGATCAGCGCACCCGAACCGCGCACGCTCGACCTGATCTTCACGCCGGCTGCGCTGGCGAAATTTCGATCGAAATACCGCATCATCGAAATATCGCCCGAAGCGGTGGCGGCGCTGCCGGCCGATATCCTTGCCGAGGCGCGCTACATCGTCGGCCAGCCACCTATCGCGCCGGAGACGCTGGAAAGAATGAAGGCGCTGCGCTGCATCTTCAATGTCGAGAGCAACCTCATCAACAACATGCCCTACGAGACGCTGTTTTCGCGCGGCATCCATGTCGTCACCACCGGGCTGGTGTTTGCCGAACCGGTGGCCGAGCTCGGCCTTGCCATGGCGCTCAACCTCGCCCGCGGCATCGTCGACGCCGATCTCGCCTTTCGTCAGGGCAAGGAGCTGTGGGGCGGCGACGGCAACCGGACGGCACGGCTTCTTTCCGGCGCGGATGTCGGCATTATCGGCTTCGGCGATCTTGGCCGTGCGCTCAACCGGCTGCTGTCAGGCTTTCGCACGCGGACAAAAGTCTTCGACCCGTGGCTGCCGCCGTCGATCCTGATCGAAAACGGCGTCGAGCCCGCCTCTCTCGACGACGTTCTGTCGAACAGCGATTTCGTCTTCGTCGTCGCTTCCGTGACTAGCGAAAACCAGGGCTTCCTCGGCGCCGAGGCGTTTGCCAGGATGCGCAAGGGAGCCGCTTTCATCCTGCTCAGCCGAGCCGGCGTGGTCGATTTCCCGGCGCTGATGGACATCGTCCGCAGCGGCCATATCGTCGCCGCCAGCGATGTTTTTCCTGAGGAGCCGCTTGGCCAGGATCACCCGGTCCGCACATTGCCGGGGTTCCTGCGCTCCGCCCACCGGGCCGGTGCGCTCGACATCGCTTTCAAGCGGATGGGCGACATGGTGCTGGAAGACATGGACCTGGTCGACCGCGGCCTGCCGCCGATGCGTTCGAAGCGGGCCGAGCGTGAGACCGTTTCGCGAATGCGTTCGAAGCCGGTCGACAAGAATTAGGCCGTCTGCCCGACGGGTCGCACATGCTCAGATGGTGAAGGACCAAAACAGGCAGGCCAGTGTCGCTGCGGCGAAGACGACGAAGAACAGGCTTCGCAACAGGATGTTCCGGCGCAGCTCGTTGATGAAGAGATGGCATCCGACGACGGCTGCGACAAACAGGAACCGCCAGTTCAGCAGTGCCGGGAGCACATCGCGCTGACCGAAAGCAAATCTCGCGGCGAGACATCCAACGATGACCGCAAACAACAAGATGACCGTCCAGAAGATCGCATCGGCGGCATGTGTCAGGACGATGCCAGCGAGCCTGATCGGCAGAACCATCATCAGCAGTGCGCTGAAAAAATAGATCGCCGCGAGCGGAATGAACGTCCCCGCATCGGCGATGTCGCTCAAGCGCTTGGCACCGATCGCGCCATAGGGATAGCCATGCCTGGCCACGATCAGGCAGAGCGCCATCAGCAAGGCCGCCAGCGCGGCGGCAAGCGCGAATGAGGTCAGGGCTTTGCTCATGAGGCTCCCGTTCCGAGCGAATCGAAGTCAGAACGTTGGTAGCCCATGGTTTGTAAATTGCTAGTAAGCATCATGCAGCGGCACGGCAGAGTTTCTCGGCGCATTCACTCCGCAGCTTGCAGACGCCGCCCGTCGATAATGGTCTTGATCTCGGCGCGGCAAGAGCCGCAATTGGTGCCGGCGTGAAGGACGGCGCCGATTGCCGCGACGCTGGTACAGCCGCCGCGTACCGCTTCCGCGATCTGGTTGGCACCAACCCCGAAACAGGCGCAGACGATGGCACCGCGGTCGACGCTGTTGCCGCCCGGCCGCCCGGCGACAATCGCCAGCCGCGCCTGCCGATTGGCATGGTCAGCGCCAAGTTGTTCGACTGCCCAGCCGCGCGACACCGCCACCGGGGTTGGCGCAAGATAGAGCGCGCCGACCAGCCTATTGCCTGCGAAACGGGCGAAGCGATGGTGCCCGCCGGCGATGTCGTGATAGGCGAGCGTCTCGCCTTCCATGCCCAATAGCGCGGCGGCAAACCCGGTCCAGTCGCGGCTGTCCTGCAGCGCAATTTCAAGCCGCCAGCCGGCGGGGCCGCGGGCGAGGCTCCAGTAATCGGCGTCGATCGATGCGGGCCGTTCGGCAAGCACGGCGAAGCCGAAGGCTGTGGCGGCGAACCGCTCGATGCGGGCGGCAACATTCTTCGAGGCCGGTTGGCCTGAAATCGCATCGGTCGTCGGCGCGACCAGTGCATCGACGCGCGCGCGGCCGGAGAACTGATCGGTCCAGTGCATCGGAACGAATACAGAGCCTTGGCGTTGGCGCACCGTCACCAGGGCGCGGACCAGCACCTCGCCATGGGCAGTCGAGACGCGGACGATCTCGGCATCGCCGATGCCGAAGTGCTGCGCATCCGACGGGTGGATTTCGACGAACGGTTCGGCCATGTGCTGCGACAAGCGCGGGCTCTTGCCGGTCCGCGTCATGGTGTGCCAATGGTCGCGCACGCGCCCGGTGTTGAGCACCAGCGGGAAGTCCGGGCTGGTGCGGGTTTGTGCGGCTGGGCGGATGGCAATGAAGCGTGCCTTGCCGTCGGGTGTGTAGAAATTGCCGTTGGCGAAGAAGCGGGTGCTTTTGTCCTCCAGCTGGCGCCGCGCGCGCCCCTCTGGCCTGCCGGCCACCTCCCCCTCAAGGGGGGAGATTGACAGTTTTGCCGGCACCGCCTTTTCAGCAATGGCAACGATTGGCGAAACCGGTGGCGACATCCAATCTCCCCCCTTGAGAGGGAGATGGCCGCCAGGCCAGAGGGGGGTTCCCTGGCTCGGCGCTGGCCATTGGAATGGCGCCAACTCCTCATACGTCCCTGCATCGATCCCGGCGTAGGCGCCGATGTCGAAATCGCGTGCCCCGTCATTCTCGAATGTCGACAACGCGGCATGCTCGGCGAAGATGTCGGCCGGCGACACATGCGAAAAAGCCTCGCCGAAGCCCATCCGCTTGGCGACTTCAGCGATGATCCACCAATCTGGCCTTGCCTCACCAGGCGTGGCCAAAAAGGCTCGCTGGCGCGAGATGCGGCGCTCCGAATTGGTGACGGTGCCATCCTTTTCGCCCCATGCGGTGGCCGGCAGCCGGACATGGGCGTGGCGGACCGTGTCGGTCTTGGCCAGCACGTCCGACACCACGACAAACGGGCAGGCCTTGATCGCCGCCTCGACGGCATCGGCGTCCGGCATCGAATCGACGGGGTTGGTGGCCATGATCCACAGCGCCTTGATGCGTCCGTCGGCCACCGCTTGGAACATCTCGACCGCTTTCAGGCCGGGTTTTTCGGCGGCGGTTGGGGCATTCCAGAAGCGCTGCACGCGTTCGCGGTGCTCGGGGTTTTCGATCTCCATGTGGGCGGCCAGCATGTTGGCCATGCCGCCGACCTCACGGCCGCCCATGGCGTTGGGCTGGCCGGTCACCGAGAACGGCCCGGCGCCGGGCTGGCCTATGCGGCCGGTGGCCAGATGGCAGTTGATGATGGCGTTGACCTTGTCGGTGCCCGAAGACGACTGGTTCACGCCTTGGCTGTAGACGGTCACCGTCTTCGCCGTCGCGGCGAACAGGCTGTAGAAGCGGGCCAGTTCGTCCTCACTGAGACCCGTGGCAGCCGCGATGCCGGCAAGATCGAGCGCCGAGGCGGCGAAAAGCGCTTGCCCGAAGCCGGTCGTGTGCGCCGTGATATAGGTGCGGTCCAGCGCGTTGTGCTGGCCGAGATAGGCGAGCAGGCCGGTGAACAAAGCGACGTCACCATCGGGCGCGATCGCCAGATGCATGTCGGCGATGTCTGAGGTCATGGTGCGGCGAGGATCGATCAGCACCACCTTCATCTCGGGCCGCTTTTCCCGGGCGGCGGCAATGCGCTGGTAGAGTACAGGATGGCACCAGGCGAGATTGGAGCCGACCAGCACGATCAGGTCGGCAAGTTCCAGATCCTCGTAATTTCCCGGAACGGTGTCCGAGCCAAAGGCGCGGCGGTGGCCGGCGACCGACGAGGCCATGCACAGGCGCGAATTGGTGTCGATATTGGCCGAGCCGATAAAGCCTTTCATCAGCTTGTTGGCGACGTAATAGTCCTCGGTCAGCAACTGGCCGGAAACATAAAAGGCGACCGAACCAGGGCCGTGTTCGGCAATGGTTTGCGAGAAGGTCGAAGCGACAAGGTCGAGCGCTTCGTCCCAGTCGGTGCGGCGACCGTGGATCTCCGGGTATAGCAACCTGCCGTCGAGATCGATGGTCTCAGCCAGCGCCGAGCCTTTGGAGCAGAGCCGGCCGAAATTCGCCGGGTGGTCCGGGTCGCCGCGAACGGTTATTTCACCGTCCGCGGCGACCTTCGCCAGCACGCCGCAACCCACCCCGCAATAGGGGCAGGTGGTCCTCACCTCGCGCGCTTCATCAATCTGCATGGTTCACGCCGCGCGGCTGGCCAGCGCTTCCAGCGCAATGAACAGCCGCTCGCCGTCGATCCGCACCGCAATGGTGCGCACCGCGCCCTCGTCCGCGCCGAGCGCCTTGCCTGTCTCCAGCGAGATCACCCAATTGTGCAAGGGACAGGTCACCGCCGTGCCATGGACGATGCCCTGGCTGAGCGGCCCACCTTTGTGCGGGCAATGGTCGTCGATGGCAAAGACCTGATCGTCGGCCGTGCGAAAGACGGCGATCTTTCCTTCCGGCGTGGCGACGCAGCGCGCGCCGCGACGCGGAATGTCCGAGAGCGTGCCGATCGATACCCAATTCATGTGGCCATTCCTCTTTTGCGCGTGTTCTTGTCCGAAAACCGCATTCCACTTTTCGGGAACACGCGCCTACTCCGCCGCCTGGGCAAAGCCGACCGAAGCCATCGGCCGGAATTCATGCTTGTCCTTGCCGGAAGCACGTTCCGACCATGGGTCGACCTGGGCGAATTTCTGCGAAAAGACGAAGCGGTCGAAATAGGCTTTGCGCTTCTCGCCATCGTCCATGATCTGACGCTTGATCTCAGCTATGCCGACGCGCTTGGCCCATTTGTAGATACGCTCAAGATAGCGACCCTGCTCGCGATACATCTGCGTCAACGCCACGATATGCTCCAGCGCCTCGTCCTCGGTCTTGACCAGGCCGAGCACTTCGGTGCCCTTGATGTCGAGACCGGCGGCGCCGGCGAAATGGATCTCGTAGCCGCTATCGACGCAGATCACGCCGACATCCTTGCAGGTCGCCTCGGCACAGTTTCGCGGACAGCCCGACACCGCCATCTTGACCTTGGCCGGGGTCCACGAGCCCCACATGAATTTTTCGATACGGATGCCCAAGCCGGTCGAATCCTGCGTGCCGAAGCGGCACCAGTCCGAGCCGACACAGGTCTTCACCGTGCGCAGTCCTTTGGCATAGGCGTGGCCCGAGACGAAGCCGGCCTGACCGAGATCGGCCCATACCGCCGGCAGGTCTTCCTTGCGGATGCCGAGCATGTCAATGCGCTGGCCGCCGGTGACCTTGACCATCGGGATCTCGAACTTGTCGACGACGTCGGCGATGGCGCGCAATTCGGCGGCGTTGGTGACGCCGCCCCACATGCGCGGCACTACCGAATAGGTGCCGTCCTTTTGGATGTTGGCGTGGACGCGCTCGTTGATGAAGCGCGACTGGTAATCGTCGGCGTATTCGTCGGGCCAGTCGCAGACGAGATAATAGTTGAGCGCCGGCCGGCATTTGGCGCAGCCGCAGGAGGTCTTCCACTCCAGTTCCTGCATGACGGCGGGAATGGTCTTCAGGCCCTTGGCCTTGATCAGCCGGCGGACCTCGTCATGGCCAAGCGCGGTGCAGCTGCACATCGGCTGGACCGCCGCGGGGTTGTATTTGTCGCCGATGGTCAGCACCATCAGCTTTTCGACCAGCCCGGTGCAGGAGCCGCAGGAGGCCGACGCCTTGGTGTGGGCGCGCACATCGTCGAGCGAGGTCAAGCCCCTGGCCGTGATCGCGCCGGTGATCTTTCCCTTGCATACGCCGTTGCAACCGCAGATTTCCGCATCATCCGGCAAGGCTGCAACGGCCGCCATAGGGTCCAGGGGGGCGCCTCCCTGGTAGGACTGGCCGAAGATGAGCGTATCGCGCATCTCGGATATGTCGGTCTGCTTCTTCTTGAGGTCGTTGAACCAGGCGCCGTCCGCCGTCTCGCCATAGAGCACAGTGCCGATGATGCGGTCGTCCTTGAGTACGAGGCGCTTGTAGACGCCGGCCGCGGCATCGCGCAGCACGATCTCCTGACGGTCATCGCCCTCGGCGAAGTCGCCGAGAGAGAACAGCTCGATGCCGGTGACCTTGAGCTTAGTCGGCGTGTCCATGTGGACGAAAGCCGCCGCCTCATTGCCGGCCAGATGGCTGGCGGCGACGCGCGCCATCTCGTAGAGCGGCGCGACCAGCCCGTAGACCTGGCCGTTGACCTCGGCGCATTCGCCGATTGCGTAGATATCGGGATCGTTGCTGCGCATGCCGGCGTCGACGACGATGCCGCGATTGACCGCAATGCCGGCTTCCTTCGCCAGCGCCGCATTCGGCCTGATGCCCACCGCCATGACGACGAGCGTTGCGGGAATGACTGTGCCGTCGGCAAGCTCCACCCGCTCGACCTTGCCGTTGCCGGTGATCGCCTGGGTGTTGGCTTTGGTGATGACCTTGATGCCGCGCTGCTCGACGGCGCGCTGCAGGAGATATCCGGCGGCCGGATCGAGCTGACGCTCCATCAGCGTCGGCATGACGTGCAGCACGGTGACGTCCATGCCCTGCGCGTTCAGACCCGCAGCCGCTTCCAGACCGAGCAGGCCGCCGCCGATGACGACAGCCTTGGCCCGCGACTGGGCGGCAAGCATCATCGCCCGGACGTCGTCGAGATCGCGATAGGTGAGCACGCCCGGCAGGTCATGGCCTGGCACCGGAATGATAAACGGCACCGAGCCGGTGGCGATGACGAGCTTGTCGTAGGGCTCGGTCACGCCATGATCGGAGGTGACGGTCTTTGCCTGCCGGTCGATGGCGACGATCTTGTGGCCCTTGTAGAGGGTGATGCCGTGCTTGATGTACCAGCCGTCGCCATGGATGATGATCTCCTCATAGGCCTTTTCGCCCGACAGAACCGGCGACAGCATGATGCGGTCGTAGTTCACGCGCGGCTCGGCGTTGAAGATGGTGACCTGGTAGCGCCCAGGCGCCTTTTCCAGGAGATGCTCCAGCATGCGCCCGGGGGCCATGCCGTTGCCGATGATGACGAGTTTCTCGGTCATGTCCTG
Organism: Mesorhizobium sp. M1365; assembly: GCF_040317865.1. Classification (NCBI taxonomy): domain Bacteria; kingdom Pseudomonadati; phylum Pseudomonadota; class Alphaproteobacteria; order Hyphomicrobiales; family Phyllobacteriaceae; genus Mesorhizobium; species Mesorhizobium sp. M1365. The sequence goes on from NZ_JAMYLG010000001.1 coordinate 351,068, forward strand.
ATCCACTCCGCTCTCACTCAGCCGCGTAGGAAAGGCCTGAAGCTTCGTCAGACGCCGTGCGCTCCATCCGCCGGATGGAAAAATGCATCCAGGCAAAGCAGGTGGCGACAATGACGAAGAGCAGCATGAAGCAGCTCGACCAGACGCCGGTGAGGTCGTTGAGCACGCCGAAGGCGATTGGCAGGATAAAGCCGCCGAGCCCGCCAATCATGCCGACAACGCCGCCGACCGCGCCGACACTCTGCGGATAGTAAGCCGGGATGTGCTTGTAGACGGCGGCCTTGCCAAGGCTCATGAAGAAGCCGAGCACACAGGCAACGGCTATGAAGGCAAGCGGGCCGATCTCGAAATGGAAGGCGATCGGCCCGCTGATACCGCGCACGACGTAGTCTGCCGAGGGGAGAGACAGAACGAGAGTCGCGACGGCACTGACAGCGAAGGTGCAGTAGAGCACGGTGCGGGCGCCGATCCGGTCGGAAAGCACGCCGCCATAGGCGCGGAAAATACTTGCCGGAATTGAATAGGCCGCGCCAATCATGCCGGCGGTCGCAAGCCCGAAGCCGTAGACGCCGATCAGGTAGCGGGGCAGCCACAGCGAGAGCGCCACGAATGCACCGAAGGCGAAGAAATAATAGAAGGCGAAGCGCCAGACCTGCAGGTTCTTGAGCGGCGCGAATTCCTGCAAGAAGCTTCTCTTGGGCGCTGCCTTGCCGGCGCGGCGCTCGCGGATGACCGGATCGTCGCCAGTCGTGAACCAGAAGACGGCGGCCATGACGACTAGTGCTGCCGCCCAGATCAGCGCGACCGACTGCCAGCCCCAGGAAAGAAGCACGAACGGTGCCAGGAACTTGGTGACCGCGGCGCCGACATTGCCGACACCGAAAATGCCAAGCGCCGTACCCTGCTTGCCGGCCGGGAAGAAGCGCGAGACATAGGCGACACCGACGGCGAAGGAACCGCCGGCGAGCCCAACGCCTAATGCGGCGACCAGCATCTGCCCGTAGGTGTGCGCAAAAGCGAGCAGAAAGGTCGCGACCGCCGCCGCAAGCATGGTCGCGGTGTATACCAGCCGTCCGCCAAAACGGTCGGTCCAGACACCGAGCACCATACGCACGAGCGAGCCGGTGAGGATCGGCGTGCCGACGAGCAGGCCGAACTCCGTCTCGTTCAGCCCCAGCTCTTGCTTTATGCGCACGCCGATGATTGAAAAGATCGTCCACACCGCGAAGCAGACGGTGAAGGCGATGGTGGACATGGCAAGCGCCTGCCGGGGAGCGCTGTCCTGGCTGGGCGCGGCTGGGAGATTTGCGGTCATTTTCTGGCTCCGGTTTGCGGCGTGGGAGGCACCGCCCTTGTCTGTTCGTTCGCGACTGTCAGCGGCGCAGCATCGGCGAACTGGTTGAAACCGACCTTTGCGCGGTCACTTCGAGACCCTTGCAGTCAGTCTTGGCGCCGGCGGGAAAGACGAGGAGCGCGGCGGTGAACAGCGCCGCCGTCAGCGCGCTGGCGGCCAGAAAATCGCGGCGCGTGAAGTCCGCGAGGGACGCGCCAGTTCCGATCCGTTTCGTCATCGTCGTCTCCGGTTGGCGCCGCTTGGGACCAGCGCGTCGATTGCGTCAAAACAAAAAAGCCGCCGGCCAGGTCTTCGCGTCCGGGATTTCGGGAGCGCGTGTGGACCTGAGCGGCAGCTTTGCCTGTGGCGCCCGCCATTGGACGCCGTGTCACTTGGCCCTTGCGGACCCTACATTTTGGAAAGCAGGAAGCGTGCCAATTCGATAGCGCTCTTAATTATAGAATGAAATCAACATGAACCGCAGCCGCGCGACTTTTGACCAAGCTCGGCAGCGGATCAAAGATTAGTCAAAATGCCTTGCACAGCAGCATAATATTTGTGCAATGCGGTAGATTGCCCATTGCCGATGCAGATTTGCCAATGATGATGACGAGTTTCCAATTATGGCCTTACTCCGCCGCTTCGACGAAGCGGTGGCGTTCGTAGAGGAATTTCAGCACCGCCTCGCGGCAGCGCAGGAAGGTGCGGTCGGAGGAAAGCTCAATGCGCCGACGCGGCCGGGCCAGCGGCACGGGAAGAACCTCGCCGATGGTGGCCGCCGGCCCGTTGGTCATCATCACGATGCGGTCGGACAGCAGCACCGCCTCGTCGACATCGTGAGTTATCATGATCGTCGTCGAGCCGAGCCTCGAATGGATATCCATCACCGCGTCCTGAAGATGCGCGCGGGTCAGCGCGTCGAGCGCGCCGAAGGGCTCGTCGAGCAGCAGGATCTTCGGCTCCATGGCCAGCGCCCGGGCGATGCCGACGCGCTGCTTCATGCCGCCCGAAATCTCGGCCGGACGTTTGTCCTTGGCATGCGCCATCTGCACGAGATCGAGATTGCGCATGATCCATTCATGCCGCTCGGCCCGGCTCTTTTTGCCGCCGAAGACCTTGGATACCGCGAGGCTGATGTTTTCGTAGACGGTGAGCCATGGCAGCAGGCTGTGGTTCTGGAACACCACGGCGCGTTCCGGGCCGGGGCTGTCGACCTCCTTGTCTTCGAGCAGGACGGCGCCGGCCGAGACCTTGGTCAGGCCGGCGATCAGGTTGAGCAAGGTCGACTTGCCGCAGCCGGAATGGCCGATGATCGAGACGAATTCGCCCTTGTCGATGGTCAGCCGGATGTCCTTCAGCACGTCGCTGACCTGGCTGCCGCGGGCGAAGGATTTGTCGATGTGGTCGAGTTTCAGATAGGCCGTCATCGTCCCTCTCCTCACTTTGCTGTTGTGCCGCGGGTGACGAAGACGCCGACCGCCGCGACCAGGCGGTCGAGGCAAAAGCCGGTGACGCCGATATAGGCGAGCGCGACAATGATGTCGGGCAGGCGCGACGAGTTCCACGCGTCCCAGATGAAGAAGCCGATGCCGACGCCGCCGGTCAGCATTTCGGCGGCGACGATGGCGAGCCAGGACAGGCCGATGCCGATCCGCAAGCCGGTGAAGATATAGGGCGCGGCCGCCGGCACCATGATCTTCACAAAGAACTCGAACTGGTTGAGCCGGAGGATACGGGCGACGTTGCGGTAGTCCTCGGGGATGTTGCGGACACCGACCGCGGTGTTGATGATTATGGGCCAGATCGAGGTGATGAAGATGACGAAGATCGCCGACGGGCTGGAATCGCGGAACGCCGCCAGCGACAGCGGCAGCCACGCGAGCGGCGGCACCGTGCGCAGGATCTGGAAGACCGGATCGAGACCGCGCATCGCCCAGATCGACTGGCCGACGAGCGCGCCGAGCGCGACGCCGACGATTGCTGCCAGGCCGAAGCCCATGGCGACGCGCTGCAGCGACATCAGCACCCGCCAGGCGAGTCCGATGTCCTGCGGGCCATTGTCGAAGAACGGGTGGGCGATCAGGTCATAGGCCTCGTTCCACACCTGGCTCGGCGGTGGCAGGCTGGCCGTCGGCGACGAACAGGCGACCTGCCAAACGACGAGCATAATGGTGATGACGATGACCGGCGGCACCAGCGTGCTGGCCAGTTTGGCGGCGATCGCGGCCGGGTCGAAGCGGCGCGGCGCCCTGGCGGTCAAGGCGATGATTTCGGCGGGCTTGGCCGGTGCGGGGAACGGCTTCACCTTGCGGTCCTCGATGGCTTGGATAGACATTTCTCGAAAAACTCCTTGGCGGCAGGTGCAAGGCAGGCGGCGGTGCCACCGCCTGCCTTGCACCTATGTCAGGCTCAGGCCGACACCTTGATTCTCAGGCTGTCGAGATAGGCCGACGGGTTCTCCGGATCGAAGATCTTGCCGTCGAAGAAGGTTTCGGCGCCGCGCGACGTAGACGCCGGAATATCGGCCGCGGCGACACCAAGATCCTTGGCCGCCTCGCGCCACAGATCCTCACGGTTTACTTGGCCGACCAGTGCTTTGATGTCGGTGGTCGGCGCGAACTTGCCCCAGCGGATATTTTCGGCGAGGAACCAGCTGTCGTGGCTCTTGAAGGGATAGGACACGCCGCCCTTCCAGAACTTCATATAGAGGTCGGTGCCGTTGGCGACGCGGCCATTGCCGTAGTTGATGTCGCCCTTGAGGCGGCCGATGATGTCGGCAGTCGGCACGTTCATCCACTGCCGCTTGCCGATGATGGCGGCCATCTCGTCCTTGTTTTCTTTTGCCTCGCACCATTGCTGGGCTTCCATGACGGCCATCAGGATCGCCTTGGTGGCGTTCGGGTACTTGTCGATAAAGGCGGCGCGCAGGCCGAGCGCCTTTTCCGGATGGCCCTTCCACAGTTCGCCGGTGGTGGCGGCGGTGAAGCCGACGCCCTGGTGGACGAGTTGCTCGTTCCACGGCTCGCCGACACAGAACACGTCCATGTTGCCGACCTTCATGTTGGCGACCATCTGCGGCGGCGGCACGACGATGGTCGAGACGTCCTTGTCGGGATCGATGCCGCCGGCAGCCAGCCAGTAGCGCAGCCAAAGATCGTGCGTGCCGCCCGGGAAGGTCATGGCGGCCTTCACCTCCTTGCCTGCGGCCTTTTTCGCAGCGAAGGCGTCCTTCAGCTTGGAGGCGTCGAGGCCGACGCCGGTGCCGGCATATTCCTGGGCGACGGAAATGCCCTGGCAGTCGTAGTTGAGCCGCGCCACGATCGCCATCGGCAGTGGCTGCTTGTTTTGCGTCACCTTGCCGGTGTGCATCAGATAAGGCATCGGCGTCAGGATATGGGCGCCGTCAATGCCGTTGGCTTCGCCGCCGAGCACCAGATTATCGCGCGTCGCCCCCCAGGAGGCCTGCTTGAGCACCTCGACATCGGGCATGCCGAATTTCTCGAACAGGCCTTTCTCCTTGGCGATCATCAACGGTGCTGCATCAGTCAATGCGATGAAGCCGAGCTTGGCGCCGGTGACTTCCGGCGCGGCGGGCGCCGCATAGGCGCCGGAGGGCAGCAGCGCACGCGCCGCCGCCAGCGTTGCCGCGGTGGCCGCGCTGATCCTCAGGAAATCCCGGCGGCTGATCGCCGTTTGGGCGGAATGGCTATTGGTGCTTTTCGTCATCGTCATCTCCGGTTGGGCGCGGCTTGGGATCGGCGCCGTCGATTGCGTGTTCGACCAAAACAAAAAAAGCCGCCGGCCAGGCCGCGCGCGTCCGTCCATCCGGGATCGCGTGTCGACCTGAGCGGCAGCTTTGCCTGTAGCGCCCGCCATTGGACGCCTATTCCGTGACCCGAGAAGAGTCTGCCTATTGCAAAGCAGGAACCGTGCCAGTTTCGGAATGGATGACAAACATCAATGAGATCAACGGCATGCCACAATCTTCGGCGCGCCGGCCCGCTGGGCGAGCAAGCCAAGGATTGTTCATTAGCGCAGTCGCACGCACATTTTTTGTGCAGCGCACAAGAATGCCGGGGAAATGATCAGGCTTCAGCGCGCGCCAATTTCTGGCCGGCAATGTAGGCGTCGATCTCGTCGGGATCGAATATCTGGCCATCGAAGAAGCCATCGGGACCGAGCACCAGGCTTGCCCCCGCCGAACCGACCGGAGTCGCGGCCTTCAGCGCGCCCTCGACCTTGGCATTGGCACCGGGAAGCGCCACGCCAAGCGGCTTCAACGCCGAGCGGTAGAGATCGGGGCGGTAGCAGTCGCGGGCAATAGCGAGGTTTTCCGGCGTGTGCGCGACATGCCCCCAGCGCACCATCTGCGTGTAGAACCACAGCGCATGGCTCTTCCACGGGAAGTTCGCCGCCTTGTTGAAGGGCAGAAAGAAGTCGCCGACGGTGAGTTCGGCGCCGCCGCCGAGCGCCAGATGCCCGCTGAGAATCGGCATCTGCAGCGCCGGCGCAAGCCCGAGGAAGGCCGGCTGCGCCATCAGGGCCGCGAGTTCGTCACGGTTTGCCGGATCCTGGCACCAGCGCGCCGCGTGATGAAGCGCACGCAGCAGGGCTGAAAGCGCGTCCGGCTCTCTTTCCGCCCATGCCTTGCGCACGCCAACGACTTTCTCCGGGCTGGTCTTCCAGATGGCCGCCTTGACCGTGGCGATGCGGCCGGTGCCGGCGACGACCGCGGCACTGTTCCAGGGTTCGCCGACGCAGTAGCCGTCGATCCTGCCGGCGGCGAGCGCGTCGGCCATGAAGGGGGGCGGCACGATGACGATCTCGATTTCACGCGACGGGTCGATGCCACAGGCGGCGAGCCAGTAGCGCAATTCGTAATTGTGCCCGGAATGCGGATGGACGACGGCGAAGCGCAGCGGATCGCCGCCGCCATTCGCCCGTTCGCGAATCAGCGCTCGCAATGCCTTGCCGGCCCGCGCCGGATCGAGATCGGGTTGGGCGCCGTGCGCGGCCATGCCGGCCCAGACCGCGTTCGAAACCGTCACGCAATTGCCGCCGAGGCCGAGCGAGAACGGCACGACGGTATCGGAGGCGAGCGGCGTCAGCCCCAGATTGCAGGCGATCGGCATCGGCCCCAGCATGTGCGCCAGATCGAAGTGGCCGATGGCGATGCGGTCGCGGATGTTGGCCCAGGACGTTTCCCGGTTGAGGGTGAGGTCGATGCCTTCGCGCAAAGCAAAGCCGATTTCCTTCGCCGCGACAAGGATGGCGCTGTCGAAGAGCGGCATGAAGCCAGCATTGATCCGGTGCTCGGCCGCCATTCTCAACTCTCCTCGGGATCCAGAAGCCCTGCCGCCGTCACCAGGCTCTGCGCGATTTCGGCGATCTTGCGGTTCTGGTTCATGGCTGTCTTGCGCAGCAGCGTGTAGGCCGCGTCCTCCGACAGGCCGCGCGATTTCATCAGGATGCCCTTGGCGCGATCGATCACCTTGCGGCTCTCCAACTCGCTGCGGGCTTCTTCCAGTTCGCGCGCCATGCGCGAGAAGGCGTTGAAGCGGCTGATCGCCATGTCGAGGATCGGCTTGACCCGCTCCTGGCGCAGGCCGTCGACGACATAGGCCGATACCCCCGCTTCCACCGCAGCTTCGATCGAAGCCTGATCCGAGCGGTCGACGAACATGGCGATCGGCCGCTTCACCACGCGCGAAAGCTGGAACATGTTTTCGAGCATGTCGCGGTTGGGATTTTCGAGATCGATGACGATCACGTCGGGTTCGATCTCGGCGATCCGCCGCGCGATGCCGGCGACGTCGTGGATGACCGTGACCTGCTGATGCCCGGCCTCCCGCAATCCCGCTTCGATTATCGAAGCGCGGATGTGGTTTTCATCGATCACCAGAACAGTGAGGGATTTGCGGATCATGCCGCATTTTGCGCAGGCGAGACGATTGTGCAATGCGGCATGGCGAGATTCACGGAAACAAAGCCGGCGTCCAGGCGCCGCCTGAGGAATTGGACGACGGCCGGCGCGACGAACTTGACGCCGCGGGCGCCGGCACCCGCCTGATCAGTTGCCTGCAGGTCTGTCGGCGCACGGTGATCGCGTCGGGCGGAAGCGGACATCGCAAGCGAGGACTCCGGAGGTCGCGGTTGCGCCCTCAAGCCCCGCCTGGTCGACCAGATAGAAGATCGCATTGGCCTCTCCGCCCGGCATCGTCTCGCTGAACTGGATGCGGCTGTCAGGCTGGATCAGACCGAGCAGGGTCTCCGCGGCACCTCGACGCCGAGGTTGCGCAGATCGTAGCCGTTGCCGCGCCGCGCCGATTTTCTGGAGTGATAACCGCGCTCGCGCGGCGAATTCGTAACCCTACTCGGCGGCCGTCTCCGATGGCGCCTCTGCCGGCCCCGAAGGTTCGGCCTCGGCACGGGGCTTGCGCCGTGAAAACAGCGACCTGAGCGTGACGTAGAACACCGGCGTCAGGAACAGGCCGACGAAGGTGACGCCGAGCATGCCGGAGAATACCGCGGTGCCGAGCGACTGGCGCATTTCTGCGCCCGGTCCCGTTGCGATCATCAGCGGCACGACGCCGAGGATGAACGAGAAGGCGGTCATCAGGATCGGCCGCAGCCTGAGCCGGCAGGCTTCGACGGCAGCCTCGGCGGCCGACAGCTCGCGTTCCTGCGCCTGCCGCGCGAATTCGACGATCAGGATCGCGTTCTTCGCGGCAAGCCCGATCAGCACGATGAGGCCGATCTGCACGAGGATGTTGTTGTCCAGCCCTCGGAAAGACACGCCGAGCAACGCCGCGAGCACGCCGAGCGGCACCACCAGCACAATGGCGAACGGCAGCACCCAGCTTTCATATTGCGCCGCCAGCGCCAGGAACACGAACAGCACCGACAGTCCGAAGATATAGACAGCGGCATTGCCGGTGTTGCGCTCCTGATAGGCGAGCTCGGTCCATTCATAGGAGGTACCGGCCGGCAGCGTCTTTGCCGTGATCCCTTCCATCAATGCCAGCGCGTCGCCCGTGGAAACGCCGGGCGCGGCGTTGCCCTGCAGCGGCACTGAGACGTACATGTTGTAGCGCTGGACCAGCGCCGGGCCGGTGACGTCGCGGATCTCGATCAACGTGCCGAGCGGAACCAGCGCGCCGGTCGCCGAGCGCACCTTCAGTTTCAAGATGTCGGCGCGATCGAGGCGGAACGCCTGGTCGGCCTGCGCCCGCACCTGGTAGACGCGCCCGAACGCGTTGAAGTCGTTGACGTAGGCGGTGCCCAAATTGATCGACAGCGTCTCGAAGATGTTGGGGATCGGCACGTTCAGGATGCGCGCCTTGTCGCGATCGATCGCCAGGAAGAATTGCGGGCTCGACGCGGAGAAGGTGGTGAACACGCCCGTCAGCCCCGGCGTCTTGTTGGCCTTGCCGGCGATTTCGTAGGCAAGCGCCAGGATCTGCCGCATGTCGGCGCTGTTGCGCTCCTGGATCTGCAGCTTGAAGCCGCCGGCATTGCCGACGCCGCGGATCGGCGGCGGTGGCAGTGCGATAATGAAGGCTTCCTTGATGCTTTGCAGGCTGCCGAACAGATTGCCGATGACCTGGGTCGCCGACTGGCCGGCTTTCAGTCGCTCGTCAAACGGCTTGAACCTGGCGAAGATCACGCCCGCGTTGCTGGCGTTGGTGAAGGTCGCGCCGGAGAAGCCGGCGAAGGCGACAGCGTAATCGACGCCTGGCGTTTTCTGGATGATCTGCGACGCCTGCTGGATGACCGAATCGGTCCTCGACAGCGAAGCGCCGTCCGGCAACTGGACGACGACGATCGCATAGCCCTGGTCAAGCGACGGAATGAAACCGCGCGGCACCGCCTGCACCATGTAGACCGTGGCGTAGATGAGGGCCGCGAAAACGGCCAGCATGGCGGCCATCGTTATCCACGAGCCGACCAGCACACGGATAATGCTCGAATACCAATGGGCGACCCTGTCGAAGCCACGATTGAAGCCGTCGGCGAGCGCCCGTCCGAACCGCGCCAGGAAAAAGCGCGGCGGCGCCGCCGCGGCGTGATGCGGCTTGAACAGCAGTGCGGCCAGCGCCGGCGAAAGCGTCAGCGAATTGAATGCCGAGATCGCCGTCGACACCGCGATGGTGATAGCAAACTGCAGATAGAACTGCCCAGAAATGCCGGGGATGAAGGCTGTCGGCACGAACACGGCTATCAGCACCAGCGAGATCGCGATGACGGCCGTTCCGACTTCGTCCATGGTCAGGTGCGACGCCGGACTGGGCGCCAGCCCTCTGGCGATATTGCGCTCGACGTTTTCGACCACGACGATCGCATCGTCGACGACGATGCCGATCGCCAGAACGAGGCCGAACAGCGTCAGCATGTTGAGCGAGAAGCCGGCGGCGTAAAGTACCGCCAGCGTGCCGATCAGCGACACGGGAATCGCCACGATCGGCACGATCGCCATGCGCCACGATTGCAGGAAGACGATGATGACGATGATGACCAGCAGCATCGCCTCGAGGATCGTCTTGTAGACCTCCTGGATCGACTCGGCGACGAACTCGGTCGGATTGTAGACGATGTCGTAGCTCAACCCCTTCGGGAAGTCGCGGGAAAGCTCCTTCATCTTGTCCTGGATCTCCGCGGCTGCGGCGAGCGCATTGGTGCCCGGCCGCTGGAAGATGGCGAGCGCCACCGCCGGTTTGCCGTTGAGATAGGAGTTGGTGACGTAATCCTTGGCGCCGAGCTCGATGCGCGCCACGTCCTGGAGCGAGATCAGGCGGCCGTCGTCGGTCGATTTGACGATCACGTATCGGAAGTCGCGTGCGTCGTTGAAGCGGCCTTGCGTTGTGACCGTGTACTGGAACGCCGTGCCGGTGCTGGTCGGCGGCGCGCCGATCGAGCCGCCCGACACCTGGACATTCTGGTCGCGCAGCGCCTGCACCACATCGCCCGAGGTCATCCCCAGGGCGGACAGTTTTTCCGGATCGAGCCAGATGCGCAGCGAATATTCGCGTTCGCCGAAGATGATGAGGTCGCCGACGCCGTCTAGTCTGAGCAGTATGTCGCGCACCCGCGAGCGGGCGTAGTTCGAGACGTAGAGTTGGTCGTAGGTATTGTCGGGCGACAGCATGTGCACGACCATCATCAGGTCGGGCGAGGTCTTGGTGGTGGTGATGCCGAGGCGGCGGACTTCTTCGGGCAGGCGCGGCTCGGCGACCGACACGCGGTTCTGCACCAGCACCTGCGCCTGGTCGAGATCGGTGCCCAGCTTGAAGGTGATGGTCAGCGCCATCGCCCCGTCGCCCGACGAATAGGACGACATGTAGAGCATGCCCTCGACGCCGTTGATCTCCTGCTCGATCGGCGTTGCCACCGTCGCTGCGACCGTCTCGGCGTCTGCGCCCGGATACTGGGCGCGAACGACGATGGTCGGCGGCGCGATCTCGGGATATTGCGCGACCGGCAGCTGGGTATAAGCAATCCCGCCGAGGATCAGCAGGACGATCGAAACGACCGATGCGAAGATCGGACGGTCGACGAAGAAATGTGCGAACCTCATTGCTGCAACTCGGCGGTCTCGGCCCTGGGCGGCAACGTCACCATCTCGACCTTGACCTTGGTGCCGGGCCTGGCGTGCATCAGCCCGTTGACGATGATCGTCTCATCGCCGGTCAGGCCCTGGCGGATCACCCGGTAGCCGTCGAGAAGCGGGCCGGTGCGCACGGGCTTCGCCGACACCATCCCGGCCTCATCCACCAGGAACACGATGCGGCGATCCTGATCGGCGCCGATCGCCTCGTCGGGCACCAGCACGCCGCTATGCGGCAGCGACCCCGGCACGTTGATGCGTCCGAACATGCCTGGCTGGAGAATGCCGTCGGCGTTGGGAAACCTTGCACGCACCCGCATGGTGCCGGTCGCGTTGTCGATCCGGTTCTCGGCAAAATCGAGCTTGCCTTTGAATACTGCCTCCGCGCGGTCGGCGACGCGAACCACCACCTCGAGCCCGCCGGCGCCTTCCTGCATGCTGCCGCCGCGCTCCTTCGCGTCGCGGGCGTAGCTGAAATACAGGCGCTCATCGACGTCGAAATAGAAGTCGATCGGATCGCGCGTAACGATGGTCGTCAGCAAGGTGGAATCCGGCTGCACGAGGTTGCCGACCGACACCAGCCGGCGGTCGATGCGGCCGGACAAGGGTGCCTTGATCTCGGTGAATTCCATGTTCAGTCTGGCCGTCGTCAGCGCAGCCGTCGCGCCCTGCATCTGCGCCTGCGCCGAAAGGTATTCCCGCCGGCGGTCGTCGACCGTCGCGGTTGAGATATTGCCGGTCTTGGCGAGTTCGTCGGCGCGATCCAGCTGCATCTTGGAGAATTCGAGCAGACTCTTGGCGACGTCCACTTGCGACTTGGCAGCATCATAAGCCGCCTGGTACGGACGCTGATCGATGGTGAAGAGCAGGTCGCCCTTGTTGACCAGTGCGCCGTCCTGGAAGCTGACCTTGTCCAGATAGCCGCTGACGCGCGAACGGATGGCGACCTGGTCGAGGGCTTCGAAGCGCCCGACGAACTCGTCGTCTTCGACGATTTCACGGACCACCGGCTTGGCCGCCGTCACCACGGGTAACTGTTGGTCCTGCGCAAACGCAGTGCTGCTGAAAGCCATGCCGAGCAGGAATGCCGCCAACACGGCGGCGCGGGTAAGCCAGCCGGCCGATCGACAGGGTCGCCCGCCCGCGTCGCGATGCAATTGCCCATTCTCTTGGGTGTCCATTTGCGTCCTCGCTCGCTGGACCCGGAGGTCGGTTGATCCGCTTCTACGCTCAGGCTTTTCGTCGAAATCAGAGCACTACAGTGTGTGCATGGCAACATGATCATTTTCGATGTGGGCTGAAATGTCCACCCTGTGGCTGCCCCGCCACCCGCCACTTGCGATGCAGATCCACCGGGCGGTCCGGGGATGCCATTGAGAGGGGGCGGCTAGACCTGGGAACAGACCTTGGTCCCGTCGGGCTGAACGTCCGCAATCCTTCTTCAAACGTTAAAGCCGCCATTTCGCTATCGGCCCCAAACGCGACGTCTGAGTACTGGTTCGGCGATGAACACTCTGGCGCTTGCTGATGTTGAGCGACGTCAGCTTTCGCCCAAACCGCGTCAGCCCTTACACCACCAACCTCCCCTGCTCCGCGTCCTCTGCATTGGGATCGCCCGGCGCGGTCGCCCAGGCGAGCTCCACCAGCGTCACCGTCCGCCTTCCAACCCCGTCGAGCTGGCAGACGATCAGCCCCTGCTCCTCGATATATATCAGCAGGCGCCGGGCGCGGCGTAGCGAGTGCGAGCCGTAGGCGCGGGCGATCGCCGCGTCGCTCGGGCAGGGCCAGCCCTCCTTGGCGGCGCGGGCGATCATCATGAACACGCCTTGCATGTCCTCGGGGAGCAGCGAGGCGCGCGCCGAGACGTCCTGCCAAGCGTCATCGCCTGCCATGTCGGAGCCGAGGCCGGCGCGGGCGCGGGTCAGCATGCGGCGGAACTCCGGCAGGTCCGGCACGACCGAGGCGAGGCCCTCGATGCGGCAGCGGACAACGAACTCCTGATAAAGCACGCCGATGACCCGGAAGCCGGCATCGGGTTGCGCCAGCACGGCGCGCAGCACCCGGTCGACGCGCTCGCGGCGCTCCGCCAAATCCTCGGCGCTGATCGGCGGCTCCACCGCTTCGGGGCGGATTTCCAGCGCCGCCGATTTCGCCGCCATCAGCTGGTCGAGCAGGTCCGGCGACGACCGGCGCTGCGGCCGGACGGTTTCGGGCGGCGGGGCCGCCAGGATGATCGCGCGCGCGTCCTCCAACGCCGATTCCGGCAGCGGCATCAGGCGCGGGGTCGCGTTGCGCGGACTTGTATCGGTCGGGCCGATCCGCAAGCCCAGCGGACGGCGCGACAGCGCCGGGCCGAGCGCCATGAATTGCCCGCGCTCGAGGTCGCGAAAAGCCTCCGCCTGGCGCCGCTCCATGCCGAGCAGGTCGGCGGCGCGCGCCATGTCGATATCGAGAAAGGTCCGGCCCATGAGGAAATTGGAAGCCTCGGCCGCGACGTTCTTGGCAAGCTTGGCCAGCCGCTGGGTGGCGATGATGCCGGCCAGCCCGCGTTTGCGGCCGCGGCACATCAAATTGGTCATGGCGCCGAGCGAGAGCTTGCGCGCCTCGTCGGAAACCTCGCCGGCGACAGCCGGCGCGAACAGCTGCGCTTCGTCAACCACCACCAGCATCGGGTACCAGTGGTCGCGGGCGACCTCGAAAAGCCCGCCGAGAAAGGCGGCGGCGCGCCGCATCTGGTTCTCGGCGTCGAGCCCCTCGAGATTGAGCACCGTGGAGACGCGGTGGATGCGCGCCCGCTCGCCGGCGCTCTGCAGGCCGCGCTCGGTATGCTCCTCGGCGTCGATCACCAGGTGGCCGAAACGGTCGCCCAGCGTCACGAAGTCGCCTTCGGGGTCGATGATGGTCTGCTGCACCCAGGGCGCGCTCTGCTCCAAGAGCCGGCGCAGCAGGTGGGACTTGCCGGAGCCCGAATTGCCCTGCACCAAAAGGCGGGTCGCCAGCAGCTCCTCGAGATCCAGCGCCGCCGGGGCGCCTGCGCTCGTCTGGCCCATCTCGATCGCAACGGTCATGTCTCGACTCTCCTTGCGGAGAGGGCTTATCAATCGCATCACAGCCCGTCGAGCGCGGCATGGCCGGCGCTCCGTGTTGCGCACAGGCTGGATGTCGCGGACGATCGAGGATACGGAACGTACCGTTTCGATTCGATGAGGCTTGTCTCCTCAGGTCGAAAACCGGTACCCGCCTTTCACCGGCTGGGCCTGCCTGGCTTTCTGCGAGCCGGCGCGCGCGGCCGCTGCAAGAATGCTCTCCACCAGATCCTTATCGCGCAGCGGTTTGCCGAGCAGCGGCACGTCGGGGGGCCGGCCGGCGATCGCGTCGGCATCGGCATATCCGGTTATCATCACCGCCGGCCAATCGGCCCGCAGATTGCGGGCGAACCGAATGACCTCCAGGCCCGAGACGAGCGGCATGGCAAAATCGGTGACGATGACATCGAAATCGTACGGCGCGCGCTCGATCATCGCCAGCGCTTCGGCACCGCCCGCGGCACAGGTAACCGCAAAGCCGTGTTGGCGAAGCGATTGCGCCGTCAGTTCCCGCAGTACGTTGCTGTCGTCGATCAGCAGGACCGATGGATAGTCCTCGCCGGCATTCACGACGCTGTCGTCGGCATCGGATTTCTCGGGGATTTCGACCGGACGCTCGATTGAACGCGGCAGCCAGAGCTGGACGGATGTTCCACTGCCGACGGTGCTTTCAATGCGAAGCGTGCCGCCCGATTGCTTGACGAAACCATGCACCGTGCTCAGACCGAGGCCAGTGCCCTTGCCGACCGGTTTTGTGGTGAAGAACGGTTCGACGACCTTGGCGAGAATGTCAGCCGGTATGCCCGACCCGGTGTCCTTGACGGTGACCACGACATAGTCGCCCGCCGAAATATCCTCGGCTGCACGGCCTAGCGTTCGATTTTGCGCCTCCACGATTATCGTGCCGCCGGACGGCATGGCATCGCGCGCGTTGAAGACCAGGTTCATCAGCGCGAGCTCCAGCTGGCTGGCATCGACATGCGCCGGCCACACAGTGTCGTCGACAAGCCAATCGAAACGGATCAGGCCGCCCAGGACCGGGGCCACCAACCCGTTCATTGTATCGCCGAGCGCGGCGAGGCGCACGGCCTGCGGCCTCAGCGTCTGGCGGCGCGAGAACGCAAGCATGCGGTTGACGAGCTCGGCGCCTTGTTTTGCCGACCGGCGTGTCAGTTCCAGAACCTGCCTGGTCTGTCCATCGAACTCGGCGTGGCGCTCGAGCAATCCCAATCCGCTGAGAATTGCGGCAAGCAGATTGTTGAAATCATGCGCCAGCCCGCCGGTAAGCTTGCCGATCGCGTCGAGGCGCTGCGATTGCAGCAGCTGGTTCTCAAGCTCGCGCCGCTCGGTAACGTCCAGCAACGTGCCGAGGATCTCAGGCTCTTTGCCGTCGGAGCCATTCGACAGGACGCCCTGGTCGAGAAAAATCCGGTAATTGCCGTCGGCGCATTGCCAGCGGAATTCGCAGGTGTAGGAGCCGGCGGCCTTGGCTGCGAGCAGGACCTCCCTCACTCTCGGCAGATCGTCGGGATGAACCCGGCTCAGGCCGAAGCCTGGATCGGATGTCAGGCGTTCGGGAGGAAAGCCGGTCAGGCGTTCGACCCCTTCGGTGACAAAGCTGGCGCCGAACGGCGGCTCCGCCGCCCTTGCGTGGAAGCAGACCGGAAGAGAGCTCAAAATGGCATGCTGCCGCTCCTGGGCGCTGCGCAGGGCTCGCTCGGCCTCGAGCTTTTCCTTCTGCGCCTGCAGTGCCTGGGCCAGCAGCCGTTGCTCGGCAGCCGCCTTTTGCTGGATTTCCAGCGTCTTCTCATGAAGTTCGACGAACACGGCGACCTTGGAACGCAGCATGGCCGGGTCGAAAGGCTTGAACACGTAATCGACCGCGCCGGCGTCGTAGCCGCGCAGCATGTGCGCGTCTTCCTTGTTGATGGCGGTGAGAAAAATTATCGGCGTTCGCCTGGATTGCTCGCGCTGGCGGATCAATCCCGCGGTCTCGTAGCCATCCAGCCGGGGCATCAGCACATCCAGCAGGATGACTGCGAAATCCTCCTTCAGCAGTGCGCGCAACGCCTCTTCGCCCGACTGCACGCAGACGACTTCACCGATAGGGGCCAGAACCTCGCCGATCGCCAGCAGATTGCGCTCGTCGTCATCCACGGCCAGGATGCGCGCCTTTGCCGGCCCTGCTGCCGGCGCCATAACCTCCAGCTTCCTTGCTCCGTTTCTCGACAGTTTCTGCATCGAGCGGCCGTCAGTTCACTGCCATGAGCGTCTTTTCCGGACCATGAACACGGGATCGCGAACGGCCGATCCAGACACGCAGCAATGCCAGCAGCAGATCAAGGTCGACAGGCTTGGCGATGTAGTCGGAGGCGCCGGCGTCGAGGCACTTCTGCCGGTCGCCCTTCATTGCCTTGGCTGTGACCGAGATCAACGGGATATGGGCGATCGCCGGCATGCTGCGGATCTGCCGCATCGTCTCGTAGCCATCCATTTCCGGCATCATGATATCGATCAGTGCCGCATCGATGTCCGGGCTCTGCTCCAGAAGCGCGATACCTTCCCGGCCACGCTCCGCATGCAGCACCTGGATGTCATAGGTCTCGAGAACGCTGGTGAGTGAATAGATGTTGCGGATGTCGTCGTCGACGATGAGGACCTTTGCGCCGGCGAGGTCGAACTTGTCCGGCTGTTCGGCTGCCGCACTATTGTTGTCGTGGCCTCGCCCCGGGAGCGTCGCGGATATCAGGAGAGCCAGCTGCGCGAAATTCTCCGCCCGCGGAACGTCCGCCAATGCCGGATGCAAGGCGAGCGACTGTTGCAGCGCTTCCGGATGAGGCGCAAAGAACAGCAGCCGCGACACCGACTGTCCGAACAGGACGGCAATCTCATCCAGCATCTGGGCGTTGTCCTTGGCCGAGCGGCCAAAGCCGAGCACAACGGCATCATAGTTGGCGATGCCGATATCGTCCGCATTCGCGGCGACGCGGCCGATCGCGGTGACCGAGGTGACGCCGTCGCGGATCGCCTCGATCAGCGAAAGGCGGCGCTCGGGATCGGGATCGGCAATCAGGATGCGGCTCTGGACGCGGAGCTTTCTGGAATGAATATCCTGGAAGACCTTCATCAGTTCGTCCGACGATACGGGCTTGGTTGAAATGCTGGATGCACCCTTGCGGGCAAGCACCTCGATGTCTTCGGCGCCCGAGATGACATGAACGGGAATGTCCTTGGTTTTCGGGTCATGGCGAAGCAGATCGAACAGCACCCAGCCGTCGATATCCGACAGTCCGAGATCGAGCGTAATCGCGTCGGGAACCAGCTTGCGTGCCAAAGCCAGCGTGCCGGAGCCCGCGGTCGACAGGACGCCTTTCAGCCCGGCCGAACGTGCAAGGCCGAGCAGCAAACCGCCGAAGGTCGGGTCGTCCTCGACGATCAGCACGACCCGATCTTCCGACGAGATCGTGTCGCGGTCATCGAGCAATTCGGAGGACGGCGGGCTCGGCTGCGCCGTCGTCGCGGCCACCTCCATCGCCGGCAGCAACGCCGCTTGCGGGGCCAAGGCCATCCGGGGTCCGTCGAATGGAATGACCAGAGTGAACGTCGAACCCTTGCCCGGCGTGCTCTCGACCCGCAATTCGCCGCCGAGCAGCCGGGCAATCTCCCGGCTGATCGAGAGCCCAAGCCCAGTGCCGCCATATTTGCGGCTTGTTGTGCCGTCGGCCTGCTGGAAGGCTTCGAAGATCAGTTTCTGCTTGTCCTGCGGAATACCGATGCCGGTATCGCTGACGACGATCGCGAGCGCCTCCATCGGTTGCGCCGAACCGTTGTGACGGCCCGCCTTTTCGGCCCGGAAATTCAAGCGGACCTCGCCTTGCGAGGTGAACTTGAACGCGTTCGACAAAAGGTTGAGCACGATTTGCTGCAATCGCTTCTCGTCGGTGCGGACGGTCTCCGGAAGCTCGGGATCGACGTTGATGGTGAAGCCAAGTCCCTTGTCGGTCGCCAGTTGCCGGAAGGTTCGCTCCATGTGCTGGCGAAGATGCACCACCGGCATGTCGTTGATGTCGATCGAGACGGTGCCCGATTCGATCTTCGACAGGTCGAGGATGTCGTTGATCAGGCTCAAAAGGTCGGTGCCGGCCGAATTGATGGTGCGCGCGAACTCGACCTGCTTGTCGTTGAGATTGCCCTGCTGGTTGGTTGCGAGCAGGTTTGAAAGGATGAGCAGCGAGTTCAGCGGCGTGCGCAGTTCGTGGCTCATATTGGCGAGGAATTCCGACTTGTATTTCGAGGTAAGCGCCAGCTGCTCGGCCTTCTCCTCCAGCGCCCGCCGCGCCATCTCGATTTCCAGGTTCTTGTTCTCCACCTGCTTCTTTTCGTTCTCGAGCAGCTGCGCCTTTTCCTGCAGCTCCTCGTTGGTGGCGTGCAGCTCCTCCTGCTTCTTGGTCAGTTCGGTCTGACGCGCCTGCAATTCCGAGGTCAGCAGCTGCGACTGCTTGAGCAGGCCTTCGGTGCGCATGGTGGCGGCGATGGTGTTGAGAACGATGCCGACGGATTCCATCAGCTGGTTGAGGAACGACTGGTGCGTGTCGCGGAATTCGCTGAACGAGGCGAGTTCGATGACGGCCTTCACCTCGTCCTCGAACAGAGCCGGAAGAATGATCACGTTCGCCGGCGCGGCATTGCCAAGGCCGGAGGTAACGCGCAGGAAATTCGGCGGCACATTGTCCAGCATGATGGCGCGCTTGTCGGCGGCACTCTGCCCGACAAGCCCTTCACGCAGATCGAGGCGTTGCTTGATTTCCGCCTTGCTTTCGGCGCCATAGGAGGCGGCGAGCTCCAGATAGAATTCATCCTCGTCGCGGTTGGTCACATAGAACACGCCATATTGCGCATTCACCAGCGGGGCGAGTTCGGACATGATGAGGCGCGAGACCGTGGCCAGGTCACGCTCGCCCTGCAGCATGCGCGAGAAGCGGGCGAGATTGGTCTTCAGCCAGTCCTGCTCGGCATTCTTCAGCGTCTGGTCCTTCAGATTGCGGATCATCTCGTTGATGTTGTCTTTCAGCGCCGCCACCTCGCCGGAGGCCTGGACGCTGATCGAGCGGGTCAGATCGCCCTTGGTCACCGCCGTCGACACCTCGGCGATGGCGCGCACCTGGGTGGTCAGGTTGGCCGCGAGCTGATTGACGTTGTCGGTCAGGTCGCGCCAAAGGCCGGCAGCGCCGGGCACCCGGGCCTGGCCGCCGAGCTTGCCTTCGATGCCCACCTCGCGGGCGACGTTGGTCACCTGGTCGGCGAAGGTCGCCAGCGTCTCGATCATGCCGTTGATGGTGTCGGCGAGCGAGGCGATCTCGCCCTTGGCATCGACCGTCAGCTTGCGCTTGAGATTGCCTTGCGCGACCGCCGTCACGACATCGGCGATGCCGCGCACCTGGTTGGTCAGGTTCGTCGCCATCAGATTGACGTTGTCGGTCAGGTCCTTCCAGGTGCCGGCGACGCCCTCGACCCGCGCCTGGCCGCCGAGCTTGCCCTCGGTGCCGACCTCGCGGGCGACACGCGTCACTTCGCCGGCAAAGGAGTTCAGCTGGTCGACCATGGTGTTGATCGTCGATTTCAGCTCCAGGATCTCGCCCTTGACGTCGACGGTGATCTTCTTCGACAGGTCGCCGCGCGCCACAGCGGTGGTCACCTCGGCGATGTTGCGGACCTGGCCGGTCAGGTTCTCGGCCATCGAATTCACATTGTCGGTCAGATCCTTCCAGGTGCCGGCAACGCCGCGCACCTGCGCCTGGCCGCCGAGCTTGCCTTCGGTGCCGACCTCGCGCGCCACGCGCGTCACCTCCGAGGCAAAGGAATTCAGCTGGTCGACCATCGTATTGATGGTGTCCTTCAGCTCGAGGATCTCGCCGCGCACATCGACGGTGATCTTCTTCGACAGGTCGCCCAGCGCCACTGCCGTCGTCACCTCGGCGATGTTGCGCACCTGGCCGGTCAGATTGGCGGCCATCGCATTGACGTTGTCGGTCAGGTCTTTCCAGGTACCGGCAACACCGCGCACCTGCGCCTGGCCGCCGAGCTTGCCGTCCGAACCGACTTCGCGCGCCACGCGCGTCACCTCGGAGGCGAAGGAATTCAGCTGGTCGACCATCGTATTGATGACGTCCTTGATCTGCAGGATCTCGCCCAATGCATCGACGGTGATCTTCTGGGTCAGGTCGCCGGTCGCAATCGCGGTTGCTACCTTGGAGACGTCGCGTAATTGCACGGTCAGATTGCCGGCCATGGCATTGACGTTGTCGGTCAAATCTTTCCAGGTGCCGCCGACGCCCTCGACATGCGCCTGACCGCCGAGCTTGCCCTCCGACCCCACTTCGCGCGCCACACGCGTCACTTCCGAGGCGAAGGAATTGAGCTGATCGACCATCGTGTTGACGGTGTCCTTGAGCTCGAGGATTTCGCCCTTGACGTCGACGGTGATCTTCTTCGACAGGTCGCCGCGGGCAACGGCGGTCGTCACCTCGGCGATGTTGCGGACCTGGCCGGTCAGGTTGGCGGCCATCAGGTTGACGTTATCGGTCAGGTCCTTCCAGGTGCCGCCGACGCCCTTCACCTCGGCCTGGCCGCCGAGCTTGCCTTCGGTTCCGACCTCGCGCGCCACACGCGTCACTTCCGAGGCGAAGGAATTGAGCTGGTCGACCATCGTGTTGATGGTGTCCTTGAGCTCGAGGATTTCGCCCTGCACGGCGACGGTGATCTTCTTCGACAAGTCGCCCGAAGCGACCGCAGTCGTCACCTCGGCGATGTTGCGGACCTGGCCGGTCAGGTTCTCGGCCATCGAATTGACGTTGTCGGTCAAGTCCTTCCAGGTGCCGGCGACGCCGCGCACCTGAGCCTGGCCGCCGAGCTTGCCCTCGGTGCCGACCTCGCGGGCGACACGCGTCACTTCGCCGGCAAATGAGTTCAGCTGGTCGACCATGGTGTTGATGGTCGATTTCAGTTCGAGGATCTCGCCCTTGACGTCGACCGTGATTTTCTTCGACAGGTCGCCAAGCGCCACGGCCGTGGTCACCTCGGCGATATTGCGCACCTGGCCTGTCAGATTTTCGGCCATCAGGTTCACGTTGTCGGTCAGGTCCTTCCAGGTGCCGCCGACACCTTCGACGCGCGCCTGACCGCCGAGCTTGCCTTCTGTACCGACTTCGCGCGCGACGCGCGTCACTTCCGAGGCGAAGGAATTGAGCTGGTCGACCATCGTGTTGATGGTGTTCTTGAGTTCGAGGATTTCGCCTTTCACGTCGACGGTAATCTTCTTCGACAGGTCGCCGGAAGCGACGGCGGTCGTCACCTCGGCGATGTTGCGCACCTGCCCGGTCAGGTTCGTCGCCATGGCGTTGACGTTGTCGGTCAGGTCCTTCCAGGTTCCGGCCACACCTTTCACGCGAGCCTGGCCGCCCAGCTTGCCTTCGGTGCCGACCTCGCGCGCCACGCGCGTCACTTCCGAGGCGAAGGAGGCCAGTTGCCCGACCATGGTGTTGACGATCTTGCCGATGCGCAGAAACTCGCCGCGCAGCTGCCGGCCGTCGATTTCGACCATCATCGTCTGCGACAGGTCACCCTTGGCCACCGCGCCGATGACGCGCGCCACTTCGGCCGTCGGCTGAACCATGTCCTCGATCAGATCGTTGACGGAACGGACGCTCGATTCCCAACTGCCGGTGGCGTTGCGGACACGGCCGCGTTCGCCGATCCGGCCATCCTTGCCGACGACCTTGCTGAGGCGTTCGAACTCGCGCGTGACCTGATCGTTGAGTTCTACGATTTCGTTGAAGGTGTCGGCGATCTCGGAATCAAGGCCGGCGTAGACATTGTCGATACGAACGGAGAAATCACCGCTCCGAAAAGCCTTCAGCGCGTTCAGTATTTGACGACGGTCCAATTGCCTTGTGGATGCAAGCACGCTCACAGCGCCCCTCCCAGCTCACGGATTTCTTGAATGTCCTGGTGAAACTGTCCCCTGCGGCCGACACAACTCCCCGCAAGCGCAAGAACGCGGCATGCTCGATTTGGTTCCAGACGAAATTGCCGCTATGCGGCAGGAATTTCGCAGCCGCATTCACGAAACGACGAGCAACAAAGATCCATAATGATTGTATCGATCAATATTTCTGCCCAACGGAACATCTCGAAAAAACTCTCGTTGGTATAGATCGCGATCCAGCGATGCAACTCGATGGAGACACTAAGATGATGAAAATTCTCTCTGCATCCCTACTTGCTATCGGCCTGGCCACATCTGCCATGGCACAATCCATGGGCTCCGGGACCGGTAGCGCCGATGGCAATACCGGCGTCAACACAGGCACTTCCGGCGGCAACACCGGGACCGGCAGCGCAACTACCCCGAACACAATCGATCCGAACGCAACGAACGCTACCACGCCGCAGACAAACGGTATGGAGGATCGCTGCAAGGATACGGCGGGCAGCGATACCGACAACAACACACCCAGCGGCGCTATGACGTCGGATATGCAGAACTGCAACAAGTAACGGAGTTTTGCGCAGCGGTCATTCAGCCCGCGGCCTGGTCCAGACCGGTGCTCGCGGTTCAAACCACAGCCAGAAATATGCAGAGACCGGGCACGGGCTCATTACTTCTGAATGGATCGGCGAGCCCAAGCCGGGCGGCCGATTAACTAGTCTCAGCTAGGTTCTGCGATAGGCGGCGGCCAGCCCGGCGGGCGGGGCGGCCGTTCTGCTGATTTTCGCGGAGAGAACTGGTGGAGCCAATCGGAATCGAACCGACGACCTCTTGAATGCCATTCAAGCGCTCTCCCAACTGAGCTATGGCCCCACTCCGGCAGTTCACCGGCGCCGTTTCCGGCGAAGAGATCCGGCGCGGGTTCTAGACCGCGCCCTTAGTGAAGGCGGCTTCTAACCCCGCCTTCAGTCAATATCAAGCCTTCAAGAACCGCTTTTTCTAAGCAGCGCCGCGAAAGCCGGCGAATGCGGTTCGCTCAGACTTCGTCGTCGTCTTCGCCGACGCCGATCATGTCGGCAACGTCGTCGTCTTCTTCCTCCTCGTCGGCGAGGAACGTGTCATCCTCGTCATCGCCAAGGTCAACGTCGTCTTCGTCATCGCCGAGATCGGGAAGCTCGTCGGCCTTCGCGTCCTCGTCCGCCTCTTCGAGCGAGACGACCTCGACGCCCTCTTCCTCCTCGGCGTCCACTTCCTTCTCGGCAACTTCCTCTTCCTCCTCGAGGGCGGCGATCTTGCCTTCTTCGAAATAGGAGCGCGGATAGCTCTTGCCCGTGTAAGGCGAGACGATCGGGTCCTTGTTCAAGTCATAGAATTTTCGACCTGTCTCCGGGTCGATGCGTTTGGTGCCAAGTTCGGGTTTTGCCACAGCAAGCCTCGTCGATGAAAGTTTGGTCCCCTTAACCAGAGTTTACGGCGCTGTCAAAGCGAAAAGCCGGCGTCCCAAAAAGCTTGAATTCGAAGGCCTTCATACCAAGGGGATGACCATTTCGGCACGCCATGATAGGAGACCCCGCAAACCAGCAGAAAATGGCCGGCCGCCGGCGTTTCCAGGAAAGAACCATGTCGCACACTGCCGCCCCGAAGCAGGCCACCGCCCGCAAATCATCTGGCCTTTCAGGCGCGGCACGGGTGCCGGGCGACAAGTCGATCTCGCACCGCTCGTTCATGTTCGGTGGCCTGGCCTCCGGCGAAACCCGCATCACCGGGCTGCTGGAAGGCGAGGATGTGATGCGTACTGGCGCTGCCATGAAGGCCATGGGCGCCCATATCGAGAAGCATGGCGCTGAGTGGGTGATCCGCGGTACCGGCAACGGCGCGCTGCTGCAGCCGGAAGGCCCGCTCGATTTCGGCAATGCCGGCACCGGCTCACGCCTCACCATGGGCCTGGTCGGCACCTATGACATGGAAACCACCTTCATCGGCGACGCCTCGCTGTCCGGCCGGCCGATGGGCCGGGTGCTCGAGCCGCTCCGCCAGATGGGCGTGCAGGTGCTGAAGGCGACGCCCGGCGACCGCATGCCGATCACGCTGCACGGGCCCAAGCACGCCGCTCCGATCACCTACCGCGTGCCGATGGCATCGGCACAGGTCAAGTCGGCGGTGCTGCTGGCTGGGCTGAACACGCCGGGCATCACCACCGTCATCGAGCCGGTTATGACGCGCGACCACACCGAAAAGATGCTCAAGGGGTTCGGCGCCAATCTGTCGGTCGAGACCGACGAGCGCGGCGTGCGCCACATTTTCATCGAAGGCCAGGCCAAGCTCACGGGGCAGACGATCGCAGTGCCTGGCGACCCCTCCTCGGCCGGCTTCCCGCTGGTGGCGGCGCTGATCGTGCCCGGCTCGGACATTACAATCGAAAACGTGCTGATGAACCCGACCCGCACCGGACTTCTGTTGACGCTGCAGGAAATGGGCGCGCGCATCGACATAATCGATCCGCGCAACGAAGGCGGCGAGGATGTCGCCGATCTGCGCGTGCGCTATTCCGAGCTGAAGGGCGTCACCGTGCCGCCCGAACGGGCGCCGACCATGATCGACGAGTATCCGGTGCTTGCCGTGGCGGCGAGCTTCGCCGAGGGCGAAACGCTGATGCTCGGGCTGGAAGAGCTGCGCGTGAAGGAATCCGACCGGCTGTCGGCGGTCGCCAACGGGCTGAAGCTCAACGGCGTCGACTGCACCGAGGGCGAGGCCTCGCTTGTCGTGCGCGGAAAACCCGGCGGCAAGGGCCTCGGCCAGCATCCCAACGGACAGGGCACCATCGTCCAGACCCATCTCGACCACCGCATCGCCATGAGCTTTCTGGTGATGGGGCTGGCGACGGAAAAACCGGTGACCATCGACGATCAGGCGATGATCGCAACGAGTTTTCCGGAGTTTATGGGGCTGATGACGGGGCTGGGGGCAGAGATCGAGTAGCTTGATGGCAATCAATAGCCTTGGGGGTTGGGGCCAAACTGGAACGTCGGCGGGACAGCGCCCCCCTCTGTCCTGCCGGACATCTCCCCCACAAGGAGGGAGCTTGGCAGCTTCGGCGCTCCGCTCAATCCTGCGACGTAGACAATTGGCGAAAGCCGCGATGGCCGCCGATCTCCCCCCAAGTGGGGGAGATGTCCGGCAGGACAGAGGGGGGCGCGAAGGATCGCAACGCCTATCTGGATCATTGCGCTTTTCGATTCCGGTGGGCGGCCAATGACCCCGACCTTCACCATAGCCATCGACGGCCCTGCCGGCGCCGGCAAAGGCACCCTCGCCCGGCGGCTGGCTGATCACTACCGGCTGAACCTGCTCGACACCGGTCTTACCTATCGCGCGGTGGCGCATGCGCTGCTCCGGCTCGGCCTGCCACTGGACAATGTCTCGGCGGCTGAAACGGCGGCCCGGCAGGTCGATCTGGCAAAGCTCGACCGGGCGGTCCTGTCGGCGCATGCGGTCGGCGAGGCCGCCTCGAAAGTTGCCGTCATCCCGGCGGTGCGGCGCATCCTGGTCGAGAAACAGCGCGAGTTTGCAAAAACACCGCCTGGCGCGGTGCTCGACGGCCGCGACATCGGCACTGTCGTCTGTCCCGATGCCGACGTAAAACTCTATGTCACGGCCAGCGCCGAGGTGCGGGCAAAGCGGCGGCTGGATGAAATCGAGAGCATCGGCGGCACTGCCAATTTCGATGAAATCCTTGCCGATATCGTGCGCCGCGACGAGCGCGACATGGGCCGCATGGACTCGCCCTTGAAGCCGGCCGCCGATGCGCACTTGCTCGACACGTCGGAAATGGCTATAGAGGCCGCGTTTCTGGCAGCTCAGGCGATCATCGACGACGTCCTGGCTAAGAGAAACGAAGCCTGAGCCGGGTTTTCCTGCCGCCGCCGATTGCCGGCGACAAAAGAATTCCCATATTGGGCGTGAACCAGCCTGCCAGCATTCTTCATGCGCCGGAATTGCCGCTCAAGGGCGGCCAAGGGCTTTTTGCCCGGAACGCCGGCAGGCCAACGCAACGCTAACCCACGGCGCCCGCCCCGCGACAGATTGCGGGGCATTCCAGGAGAAACTATGTCAGTTGCAAATCCCACTCGCGATGATTTCGCGAGCCTGCTCGAAGAATCATTTTCCGCCGGCCATTCCGGCGAAGGCCAGGTCGTCAAGGGCATCATCACCGCCATTGAGAAGGACATGGCCATCATCGACGTCGGCCTCAAGGTCGAAGGCCGCGTGCCGCTGAAGGAATTCGGCGTCAAGGGCAAGGACACGACGCTCAAGGTCGGCGACACGGTCGAGGTCTATGTCGAGCGTATCGAGAACGCGCTTGGCGAAGCCATGCTGTCGCGCGAAAAGGCCCGCCGCGAAGAGAGCTGGGTCCGTCTCGAAGAGAAGTTCACCAAGGGCGAACGCGTCGAAGGCGTCATCTTCAACCAGGTCAAGGGCGGCTTCACCGTCGACCTCGACGGTGCCGTGGCCTTCCTGCCGCGCAGCCAGGTCGATATCCGCCCGATCCGCGACGTCTCGCCGCTGATGCACAACCCGCAGCCCTTCGAGATCCTCAAGATGGATCGCCGCCGCGGCAACATCGTGGTGTCGCGCCGCACCGTGCTCGAGGAGAGCCGCGCCGAACAGCGTTCGGAAATCGTGCAGAATCTCGAAGAAGGCCAGGTGGTCGAAGGCGTCGTCAAGAACATCACCGACTATGGTGCGTTCGTCGACCTCGGCGGCATCGACGGCCTGCTGCACGTCACCGACATGGCCTGGCGCCGCGTCAATCATCCGACCGAAATCCTCAATATCGGCCAGACGGTCAAGGTGCAGATCATCCGCATCAACCAGGAAACCCACCGCATCTCGCTCGGCATGAAGCAGCTCGAGAGCGATCCGTGGTCCGAGATCGGCACCAAGTTCCCGATCGGCAAGAAGATCAAGGGTACCGTCACCAACATCACCGACTACGGCGCGTTCGTCGAGCTGGAGCCGGGCATCGAAGGCCTCATCCACGTTTCGGAAATGTCGTGGACCAAGAAGAACGTGCATCCCGGCAAGATCCTGTCGACGACGCAAGAAGTCGACGTGGTGGTGCTCGAAGTCGATCCGGCCAAGCGCCGCATCTCGCTTGGCCTCAAGCAGACTCTGGAAAACCCGTGGGAGGCCTTCGCGCGCAGCCATCCGGTCGGCAGCCAGGTGGAGGGCGAGGTCAAGAACAAGACCGAGTTCGGCCTGTTCATCGGCCTCGAAGGCGACGTCGACGGCATGGTCCACCTTTCCGACCTCGACTGGACCCGTCCGGGCGAGCAGGTGATCGAGGAGTACAATCGCGGTGACATGGTCAAGGCGCAGGTGCTCGACGTCGACATAGACAAGGAGCGCATCTCGCTCGGCATCAAGCAACTGGCCAAGGACACGGTCGGCGAAGCAGCGACGTCAGGCGAACTGCGCAAGAACGCAGTCGTCACCTGCGAGGTTATCGGCGTGAAGGATGGCGGTCTGGAAGTGCGGCTGGTCGACAGCGGCATCGAGACCTTCATCAAGCGCTCCGACCTCAGCCGTGACCGCGACGAGCAGCGCCCCGAGCGCTTCACCGTCGGCCAGAAAGTCGACGCCCGCGTCATCGCCTTCGACAAGAAGACCCGCAAGCTGCAGGTCTCGATCAAGGCGCTGGAAATCGCCGAAGAGAAGGAAGCGGTCGCTCAGTACGGCTCAACCGATTCCGGCGCTTCGCTGGGCGATATTTTGGGTGCCGCGCTGAAGAAGCAGGGCAGCTAAGCCAACACCGCGCCTCGCGCGGGTTATAAAACGAAACAAAAAGCCCCGCCGGAACGATCCGGCGGGGCTTTTGCTTGTGACCCTTTGCTTGCGAACGGACCGCAGGCTCAGGCCCGGCCGTAGAGTGGCACCAGCGTGCCGCTGATCGCCATGTTGGCCGGCGAGGCAAGGTAGGCAATGGCCTCGGCCGCCGCTTCAAGGCTGACCCATCTGCTGAAATCTGCGTTCGGCATGTCAGCCCGGTTGGCCGGCGTGTCGAGCGTCGAAGGCGCCACGGCGTTGACCAGGATGCCGTTGCCCTTCAGCTCTTCGGCTATCGCCACGGTCATCGCGGCGACTGCCGCCTTGGCGGCGGCGTAGGCCACCTTGCCGGAGCCGCGCCGCGGATCGAGCCCGGCTCGCGCGGTGACATTGACGATGCGGCCCGGCACGGAAGATCCCAGCATCGAGCGTATCGCCGCGCGGCAGCACAGAAAGGTGGTGCGGGCATTGGTGTCCATCATCTCGGCGAAGGAGGCGGGTTCGATCTTCTCGACCGGCGCCGCGGTGAAGCCGCCGGCAAGATGCACCGATGCCCATAAATCTGGAACGCTGGCATAGAAGGCGTCGACCTTGGCAGGGTCGGCAAGGTCGACATTGTGCGCCAGCCTGACGCGGTCATGCGCCGGAAAGGGAAAATGCGCAGGCGCGGCAGCGTGGGCATTGGGCACATGGCAGATCGCGCCCTGCTCCAGCAGTTTTCCTACGACCGCGCCGCCAAGGGCACCGGTGCCGCCGGTCACCACGATATGTCTGCCGTCCAGTGTTTCCGTCATATTCGACCGCTCCGTCATTGCGCGCCGCCGATGCGGAAGGTCGCGCCTTTCGCGCGATCACTCAACCGAAATCTCGATGACGTAAGGTCGTCCAGTCGCCCGCGCGCGCCCAAGCGCGTCCGCCAAGCCGCCGGTGCCGGAAATCCGCTCGGCGGCAATGCCGTACGCTTCGGCCAATTTGCAGAAATCCGGCGGTGCCGGGGAGACGCCGACCGGCTCGACGCCGACGTCGAGCATCGAGGTTTCGATCTCGCGGTAGCCACGATTGTTCCAGACGGCGAAGATCACCGGCGCCGCCGCGTCGAGCGCGGCGCCCAGTTCCGGCAGGGTGAACTGGAAGCCGCCGTCGCCGGTGAGGCAAACGACCGGCGCCTCAGGCCTGGCAAGGACGGCTCCGATCGCCGCCGGCGGGCCATAGCCGAGCGCGCCGAAGCCGGTGGCGGCGTTGAACCAGCCGCCCGGCCGGTCATGATCGTAATAGAGGTTGGCGGCATAGACCGGCTGGGTCGAATCGCCGACGATGATCGCGCCAGGCAGCGCATCGCGGATCGTCTCGACGGCGCGCAGTTGCGCCTGCATAGCCGGGCCGATCTCGGCAAAGGCCGCTTGTCGCGTCGCGGCGGCGCGGGCTGAACCATCATCCAATGGCGTCTCGTGCGTGCCGATTTCGGCAAGCAGCGCCTTGAGCGCCGCTCCGCAATCGGCCTGGATCGAAATCCGCGCAGGCCGGCGGGCAAGCTGGTCGGCGCCGATGTCGATGCGGATCAGGTTGGCGGGCAGGACAAAACCGCCGTCGCCATAGCCATCATAGTCGGTCGGACCGAATTCGGTACCGGCCGCAATGACCAGATCGGCGCCGGCCATCAGCCCACGCACCGCCTTCAGGCTGGGGCTGGCCGGCACGCCAAGCGGATGGCGATAGAGCAGGCCGCGCGCGTTGGCGGTCTGCACGACCGGCGCTCCCAGCCTCTCGGCCAGGTGCTGCAACGGCGCTTCGGCGGCTTTGGCGCCGCCACCGGCGAGGATAAGCGGCCGGCTGGCAGACGCGCACAGCTTTGCCGCCTCTGCAATCGCCGCCACATCCGGCCCGGGCGGCGCTGAATTCCGCAGCAGCGGCACGATGCCGTCGGCCGGCACGGTCATCACATCGGTCGGGATCTCAATATGCACCGGACCCGGACGCGAGGATGAGAACAGTGCAAAGGCGCGGGCGAGCACGCCGGGCAGTTCGCCGGCCTCGGTGACACGGTGCGAAAACAGCGCCACCTTCTCCATCATGCCGCGCTGGTCCGGCAGTTCATGCAGATGGCCAAGGCCTTTGCCCAGCGTCGGCGTGGCGTTGACGCCCGAGATCACCAGCATCGGCACCGAATCGGCGCGCGCCTGACCCATGGCGGTGATGGTGTTGGTCAGCCCCGGCCCGGTGATGACGAAGGCGATGCCCGGCCTGCCGCTGGCGCGCGCATAGCCGTCAGCCATGAAGCCGGCGCCCTGCTCGTGGCGCGGCGTGACGTGACGGATCTTCGATCGCGCAAGCCCGCGATAGAGCTCGACCGTGTGCACGCCGGGGATGCCGAAGACGATGTCGACGCCGTGCGCTTCGAGCAAGGTGATGAGCGCTTCGCCGATGGTCGTCATTGTCTTAGCACCGGGCGTGTGAGGCAGGTCGGGCCGCCCTCGCAGGCAATGCACAGCGCATCGGCCTCGAATGTCGAGACCGTACAGCCAGCGGCCTGCATGGCAGCCGCCGTCTTCGGAAAACCGGCAACGGCGATAACGTGGCGCGGCGCGGTCGGCAGGACATTGAGGCTGAGCCCATTCGAGGCGAAGAATTCGTCGGCATCGCCGTCGACCAGCCGAATGCCACGTTCGCGCAGCATCTGATGGAAGGCGACCGGCAGGAGGGGCGCATAGACCAGCGCCAGATCGTCGGCGAGCGGGCTGATCACCGACATCAGGTGCAGGCAGGCCTCCTCGCCTTGCCAGAGCGGCAGGTCGAAGCCATAGACCTGGATGCCCTTGGGCGAAAGCAGGTTGGAGAGCTGCTGGATGCCGTGCTGATTGGTGCGCACGCCGCGGCCGATGGCCAGCGTGTTTGCATCCACCCACACGCAGTCGCCGCCCTCGACCTGGCCGGGAGCCTCGATTCGGCCGAGGACGGGGATGCCCATGCGCCCATAGGCTGCCTCGTGGAGGCTGGGCTCGGGCCGGCGCAGCGCCTTGCCCATGGCAAGGATGACCGCGCCATGATCGGTCATCAGCGAGGGATCGTGGGTAAAAACCGAATCGGCAAGCCCGTCGTCGGCGTCACTCAGCCATTCGATCTCAGCGCCTGAGGCCGAAATCAGCCTGGCCAGCGCATCATGCTGGACCGCCGCTTTTTGCGAATTGAAGCCGGGGCCATAGTGCCACTCCAGCGCTTCGGCCCGACGCATGGCGCCGGCAGCGGAGCGCATCAGCACGCGCTGCAGCGTCCCGGCCATCGACTGCGACCCGTATGCTTTGCCCACTAAATTCTCCTGAAACGCGCCCCTCCTGCCAATAGCCACTCGGCAGGCGGTGATCAATGGTCCAAAAACTGCGGTTGACGGAGACAAGCGGAACGGTCCATCTTGAGAATCGGAACGCTGTCCAGTGACGGGTAATGGGTAAAAAATTCCAGCAAGGACTGCCTCGGCTGCTCCGCGGGGCACCGCGACGATGACAGCGCCGGCCACCGCCCTGAAGCATACGGCGCAGAACGGCGCTGCCGAAGCCATCCACGTCGAGAACCTGCACAAGAATTTCGGCAAGCTGCATGTATTGAAGGGCGTTTCGCTGTCGGCGCGCGATGGCGAGGTGATCGCCATCATTGGCGGCAGCGGCTCGGGCAAATCGACGCTGCTGCGCTGCATCAACTGCCTGGAGAACCCGACCAGCGGCATTATCCGGGTCAATGGCGAAGAGATAAAGCTGAAGGCCGACAGCTACGGCCACACCGTGCCCGCAGACCGCAAGCAGATCGAACGCATCCGCTCCAAGCTTGGCATGGTCTTCCAGAACTTCAATCTGTGGAGCCACATGACGTTGATCGAGAACGTCATCGAGGTTCCCGTGCATGTGCTCGGCGTCAAGCGCGATGTGGCGATCGGCGAGGCGGAAAAATTGCTCGCCCGCGTTGGCCTGGCCGAAAAACGCGACGTCTATCCTGCCTATCTGTCGGGCGGCCAACAGCAGCGCGCCGCGATCGCCAGGGCGCTGGCCATCAATCCGCGCGTCATGCTGTTCGATGAGCCGACTTCGGCGCTCGACCCGGAACTCGTCGGCGAGGTGCTGAAGGTGATCGGCGACCTGGCGCGCGAAGGCCGCACCATGGTGCTGGTCACCCATGAGATGAAGTTTGCCCGCGAGGTCGCGACGCATGTCGTCTACCTCCACAATGGGCTGGTCGAGGAAGAAGGGCCGCCGGAACAGATCTTCGGCGCACCAAAATCCGAAAGGCTGAAGCAGTTCATCCGCAACATCAGTTAAACCGTGGGCGGACGAAAACCGGGAACAACAACAAACTGGGAGTCATGACGATGAAGATTATTCTCAAGACCTTTGCGGCAGCGCTGCTGCTTGGCGTTGCCGCCGTGGGCGTGGCCAAGGCCGATCCGGTCAAGATCGGTGTCGCTGCCGAGCCCTATCCGCCGTTCACCTCGCCGGATGCTTCCGGCAAATGGGTCGGTTGGGAAATCGAATTTATCGACGCTGTCTGCACCGAAGAGAAGCTCGACTGCGTCATCACGCCGGTCGCCTGGGACGGCATCATCCCGGCGTTGACGACCAAGAAGATCGACGTCATCGCCAGCTCGATGTCGATCACCGACGAACGCAAGAAGACGATCGACTTCTCCGACAAATATTACAACACCCCGACTGCGATCATCGGGCCGAAGGACCAGAAGTTCGGCTCGACACCGGAGGACCTCAAGGGCAAGATCATCGGCGTCCAGGTCTCGACCGTACACGCCGACTACGCCAAGAAGCACTTCGCTGACGCGGCGGAAATCAAGGAATACCAGACCCAGGACGAGGCCAACCAGGATCTTGCCGCCGGCCGGGTCGACGCGGTGCAGGCCGATTCCATCGCCCTCGACGCCTTCCTGAAATCGGACCAGGGCAAGCAATGCTGCGATCTGAAAGGCATGGTCGCGCCGGATCTGGCCATTCTCGGACCCGGCGTCGGCGCCGGCGTCCGCAAGGAAGACACCGAGTTGAAGGAAAAGATCAACGCCGGTATCAAGGCCATCCGCGCCAACGGCAAATATGACGAGATTTCGAAGAAGTACTTCGACTTTGATATTTACGGCTCCGACACGCAGTCGAACTGACGGCCTCATCCATGAGCGATTAACCACGCGGCCCCGATAGAGCCGC
Organism: Mesorhizobium sp. M1365; assembly: GCF_040317865.1. Taxonomy (NCBI): domain Bacteria; kingdom Pseudomonadati; phylum Pseudomonadota; class Alphaproteobacteria; order Hyphomicrobiales; family Phyllobacteriaceae; genus Mesorhizobium; species Mesorhizobium sp. M1365. The sequence goes on from NZ_JAMYLG010000001.1 coordinate 384,099, forward strand.
GTGGTTGGTCGAAATCCATCGACGCGAGCTTCCGCGGGCGGAAATCGCCGGCGGTTTTAGCGCCAGCAATTCGAGGGCGACGCTGATCGACGCATTTGTTCCGGCTTGGGCCGCCTCTGCCATCGCGCTTCTCTCGCCCGTGCCGCCGGGCTGGGGTGGAACGCTCATCGTCGGGCTGCTCCATACGATCGAGATTGCGGTCGGCGCCACCTGTCTCGGCCTTTTGATCGGCATCGGCGGCGCCTCCGGCAAGCTGTATGGTGGTCCGGTGGTGCGCGATCTCCTGGCAGTCTATACAACCGTCGTGCGCGCCGTGCCGGAGCTGGTGCTGATCCTTCTGCTCTATTACGCCGGCACCGACCTGATCAATCAGATGCTGACGGCAACGGGCTATCAGCGTATGGACATTAGCGGGCTGGCGGCCGGCATTGCCGTGCTCGGCTTCGTCCAGGGCGCCTATTCGACCGAGGTGATCCGCGGCGCGATCCTCGCCATTCCGCAGGGCCAGATCGAAGCCGCGCGCGCCTATGGCATGTCTCCCGGCCTGCTGCTGCGGCGCATCACGCTGCCGGCGATGCTGCCGTTCGCCATACCCGGCCTTGCCAATCTCTGGCTGATCGCCACCAAGGACACAGCCCTGCTGGCGGTCGTCGGCTTTTTCGAGCTGACATTGGCGACACGGCAGGCGGCCGGCGTGACCAAAGCCTATCTGACATTCTTTATCGCCGCCGGCGCGATCTACCTTCTGTTGACGCTGGTTTCGAACCTGATCATCGGCCGCATCGAGACATGGGCCCGCCGCGGCATGCCGTCGCTCAAGGAGGCCCGGTGATGGCTGGCCCGGCGATGACTGGCGAAGCGGCCGTCGAGATAGCCGCACGCGCTTCGCTGTGGCTGAAGCCGCATCGTATCGCGCTGATCCTGATCGCGCTGGGGCTGGTTTTGGCGGCGGCCGTCTTCATGCGCTGGGACTGGCTGCCGAAATATTACGGGATGGGATTGCTCGGCATCTGGCGCGCGCTGTGGATTCTTGCCGTCACCTGCACGCTGGGCTTCCTGCTCGCCATGCCGCTCGGACTGGCACAAGCCGCAGGCTCTTTCTGGTTCGCGGCGCCCGCCAAGGCCTTCTGCACGGTCATCAGGGGAACGCCGCTGCTGCTGCAGCTCTGGTTGCTCTATTACGGGCTGGGCTCGCTGTTTCCACAATATCCATGGATTCGCGAGTCCTGGATGTGGCCCTATCTGAGGCAGGCATGGCCCTATGGCGTGCTCGGGCTGACGCTGTCCTTCGCCGGCTATGAGGGCGAGGTGATGCGAGGCGCTTTTGCCGGCGTACCGAAAGGCCAATTGGAAGCCGCCCGCGCCTTCGGCATGAGCCGCTGGAGGATTTTCCGGCGAATCTGGCTGCCGCAGGCCTTCTACCGCGCGCTGCCGACACTGACGGGCGAAATCGTGCTGCAGCTGAAATCGACGCCGCTGGTGGCGACCATCAGCGTGATCGACATATTCGCCGTCTCTTCAAAGGTGCGTCAGGATACCTACCTCACCTATGAACCCTTGCTGCTCCTGGCGTTGATCTATATGGCCATCACCGGCATCCTCGTCTTCACCCTGGGCAAGATCGAGGCGCGGATTCCGAACAAGATCGGTTAGCGAATAGGGAGTAGTGAATAGCGAATAGTTTTGCTGATTTCCCTACTCGCTACTCCCTATTCGCTACTCGCTGAAATTTCAGGGCAGCTACGATGCAACTCAGTCTCGACCAGGCGACAGGGCTGTGCCGGATGGCCGCACTTGGCGCTGGCGCCAACGAAGAGGCGGCGCAGTCGCTGGCTGCCTCGATCGTCGCGGCCGAGGCGGAAGGACTGTCGACCGTTGGGCTGTCGCACTTCATCGATTATCTCGAAGCGCTGGAAGCCGGCCGCATCGACGGCAACGCCGATCCGGTGATCACCAGGCCGGCGCTCGCGGTCTATCTCTCCGATGCGCGCGGCGGACTGGCGCATACCGGTTTCGACCGCACGATCGATGAACTCGCCAAGGCGGCGCGGCTGTTCGGCGTCGCGATTTTTTCGCAGAAGAATGCCTATACGTGCGGCGCGCTCGGCTATTTCACCGGACGGCTGGCCGCGCAGGGATTGGTGTCGTTCGCCGCCACCAACGGCCCGGCCGTGCTTGCCGGCTCGGGCTCGGTCAAGCCGGTCTACTGCACCAACCCGATGTCCTTTGCGGCACCCGCCGCGGACGGGGCGGCGCTGGTCATCGACCAGTCGTCGAGCGCCACCGCCTTCGTCAACATCCGCAAGGCGGCCGAGGACGGCAAGAAGATCCCCGAAGGCTGGGCACTGGATGCGAGCGGCAATCCGACCACGGACCCGGCAGCTGCAATGAAGGGCGCCATGCTTGCCTTCGGCGGCCAGCGCGGCGCCAACATCGCGCTGATGGTCGAGGTGCTGGCTGCGGGCCTGTCGGGCGCCAACTGGTCGCTCGATGCGCCATGGTTCAGCGGCGGGCCGGACAGTCCGGGGACCGGCCTGTTCGTGCTTGCCGTCGAGCCCAAGCTGCTCGATCCGGACTTCGAAAAGCGGATGAAGGATCAACTCGACCGGCTGCGGCGGCGCTATGGCGTGCATGTGCCGGGGCGTGCCCGGGCCGAGGCCGCGGAGAAGGCGGCGGCGCGCGGCATAAGCGCGCCGAAAGCCGTGGTGCAGCGCATTTCCGAATTCGCCGCCCGCTATTCGTCCTGAAGAAATTCGTTTGTCCGATGAGCGGCTGAGAACGCCGGCCGATCCGGCAGCGCGAGCCTACTTCCCGCAATAATGATCGTTGATGACGTTCGCCGCATTCGCGTCCGGCCCTACCCTGTTGTAGGAGCAGGGTTCGGCGGCCGTCGTGAACAGGTGGTTGTCATAGTAGCGCGGGCCACCGAACAGAATGTCGATGATGTTGCCGTTGGCCGGAACGTAGCGTTCGGGTTGAGCTTGGTGGTGATGCCGGTTTGCCCCGAATGCCGAGGCACCAATGCTGCAGCCTGTTGCGAAAGCCAGAGCGAAGATCGCAACGCGTTTTGTCGTCATCGGCAATATCCTCCATTCGGAATCAAACCATACATCCTAAAATCGCCGGCCGGAACAAAGGTTCCTGTCCCGAATGGAGTTACCTAAAGCCCGGCGTCGGCGGGTTTTCTGCCGTTTCCAACGGATACTGGAAATCATGCTTCAACAATGCCGGGCGACCGATGGTCACCCTTTGCCTTTGGCGCGAAACCGACTATGAAACGGCTTCAACCAAGCCATCTGGATAGCCGCCGGAGCCAGCCATGACCGAAATCCTGCAGACCCCAAAGCTCGTGGTCGTGTTCGGCGGCTCCGGGTTTGTCGGTCGTCATGTCGTGCGGGCGCTGGCCAAGCGCGGCTACCGCATCCGGGTTGCCTGCCGTCGGCCCGATCTCGCCGGCCACCTGCAGCCGCTCGGCAATGTCGGGCAGATCCAGCCGGTGCAGGCCAATGTCCGGGTGCGCTGGTCGGTCGACCGCGCCGTGCAAGGCGCGGACCATGTCGTCAATCTGGTTGCGATCGCGCATGAGGCCGGCCGGCAGAAATTCACTGCCGTCCACGAATTCGGCGCGCGCGCTGTCGCTGAAGCGGCGCGCGCCGTCGGCGCCGGCCTCACCCACATCTCGGCGCTGGGAGCGGATCTCCACGCGCAATCGGACTACGCGCGTACCAAGGCGCTCGGCGAAAAGGCCGTTCTGGAGACGGTCCAAGACGCCGTGATCTTGCGGCCATCGATCAATTTCGGGCCAGAGGACGGTTTCTTCAACCGCTTTGCCAACATGGCCCGCTTTTCCCCGGTGCTGCCGCTGATCGGCGGCGGGCAGACGAAATTCCAGCCGGTCTATGTCGGCGACGTCGCCGAAGCGGTGGCGCATTCGGTCGACGGCAAGGTCCAGGGCGGCCGGATATATGAACTCGGCGGGCCGCAAGTGCTTACCTTCAAGGAATGCATGCAACAGCTGCTTATCATCATCGAACGCAAGCGGTTTTTGCTGCCCGTGCCATGGTGGCTGGCGAACCTCCAGGCATCAATTCTCGGGCTGTTGCCCAATCCGTTGTTGACCAAGGACCAGGTCCTGCTGTTGCGCCAGCACAATGTCGTGTCGGAAGCCGCCGTCAAGGACAACCGGACGCTCGCCGGCCTCGGGATCCAGCCACGGTCGATCGGAACCATCCTGCCCAGCTATCTCTGGCGCTACCGCGCCGCCGGCCAGTTCCAACGCAAGTCCGCCGCATAATACGAACGGACGTCCGGTTGCCTACGAGGCGCGCCGGTGACCTGCATCGGCAGGCCGCCTTGCGGCTGCGTCGTCAGCTTCTGCACCGGCCAGGGGCGGGTTTCCGCGGTGGCGTCGAAACGGTAGCGCGACAGCATGATCGCCAACGCGATGATTGCCTCCTGCATGGCGAAGCTGGCGCCGATGCAGACGCGGGGGCCGGCGCCGAACGGCAAATACTGGAAACGATCGATCTTTTCGCGGTTTCCCGGATGGAAGCGTTCCGGCATGAAAGCGTCCGGCCGGTCCCACAATTTCCGATGGCGGTGGACGACCCACGGCATCACCAGCACCGCAGCACGTCGCGGTATGTAGAGGCCGTTCCAGGTTTCGGGCTCGATCGGTTCGCGGTTGATCGACGGCGCCGGCGGATAGAGCCTGAGCGCCTCGTCGAAGGCGGCGCGGGTGAGCGGCATGGCGTCGAGCCATTTCGTCGGGTCGGGCTCACGCGCCAACACCGCATCGATCTCGTGCTCGATCTTTTCGCGCTCCCACGGCGCTTCGGCAAGGCAGTAGAGCGTCCAGCCGAGCGCCCTGGCCGTAGTCTCGTGGCCGGCACCGATGAAGGTGATGATGTTGTCCTCGACCTCGGCCCGGGTCAGCCCGCCCGGTCCCTCAGCCTTCAACAGCAGCGTGAGAAAATCCTGCGGCACGGTGTCCGGAGCGCGCCTCAGCCGCGCCTCGCGCATCTGCACCGTGTCGGTGACGATCTTGCGGAAGTAGGCCATGGTCTTGCGGCCGCGGATGCGGGTCAGGCGCGGCAGCCAGTCGGGCGCACGCAAAAGGTCGAGCGGATCGACCCGGCCCATCGTCTCGAACAGGCGATCGATCTCCTTGGCGAAGCTACCGGGCTCGCCCGATATCTCGCCCGAAAACAGCGTCTCGGCCAGGATATCGAAGGTGAGCAGCGTCATGTCGTGGGCGATATCCGACGTGCCACCTTGCTCGTAACGGGTGACGAATTCGAGCGTGCGTTTCAGCATCGGCTCGGCGAAGCCGAAGATGTGGCGCGGCGTGAACACCGGCGCCATCGCCTTGCGCGAACGCCGCCACACTTCGCCCTCGGCGGTCAGCAGCCCGTCGCGCAAGATCGGCCGCAGGATCAACTGGCGCACCGTGGCCATCTTGTAGTTCTTGGCGTTGTCGACAAGCACATGGCGGATGAGGCCGGGATCGTTGGCGATGACCAGCGGTCCCCCGACGCCGTTCACCGAAATCCAGGGCTCGTTGTAGGTCGCCTCACCCCACAGTTCGAGCGGATTGCGGTAGACGATGCGGATCATCTCCAGCGTTGAAGGCGGCGCGGTGCGCGGCTTCGGCGCCGGCGGGACGAAGGGGACGGGCTGACTGTCCATGGCTTGCTCCGCTGACACCTCAATGTAGTGGCGGGCAAGGCAGGCGTCCATGTGACTGGACGACAAGGCGAAGCATCCGCTCTCTGGAATGTGACCGGGGCACCGGAAAGTGCCTGCTTGCTGTGTCGGGCTGCGTGTCTTAGGTGGCAGCACCACAGATGCCACTAACCGGCGGGAGCCTGCCTTGAAGCACCAGTTGAACGTCATCATCGGCAGCACGCGGCCGGGCCGCGCCGGGCCGGTTTTCGCAAATTGGCTGGAGAGCTTTGCGCGCGAGCACGGGAAATTCGAGCCGGTGCTCACCGACATCGCCGCCTTCAATTTGCCGGTGCTGGACGAGCCGCATCATCCGAGGCTCGCCAAATACGAAAACAGCCACACGAAAGCGTGGTCGAAGGCAATCGACGCCGCCGACGCATTCGTCTTCGTGGCGCCGGAGTACAATTATTTCACCGCTCCCGCGATCGTCAACGCGGTCGACTACCTGCTCAGGGAATGGCGATACAAGCCGGCCGCCATCCTCAGCTACGGCGGTGTCTCCGGCGGTTTGCGAGCGGCGCAGGCGGTCAAACCGTTGCTGACCGCCGTCGGTGTCATGCCGATTCCGGAAGGCGTGGCGCTGCCGATGTACCAGAAGCTGCTCGACGAGACCGGCGCCTTCCTGCCCAGCGAGCAGGTGCTCGGCGGGGCCAGGACCATGCTGGACGAGCTGTTCCGCTGGAGCGAAGCGCTGAGGCCGATGCGCGCCAGCTAACAACGCGAACGGCCGAACTGGCCGATGCCATAACTTGCTCATGCCATAAAGAGATGGAATGCTCCGGCAAATGACCGGGCCGGGGCGGTTCGATTTGCGTTTTCTGTTTGCCTTGCTGCTGATCCTCTCGACGGCCTCCGCTGCAATGGCGGAGCGGCGCGCTGCGCTGGTCATCGCCGAGAACGACTACCGGCTGATCCGGCCGCTCGCCAATCCCGTCAATGACGGCGAGATCATGGAAACTGTGCTGAGGAAGCTCGGTTTCGAGGTCTTCCTCGAAACCAACCGCGACCTGCGGCGCATGCGCCGGGCGCTTGACGATTTCCGCGAGGATGCCAAAGGCGCCGACGTGGCACTGGTGTTCTTCTCCGGCCACGGCGTCGAGATAGCCGGCGAGAATCGGCTCCTGCCGGTCGATGCAGACGCGTCGTCGCTCGCTACGCTGGAAAGGACCAGCCTGCCGCTGGAGGAGATCCGCGCGACCGTCGCCGCCACCAGCAAGGTCGGACTGATCGTGCTCGATGCCTGCCGCAGCGATCCGTTTGCGGCTACGGGCGGCGAAGGCCGCGGCGCAACGGCGCTGGTAAAAGAGGTCAGCGACAAGGTCCGGCCGGGTCTTGGCCGCATCGGGCGGGCAGAAAACATCCTGTTTGCCTTCTCGGCGGCGCCCGGCGAGACCGCCGCGGATGGGACGGACCAGAATTCGCCGTTTACCGCGGCGCTGACGAAATACCTCGGCACCGAAGGTCTCGAGATCCGCTCCGTGCTGACGCTCGTGCAGCAGGAGGTTTACGACCTCTCGCGCGGCAAGCAATTGCCCTATGTCGAGAGCGGCCTGCCGCAGCTGTTCTTTGCCGCCTCGGCCAAGGAGAAATTGCCGGAACGCGAACGCCTGTTGCTGGCCATGGCCGAGGTGACGCCTCAGATGCGCGGCGAAGTGGAGAAGATCGCCAGCGACGCCGACATGCCGCTGGCACCGCTCTATGGCGCGTTGATCAGTTCCGATGCCGGCCACCTCTCCGCGGACAGTCTGAACGCCAGGCTGCGTGAGGCAGCCGACGCCTTCGTCAAGGTGCGGAGCGAAATGCAGACGCTTGGATCCGACGATCTCAGAGTGTCGGCGTTGCGCCGGCAGGCCGAAGAGCAGCTTTCGCTGGGAGCGTTCGATGCGGCGCGGAAAAAGCTCGCCGAGGCAGCCGAGATCGACAGTGTCTCGCGCAACGCGCTGAAGGCCAATTTCGTCAGCCGCACGCTCTCCGAGGCTGCAACGCGCTATCTGTCCGGCGGGGCCGCGCGCGCCGACCTCGATTACGCCACAGCCATCAGGGACTATGAGTCCGTGCTCGCGCTTTATGACGAAGCCGGACAGGTGGTGCTGTCGCTCGACGACGCCGACCGCTTGATCCGCACGCTGGACGAGCTCGGCAAGCTGTATACCACGGTCGGCAATATCGATGCGGCTGGCCGTGCCTTCGAGGCGCTGCAAGCCGATCTCGAGCGGCGGTCGCATCATGAAACCGATCTCAACGTGAAACGCGACTTCGCCGTCAGCCACGTCAAGCTCGGCAACGTGCGGATGGCGCAAGGCAATCTGCCGTCAGCGCTGCAGAATTATGAGACCGCCAAGACCATTCTGCAGGGCCTGACCGAGGCAGAACCGGACAATCTGGAGTGGTTCGGCGACCTCGCCATGGCCGACGACAAGATCGGCAACGTATTGGCGACGCAAGGCGATCTGGCCGGCGCCGCAGAGGTCTACCAGGAAAGCCTGTCGATCAAGAAACAGCTCGCCGCCGGAGAGCCGGACCGTGCCGAACTGCAGCGCGACCTGACCATCACCTACGATGAGATCGGTCACCTTGCCCATATCGCAGGCCAACTGGACAACGCACAGGCGGCCTATGAAGAGAGCCTGAAGGTGCGGCTGGCGCTGGCGGCGGACAAACCGGGAGACGCCGACCGGCAGCGTGACGTCTCGGTCAGCCACGATACGATAGGCGACCTGCTGCGCGAACGCGGCGACGCCGCCGGGGCGCTGGCGGCCTACAAGGAAGGTCTGGCGATCGTCAAGCAACTGGCGAAACGCGATCCGGACGACACCGAGTTGAAGCGCGACCTGTCGGTCGGCAACGCCAAGATCGGCAATGCGCTGAGCGACCGGCAGAATTGGCCGGCGGCACTTTCGGCTTATCGTGAGGCACTTTCGCAGGCCAGCGTGCTCGCCGCCGGCGACCCGAACAACACCGAATGGCAGCGCGACCTGTCCGTGTGCATCGAGAAAGTCGCCGGCATCCTGGCGATACAGGGCGACCACAAAGGCGCGCTGAAAGCCTATCTGGACAGCTACGCGATTGCGCAGAGGCTGGCCAAGCTCGATCCCGCCAATTCCGACTGGCAGCGGGACTTGTCGATAACGCTGTCCGAAGTCGCCACGCTGCGCCTCAGGCAGCGCGACGTCAGGGGCGCCCGGCAAGCCCTTCAGGACAGCCTGGCCATTCGCGAGAAACTTGCCCGGTCCGATCCGGACAACGCCACCTGGCAGCGCGACCTGGTGGTCGCCTATATCGACTACGCCCAAGTCGCAAAGGACCCGAAGGCTGTGCTTTCCAAGGCGCTCGACATGACGCTCGAGCTCGACCGGAGCGGGCGGTTGGCACCGCGCCACAAGTTCATGATCAAGTTTTTACGTGAGCGGCTGGCCAGGATCGAAGCCAGGCGCCGATAGCCTGCTCACGCGATGGTCATTCCGTTCCGAAATGCCTGCAAACCTTGGAAAAACCGCCTTTTGCGCCTATATCTACGACATTAGAAATGCGCGATTCGAAGCCGATTTTTCGCGCTCTGCACACGGCATCAATCAGACAGGTTTTCATGAGCGACCAGACCGACATCGCCAACGGCGTTGAAGCCGAATATGGCGCCGATTCCATCAAGGTTTTGAAGGGCTTGGATGCCGTTCGCAAGCGGCCGGGCATGTATATCGGCGATACCGACGACGGCTCGGGCCTGCACCACATGGTCTATGAGGTGGTCGACAACGCCATCGACGAAGCACTGGCCGGCCATGCCGACCTGGTGACGGTGACGCTCAATCCGGACGGATCGGTGACGGTCATCGACAATGGCCGCGGCATTCCGACCGATATCCACACCGGCGAAGGCATTTCAGCGGCCGAAGTGATCATGACGCAGCTGCATGCCGGCGGCAAGTTCGACCAGAACTCCTACAAGGTCTCAGGCGGCCTGCACGGCGTCGGCGTGTCGGTCGTCAACGCCCTGTCGGCCTGGCTGAAACTGAAGATCCGCCGCAACGGCCAGATCTACGAGATGAGTTTCACGCATGGCAATGCCGACGCGCCGCTGCGCATCACCGGCAGTTATGAACAAGACAAGGTCCCCGGCACCTATGAAGGGCGCAGCGGCAGCGAAATCACGTTTTTGCCGTCGTCCGAGACTTTCACCATGGTCGAATTCGACTACGGTACGCTGGAGCATCGGCTGCGCGAGCTCGCCTTCCTGAACTCCGGCGTGCGCATCGTTTTGACCGATGCCCGCCATGCCGACATCGTGCGCCATGAACTGCACTACGATGGCGGGCTGGAAGAGTTCGTCCGATATCTCGACCGGACGAAGAAGCCGTTGCTCGACAAGCCGATCTCGATCCGCGCCGAGCGCGACGGCATCACGGTTGAAGTCGCCATGTGGTGGAATGACAGCTACCACGAGAACGTGCTGGCCTTCACCAACAACATCCCGCAACGCGACGGCGGCACGCATCTGGCGGGCTTCCGCGGTGCGCTGACGCGCCAGATAACCGGCTATGGCGACTCCTCGGGCCTGACCAAGAAGGAAAAAGTGGCGCTGATCGGCGATGATTGCCGCGAAGGGCTGACCGCGGTGCTGTCGGTCAAGGTTCCCGACCCGAAATTCTCCTCGCAGACCAAGGACAAGCTGGTGTCGTCCGAGGTCCGCCCGGTGGTCGAAGGGCTTGTCAACGAAGCGCTCGGCACCTGGCTCGAGGAGCACCCGACCGAGGGCAAGGCGGTCATCGAGAAGGTCATCCAGGCCGCTGCCGCGCGCGAAGCCGCGCGCAAGGCACGCGACATCACCCGCAAGAGTTCGCTCGGCGTCACCTCGCTGCCCGGCAAGCTGGCCGATTGCCAGGAGCGCGATCCGGCGAAATCCGAGATCTTTATCGTCGAGGGCGACAGCGCCGGCGGCTCGGCCAAGGGCGGCCGTTCGCGCCAGAACCAGGCCATTCTTCCGCTGCGCGGCAAGATCCTCAATGTCGAGCGCGCCCGCTTCGACCGCATGCTCGGCTCCGACATGATCGGCACGCTGATCACCGCGCTCGGCACCTCGATCGGCAAGGACGAGTTCAACGCCGACAAGCTGCGCTACCACAAGATCATCCTGATGACCGACGCCGATGTCGACGGCGCCCACATCCGCACCTTGCTGCTGACCTTCTTCTTCCGGCAGATGCCGGAACTGATCGAACGCGGGCATCTCTACATCGCGCAGCCGCCGCTCTACAAGGTGACGCGCGGGAAGAGCTCGCAATACATCAAGGACGAAGCCGCCTTCGAGGAATTCCTGATCGGCTCCGGGCTGGAAGAAGCGTCGCTTGCGCTCAGCACAGGCGAGGTGCGGGCTGGACAGGACCTGCGCAGCGCCATCGACGACGCCTTGGCTGTCCGCCAGCTCATCAACGGATTGCACACGCGCTATAACAGAGGCGTGGTCGAGCAGGCAGCGATTGCCGGCGCGCTCAACCCGGAGATCTTCACCGACCTCCGCCGCGCCAACGAAACGGCCGAGCGTGTTGCCCGTCGTCTCGACATTATCGCCGAGGACACCGAGCGCGGCTGGATCGGCCGCATGTCGACCTCGAACGAGGGCATTGGCGGCTATGTCTTCGAGCGAACGGTGCGCAGCGTCAAGGAGTTCGCGCATCTCGACCTGGCATTGATCAATTCCGCCGACGCACGCCAGCTCGACCGCTATGCGCCGCGCCTGGCGGAAATCTACGGCGAGCCGCCGGTGCTGCGCCGCAAGGATGTCTCGGAAACCATTTCGGGGCCGCTGGCACTGCTCAATGCCGTGTTTGCCACCGGCCGCAAGGGCCTGACCATGCAGCGCTACAAGGGCCTTGGCGAAATGAACGCCGAGCAGCTCTGGGAAACGACGCTCGACCCGAATGTGCGCTCGCTGTTACAGGTCAAGGTCAATGACGCGACTGATGCGGACAGCTTGTTTTCACGGCTGATGGGCGACGAGGTCGAGCCAAGGCGCGAATTCATCCAGGAAAACGCGCTGTCGGTTGCCAATCTGGACATCTGAGCCGCCATCCAGATACCCAGCCAGCAGGCATGAAGTGTATTGGTGCGCCTTGGCGCACCAATACGACTGCTGCAACGCAACAAAGATCACCAGGACCGCCGGAACGGAAAGGCTTTCAAGGCATTGTAGTTGATCACAATCGCCGCAGGAGGCATCCATGGGACGTGGCATTTTGCTCTGGCTTCTCGGAGTCCCAATTCCGATCATTATTCTGATCATGCTGTTCGCACGGTAGGGAGGCTTCGATGCAGTCCACCGTAACAGCTGTCGACGTTTCCGCCCCGACGGAATCCGCTTCCACTGCTGTCAGCTGGGGGCCAATCGTCGCCGGCGCCTTTGCTGCGTCAACGCTTACCTTCATCTTGATGCTGCTCGGCTCCGGGCTTGGGCTGAGCATGGTGTCGCCATGGTCCGGCTCGGGTGCGTCAGTCACCACTTTCGCCGTTTCCACCGCCGTCTGGCTGATCGTCGTGCAGTGGCTGTCGTCGGCCCTGGGCGGCTACCTCGCCGGACGCCTGCGCACCAAATGGGTCGGCATCCACACCGATGAAGTCTTCTTCCGCGATACCGCTCACGGCTTCCTGGCCTGGGCGCTGGCGACGCTGCTCGTCGCCGGCGTGCTCGGCACGGCGCTTTCGGCCGCGATAGGTACCGGTGTCCAGGCTGCTTCGACTGTGGCATCGGGCGCGGCAATGGGCGCTTCGGCAGGTGCTGCTGCAAACGCGGGTAGCGCCTCGACCGACAACGCCACATGGTATTTCGTCGATACGCTGTTCCGCCCGGCCGATCCGGCAAGGCTCGCTGCCGCCAACCCGGAGAGCGACGCCGCGGCAACGGCGCAGGCATCGCGCATTCTAGTCGCGAGTGCCGCAGCAGGCGAAATATCGGCCGACGACAAGACCTATCTGTCGCGGCTGGTGGCCGCCCGCACAGGCCTGTCCGAAGCGGATGCCACCGCTCGCGTCGATACGGTAATCGCCAGAGCGCAGGACGCCAAGGTCAAGGCCCAGCAGGCGGCCGACACCGCCAGAAAGGCAGGCGCCACCTTCTCGCTGATTGGCGCGCTGTCGCTGGTCGTCGGGGCCTTCATTGCCAGCGCGGCTGCAGCACTTGGCGGCAGGCAGCGCGACGACGAGGAAGCGATTTTCCTGACCAATCGTTGATCGGTGACTAAGCGAACTCGGTCCGCTTCGGGAAGATTACGCCCGAAGGGGACCTTGCTTTGAACTGCCGCCGCGCATTGCTTGCCGCCTACAGCTCAGCTTCCAGTTTGCGGCCGAGATCGACCGCATCGCGCAGCACGGCAAGGTGCGAGCGCGGCTGTACGCCGGCCAGCGCGTCGACCTCGACGCCGCTCGCCGTCAGCGACCAGTAGAGCCTGTGCGTGAAGACGCGGCCGCCCGAGCCGCGCAGCTCGACCTGGATGTTTTCCACGCCGGGACCAAAATTTTCCGTCATCCGCCCTGAAATCGGGTCGCCGGTCAGCCAGCCATTGCCCCTGTCGAAAATATTGGTCCAGCGTGTCGCGGCAAACACCGCGCCATGATGCACTGCCCGCTGCGGCTTGCCGGAATGGCTGCGCCCTTCCTGGTAGAGCATGGTCCCGCCCGCCGCTCTGTCGGCGATCGGCGGGCATGCTGAAAACAGGCGCTCGGCGATGCCGCGCCTGAATTCGGCGAGGTTGTAGGTCACCAGAAACTCGCTGTGGGTCAGCGGACTGCCGAGCGTGACGAAATCGCTGATCTTCCACGGCAGCGGATGATCGGCGTCGCCGACGCGAAGCTGCCGGTAGAGCTCCCATTGGCTGCGCCGGAATGCGGGGAGGTCATCGAGGCTGTCGGGCCAAGCGGAGGCATCGGCGGCGAGCGTCGCCTTGTCGACGGCGTGGATCGCCTTCAGCCTCGCTTTGTCGCGAATGGCTTCCAACTTTCTAGGCCTGAAATCGGCCCACAATATCTGCAAGAGATCATAGGCGATGATCGACCCGAGGCTGTGCGAGACCAGCACGATGCGGTCATAGGCATCGTCCATCATGAGACGCTTCAGCAGCTTGAGGCCACGCTCGCGGACCAGCGCCCGCTTCTCGACCGTTGCCGCTTCGGCGCGTACATAGGCGGCGACGTCGCCGAAATAAGGCAAGCCAAACTGGTCCACCGACCAGATGACGAACGACGCCAGAACCGTGACAAGCACACCGGTCGTCCAGGAGATGTAGCCTTGCCAGGTCGACGTTGCGAGCGCCAGCGCCGCGCCGAGGACGACGATGGTGGCCAAAAGCGTGACGACATAGAGTTTGAGCACATCGCGCGGAATATCGGCCGGCTTGCGCCAGAGCAGGGTCGTCACCCAGGCAGCAAGGCGGCTTCGGGTCGTGCCCTGGGTGATGTCGGCCCAGTAAAGCTCGTAGAAATCGGTGCGGCGGCCATCGACATCATAGGGCGTGGTGATCCGGCGGAGTTCGTGCGAATTGGTCCGGCTGTCGGGCGTGATCCAGCTCTGGTTGATCTTCGCACCCATCGGGTCGGCCGGATCGGGGACATGGGCATAGAACGGTGCACGGGCCGGATCGTGGCTCCATACGGCCTGGACAAACTCCCTCAATGTGTCCATGGGCCGCTGCTCGCCCATGCCGTGCACGACCACTATCGCCTGGCTGCGCTTGCGTGGCGCCTTCTCTGCTGCGGTCAGATCGGCGGCCGGCGATGCAGCAGAACCAGGGTCGGGCACCAGCACCTCCACGATGACGCCGTTAGCAAGACGACGGGTCGGCATCGTAGCTTCAGAACCGGTAGCAGCCAAGAAAAAGCCCGGTGCGGAGCCGGGCTGTATTCGACGATCGGCAGTGAGTTGGCAGCGACGCCGTTTCAGTGATCCATCGCTTTGACGATCTCCTCGGTCATCTTCTTGGCGTCGCCGAGCAGCATCATGGTGCCGTCCTTGTAGAACAGCGTGTTGTCGATGCCGGCATAGCCGGAGCCGAGCGAGCGCTTGACAAACAGGCAGGTGCGGGCCTTGTCCACATCGAGGATCGGCATGCCGTAGATCGGTGACGACTTGTCGTCACGGGCCGAGGGATTGGTGACGTCGTTGGCGCCGATGACATAGGCGACGTCGGCCTGCGCGAACTCAGAGTTGACGTCCTCCAGTTCGAACACTTCGTCATAAGGCACGTTGGCTTCGGCCAAGAGCACGTTCATGTGGCCGGGCATGCGGCCGGCAACCGGGTGGATGGCGTATTTGACGTCGACGCCGTTGGCCTTGAGCTTGTCGGCCATCTCGCGCAGCGCGTGCTGCGCCTGGGCGACGGCCATGCCGTAGCCCGGCACGATGATGACCTTTTGCGCATTCATCATCAGATAGGCGGCATCCTCGGCCGAGCCCTGCTTGACCGTGCGCTCGATGCCGTCGTTGGCAATGGCTGATGTCTCGCCGCCGAAGCCGCCGAGGATGACCGATATGAAGCTCCGGTTCATGCCTTTGCACATGATGTAAGACAGGATGGCGCCCGACGAGCCGACCAGCGCGCCGGTGATGATCAGCGCCAGATTGCCGAGCGTGAAGCCCAGGGCGGCCGCGGCCCAACCCGAATAGGAATTCAGCATCGACACGACCACCGGCATATCGGCGCCACCGATCGGGATGATGAGAAGCACACCCAGCACCAGCGAGGCGGCAACGATCAGCCAGAACACCACCTTGGACTCGGCGGTGACGAGCAGCACGATCAGCACGATCAGCGCAATGCCTAGGGCCGCGTTGATGAAGTGGCGGCCACCGATCATGATCGGCTTGCCCGACATGCGGCCGTCAAGCTTCAAAAAGGCGATGACCGAGCCGGTGAAGGTGATGGCACCTATGGCAACGCCGAGGCTCATCTCGATCAGTGCCTGGGCATGAATATCGGCGACGGTGCCGATGCCGAAGCTTTCCGGTGCATAGATGGCGGCGGCCGCCACCATGACCGCGGCAAGACCGACCAGCGAGTGGAAGGCGGCGACCAGCTGCGGCATCGAGGTCATGGCAATGCGCCGTGCCGTGACCGCACCGGCCGAGCCGCCTATCAGCAGCCCGAGCACTATGAGGCCGAAGCGCCCGGCCGAAGGGGTCGCCAGCGCCAGCGTCGTGGCGATGGCGATACCCATGCCGATCATGCCGTACATGTTGCCCTGGCGGCTGGTGGTCGGATGCGACAGGCCGCGCAATGCGAGGATGAACAGGATGCCGGAGACCAGATAGAGAAAGGAGGCGAAGTTGGCGTTCATAGCGGCCTACTTTTCCTTCTTCTTGTACATGGCCAGCATGCGCTGGGTGACGAGGAAGCCGCCGAAGATGTTGACCGATACCAGCATCAGCGCAACGAAGCCGAAGCCGGTGGCAAGCCCTGAGGCCGAGATGCCGACGGCCAGCAGCGCGCCGACGACGATGACGGAGGAAATGGCGTTGGTGACCGCCATCAGCGGCGTGTGCAGTGCCGGCGTGACGGACCACACGACGTAGTAGCCGACGAAGATCGCCAGGACAAAGATGGCGAAGCGAAAGACGAAAGGATCGATGGCACCGCCGGACAGCGCGTGAGCGGCGTCACCCACCGCCTCGG
Source organism: Mesorhizobium sp. M1365 (assembly GCF_040317865.1). Classification (NCBI taxonomy): domain Bacteria; kingdom Pseudomonadati; phylum Pseudomonadota; class Alphaproteobacteria; order Hyphomicrobiales; family Phyllobacteriaceae; genus Mesorhizobium; species Mesorhizobium sp. M1365. Next base: position 400,481 of record NZ_JAMYLG010000001.1, read on the forward strand.
TGCCGGGCGCGGCCGCCAGGTTCTGCACCGCGAGCCGCACGGCAGCTGTCGCCTGGTCGAGCTGGTCGAGGGCTTTCTGCAGCGTCTGATCCATCACGCGATCCCTCCGGTGGTCTTAGGCTTCCTCGCAGCGGCCGTTTTCTTCGCAGCCGGCTTCGCCGAAGCCTCGGCAACCATCGTCCTGGCCGGAATGGCCGGTGGTTCGAGATATTGGCCCTTTGGCGGCTCCTGCGCAGCCTTTGCGAAAGCCGGATGCACGATCTTGCCGGCATCGGTCAGCATGGTTGCCTTGACCAGCTCGTCGTTGCGGTTGATGGCCAGCGTCTTCGCCGCCTTGTCGACCAGCGTCTCGAGGAAGGCATAGAGGTTCCTGGCATAGAGAAGCGAGGCCGAGGCGGCGACGCGACCGGGAACGTTGAGATGGCCGACGATCTTTACCCCGTTGGCGGTGGTCACCACCTTGCCGGCTTCGGCGCCCTCGACATTGCCGCCGCGCTCGACCGCGAGGTCGACGATCACAGAGCCGGGTTTCATCGAGGCGACCATTGCTGCCGAGACCAGCTTCGGCGCCGGACGACCGGGGATCAGCGCCGTGGTGATGACGATGTCCTGCTTGGCGATGTGCTCGGCGGTCAGCGCCGCCTGCTTGGCCCGGTACCCCTTCGACATTTCCTTGGCGTAACCGCCGGCCGTCTCGGCGGCCTTGAACTCCTCGTCCTCGATGGCCAGGAATTTTGCGCCGAGCGAGGCGACCTGCTCCTTGGCGGCCGGGCGCACGTCGGTGGCGGTGACCACGGCGCCGAGGCGGCGCGCGGTGGCGATGGCCTGCAGACCGGCGACCCCGACGCCCATGACGAACGCCTTCGCAGCCGGCACCGTGCCCGCCGCCGTCATCATCATCGGCAACGCCCGGTCATATTCGGCAGCCGCATCAATCACCGCCTGGTAGCCGGCGAGGTTGGCCTGGCTGGATAGAACGTCCATCGATTGCGCCCGGGTGATGCGCGGCATGAACTCCATGGAGAAGGCAGTAACACCGGCCCTGGCAAGGGCTGCGACGGCAGCGTCGTTGCCGTAAGGATCCATGATCGCAACGATAGCGGCGCCGGCCTTGTAGCCCTTCAGCTCGGCGTCCGTGGGGCGACGCACCTTCAGCACCACATCAGCCCTGGCTGCATCGCCGGCCTTGCCGATCGCGGCGCCCGCCTTGGCAAACTCCTCGTCGGGAACGCGCGACGCCGTGCCGGCGCCGGTTTCCACGATTACGTCGAAACCCAGTGCTGCCAGCCGCTTCACCGTATCGGGCGAGGCCGCGACGCGAGGCTCGTTTGCGTCGAGCTCACGAGGGATGAAAACCGTCTGTCCCACCGCACGATCCTTTCGGCCGGAACCCTGTTACCGCAAGACATCGACCGACCCCGGCGGCGCCTTCGACAAAGGTTGGAGGAGTTATCGGAGAATAAAGGCGCCGATGGCCAGGATCAGCACGAATAGGATAGTCCCCGAGAAGAAGCCGCCCACAAAGAAGCCGAACGCCATGGCAAGAAGCACGGCGGCGCAAAATAGCGACCCATATTTGGCCAGCATCACAAAGCCGGCATAGGTGCGGTCGTGCTCGGCATAGTCCATCTTCGCGCCTAGTTCGACAGGACCGGTCGGCGTGTGTTCAGCCATTGGAATACCCCTTCGAAGACATCTTTCAGGCACATAGCGAAAAGCCGCGTTAAGGGCAATGGCGCTATTGCCGCATCGCCGCAGCCAACAATCTCAAGCAAAACTTGAAATCGCTGCGCGAAGCGCGGCGATACCAATCACAATGGATGGCAGGTCCGCTATTGCCTATGTCGTTAGCCGGCGAGATGCGGGAACAGACCGAGCAGGCCGACAACGATCAGATAAAGGGCGACGATATAATTGAGCAGCCGCGGCATCACCAGGATCAGCACGCCTGCAATCAGCGAGATAAGCGGGGTAAGGGCGAGCGTGGAAATGGTCATATCGGTTCCTTTGATCGGATCGCTATCGAAGCGATGCTTGGCGGATGCCGGCCATGCCGACCTACCACCAGCACCCTTGCCCAGAACGCCGAAGCGACCGGAAGGCTCCATGGGCTCGTTCAGGCGGCTTCGCGAAAATACTTGGCGGTGGGCAGGATGGTCAGCGGCGCGAGTTCGCCGGCACCGGGCGTATCGAACAACATGCGCTGCTCCATTGGCGTCGAACGGAAGAACGGAAAGCGAGCGTAGGTTTCATTCTTGATCGCCAGGACATCGGCTTGATAAAGCAGCGCGAAACAGTTGATCACGCCGGCATAGGGCCGCGCATCGCCAATCGGTCGCGCCCGATAGATGCGCTTGTAGAAAGCCGCATGGTCCTCGCGGATCATGGATATGCAATAAGGCGCGCCGAAATGGAAGCAAGCCATGCCCGCAAGGCGCAGCGTCACATACGGGATCTGCGGGTAAAGCCGTGACCATTCGGCGTCCACGGCAAAACGGCTCGGGTCGATAAAGACTTCGCCGGCCGCCAGACGCGGCATCAACAAGTCCTTGTAGACGCTGAGCGCTGGTGATGTGGCGTTATCAGCAGACACGTTATGCAGGCGCATTGTGCTGACCAGCCGCCCCTCGATATAGATTCCGAACGTATGGCAATTGGGCAGTTCGTCAAACTCGTCATGGACCTGACGGGACGCATTCTCGGGCACCAGATCGTTCATCCGATAGGAATTGTAGCGCAGCCTGTAAATGTTTTCGAAGTCCTCGCCGCTTTCACAGCGTCGGTACTCCGTCCGGTCAAGCAGCGCATAAACATGTTGCGCGAAGCTGGACATGGTCTCGGACGCATCTTTCCCACCAGCGCCCGCCGCATGGCCGAGCGAACTCAACTGGGCACACATGAACTCTATTCCCCGCGATTACCGCCACCAGCCGACACTACGGACGGGTCATGAGATGTAAAGATGAAAATAAATAGGAGCTCGTTTACCGCCCGTTAAGGTTAACAATTAATAAAATTATACTAAAATACACGGGTTTTCAGCGCGAGGTCAGCGCCGCGGCGCCTTCCTTGCCGTCTGGATGTCCTTGGCAAAGGGCCAGACGGTGCTCGACATCGTCTCGATGCCGGACGCGCTGAGTGCCGACCCGAACAGAAAGCCCTGGACCAGGTCCGGCTTGACCTGCAATGCCAGGATCTTGAGCTGTTCGAAGGTCTCGACACCTTCGACGGTAACCGAAAGTCCCAGCGGCCGTGACAGGTTGACGATGCCCTTGAGCAATTCGAGCGACCGGCTGTTCTGAGTGACATCCATCAGGAACGAGCGGTCGATCTTGATTTTGTCGAGCGGCAGTTTGTGGAGATAGCTGAGGCTCGAATACCCGGTACCGAAATCGTCGAGCGCAATGCGCACGCCGAGCCGCTTCAACTCCTCGATATATTGGCGTGTCAGCGACTTGTCGTCGAGCAGCGCCGTCTCGGTGACCTCAATCTCTAGACGTCCGGCGGAGAGACCGGATTCAGCCAGCGCGTCGCGAACCTTCTGGATGACATCACGGTTGCGGAAATCCTTGGCCGAGAGATTGACCGACACGCTGGTCTGGGCCGGCCATTTGGCGCATTCCGTGCAGGCCGCATGCAGGACGAAGGTGCTGATGTCGGAAATAATCCCCATTTCCTCCGCCAGCGGAATAAAGATACCGGGGGAAATCGGCCCGAGATCGGGATGATCCCAGCGGCACAGCGCTTCGCAACTGGCGATACGCATCGTGCTCATCGCGACGATCGGCTGATAGACCACCCGCAATTCGTTGTTTTCCACGGCGCTGCGCAGGTCCGCCTTCATCAGCTGGCGGCTGCGGAAGGCAGCATCCATGGAGGCCTCGAACAACCGCCAACCGTTCTTGCCAAGCTCCTTGGCCTTGTAGAGTGCAAGGTCGGCTTTGACGATCATGGCGTCAACGTCGGTATCCTTGACCCCCGACAGCACCGCGCCGCCGGAGGCCTGGATGCGTAATCCGTGGCCGGCGACATCGACCTCGCCCTGTAGATTGACAAAGATCTCGTCAACCTGGCCGGTCAGGTGGCTTTCATCCTCAATGCGCTCGAAGAAGATCATGAACTCGTCGCCGCCGAAGCGGCTGACGGTGATGCCTGGCCCAGCGACTGCCGCCAGCCGCTCGGCAACGGCGTAGATCAATCCGTCGCCGACCGGATGGCCGAGCGTGTCGTTGACGCTCTTGAAATCATCGAGATCGAGCACCAACAGCCCACAGAGACGCTCGGGATCCGCTGAGGCCATGGCTTCCACCACCAACTCGTGGAAGTAGGCGCGGTTGGGCAGGCCGGTGAGACTGTCGTAGCGCGCCATGAAGCGGATCTTGTCTTCCGCCTCGACCCGGGCGGTCACATCCTCGAAAGTGACGACGCCCAGTTCCTGGCTGCCTTCGCGCGCCGAAAATTCATAGTGCTGGCCGTTGGTGAGCGAGACCAGGACCTTGCGGTCGCGGCCCTCGCGCAACGCACGCGTCAGCTGGGCTTCGATGTAACGGCAATCTTTCGGCGCCAGCATGCCGCCTGCAGCGCCGCGCATCAGCAGACCGTGGATCGAGCGGCCTAGCAGCGCATCGGCCGATTTGAGCGACATCAGGTGCGCGGCTTCGGCATTGGCCACCGCCACCCGGCCGTCGGGACCAAGCATGACAAGGCCATGCGACATGGTGTTGAGCGCGCGATTGAAACGCTGCGCGATGCGGTTCGCCTTCTTTTCCTCCGACAGGGCGGTAAACAGGACTTCGCGGACGATGTCGGCGAACCGCTTGATCGCAAACAGAAAAGGGGCCGACATCAGACCGAGGATGATGTGGTAGATATCGCCGCGCAGGATAAAGCCAAGCGATATGGGCCATGTGGTGGTTATGATAAAAATCATGACCATGCGCGGCGACCCATAATTGCGGCCGGCAATTGACGTGACCGATGCCAGAGTGACGCAGACAGAGGCTATTTCGGCATAGTTGTCGTGGCTGTCATTTGCCAGATAGATACTGACGAAACAGAACGCGCCAAGCATGAAACCATGCATCGAACCGAAAATTATGTAATCGTTTTCGCGATCATGGGCTTCTTCCCACGTCGTCGGGGAAGGAAGTCTCCCGTATTTTCGGATGTTGCGAAGGCGCAGAGTACCGACAATGATGAGCCCAGCGGCAACTAGAAGATACGCCAAGTCCATGGTCTTCCAATAGACCAGAATGACGAGGAGTGTCTGCGCAACAAGGCCGATCGACAGCGTGAACCCGTCGCGAAACAGCGTTTCCACGAACGGAATGTAAACGTCGACCGGAATCTCGTTTTTTCGTCTCAGATTCACGCCTGGATCCCAACCCTGGGGAACCCAGCAGTGTCACATTGGCCTTAAGAAAGGTTTAGAGCGGCGTTTCGAGCCCTGCCGGCATCCATTGGTGACGCCGCGGAAGCAGGGAAACTACAGTTCAGGTAAACAAGGCGTATCACAGCGCTGAATTATTCGGCGGCTTGAAGTTGCGGCCGCAGCGGCGCCGTCGAGAGGCGGTCGAGCAGACGCTGGCGTTCGCCGGCGGCTTTTTCGGCACTGGCCTGCTTGACGTGGCCAAAGCCGCGGATGAGCGCCGGTACCGAAACAAGCGCGGCAGCAACCTCGATCTTGCCCGGCGCCAGCGCGCCGGCGACAAGTTCCAGGTCGGCTTCATAGAGGGCAAGAAGCTGCCGCTCCATACGCCTCTCGGCGCTGTAGCCGAACAGGTCGAAAGCGGTGCCGCGCAGGCCCTTCATCGCCGCCAGCAGGCGGAACCCGTTCATCATCCACGGGCCAAAGCTCGATTTCTTCGGCTTCCCGTCACTGCCGCGCCTGCCCATGATCGGCGGTGCGAGATGGAATTCAAGCTTGCCGTAGCTCTGGAACTGCTTTGCGAGCTCTGCGGCAAAGGAGCCGTCCGTATAAAGCCGCGCCACCTCGTATTCGTCCTTGATCGCCATCAGCTTGAACAGGTTCTTTGCGGCAGCCTCGGTCACCACGGTCGACCCGGGCACAGCATTGGTTTCGGCCTTGCGCAGCGCCGCCAGTCTGTCGGCATAGCGCTTGCCATAGGCGGCGTTCTGGTAGGCGGTCAGGAAGCCGACGCGGCGAGCAATGATATCGTCCAGCGTCTCGGCAATGGCGGCATGCTGCGTGGCCTTGCCCGGCTGGGCGAGAAGGCTGCGGACGAAATCCGGCTGGTGGGCGGCGCGGCGGCCCCAGCGAAATGCCGCGACATTCATCGCTACCGCCTCGCCGTTGAGCTCGATCGCCTTCTCGACCGCCTCCGCCGACAGCGGCAAGCCGCCATGCTGGAAGGCGAATCCGAGCATGAACATGTTGGCACCAAGCGAGCTGCCGAACAGGGCAGTGGCGGTGCGGGTAGCGTCGAAGAAATGCGTCCTGTCGTCGCCCGCGGCCGTTCTTATCGCCTTCTTCAGCCGCTCGACGGGCAGCGAGAAATCGGCCGAACGGGCGAACTCGCCCGGCATGATCTCGGCAGTGTTGGCGAGGAAGATGGTATGGCCTTCGCGCACCGCGGCCAACACCTTCTTGGCACCTGAAACGACGAGATCGCAGCCGAGCACGAGATCGGCCTTGCCGGCCGATACCCGAATGGCGTGGATGTCGTCCGGCGTGCGGGCGATGCGGACATGGGTGAACACCGAGCCGCCCTTCTGGGCGAGGCCGGCCATGTCGATCATGCCGCAGCCCTTGCCTTCCAGGTGCGCGGCCATGCCCAGCACCGCGCCTATTGTGACGACGCCGGTGCCGCCGACACCGTCGATAATCGCCGCCCAGCCTTGTTCACCGAGCGTAAATTGCGCCGGCGCCGGCACGCCCGCGAGCGGGTCGGCCGCGCCGGCTATACCTTCGGCTTTCCTGATTTTGGCGCCGTGAACGGTGACGAAGGAGGGGCAGAAACCGTTGACGCAAGAGAAGTCCTTGTTGCAACTCGACTGGTCGATCTTGCGCTTGCGGCCGAATTCGGTCTCGACCGGCTGGATCGAGACGCAATTCGACTGCACGCCGCAATCGCCGCAGCCTTCGCAGACCAGCTCGTTGATGAAGATACGCTTGTCGGGATCGGGGAAGGTGCCGCGCTTGCGGCGGCGACGCTTCTCGGCGGCGCAGGTCTGGTCGTAGAGCAGCACCGAGACGCCTTTGACCGAACGCAACTCGCGCTGGACGAGATCGAGGTCGTCGCGGTGATGGATGGTGGCGCCGGCGGGAAATTCCACCTTGCCGGTATATTTGTCCGGCTCGTCGGTGACGATGGCGATGCGCTCCACGCCCTCGGCGCGCACCTGCCTTGCGATCATGTCTACCGTCAGGCCGCCCTCGTGCGGCTGCCCACCGGTCATCGCGACGGCGTCATTGTAGAGGATCTTGTAGGTGATGTTGGCGTCGGTCGACAGCGCGAAACGGATCGCCAGCACACCCGAGTGGTTGTAAGTGCCATCGCCCAGATTCTGGAAGATGTGCTCGCGCTTCGAGAACGGCGCCTGGCCGACCCACTGCGCGCCCTCGCCGCCCATGGCGGTGAAGCCGACGGTGTTGCGGTCCATCCACAGCGCCATGAAATGACAGCCGATTCCGGCGGCGGCGAGCGAGCCGTCCGGAACCTTGGTCGAGGAATTGTGTGGGCAGCCGGAGCAGAAGAACGGCGTGCGCGAGGCGATGTCTGACGTGTCGGCCAGCATCGCCTGGAACTGGCGCAACTTCGCCACCCGCGCGGCGATTTCTTCCGACGGGCCGATCGTTCGCAAAATCCTCTCGCCGAGCTCGATGGCAATATCGTTGGGGTCGAGCGCGCCCTTGGCCGGGAACAGCCAGTCGCCGCGCTCGTCCTTCTTGCCGACGATGACCGGCTGCGTCGCGGTGCCGTAAAGGTTCTCGCGCAGTTGTACCTCGATCAGCGAGCGTTTCTCCTCGACGACGACGATAGTATCGAGGCCGCGAGCAAAGTCGGCGATGTGTTGCAGGTCGAGCGGCCACGGGCAGCCGACCTTGAACAGCCTGATACCGATACGACTGGCGGCCGCTTCGTCGACGCCGATATCCTCCAGCGCCTGGCGAACATCGAGATAACTCTTGCCGATGGTGACGATGCCAAGCTTGGCGCTGGTGCCGCCCGAATAGACGATCCGATTCAGCCCATTGGCGTGGATGAACGCTGAAGCGGCGGCGCGCTTGTATTCATGCAACCGCTCCTCCTGGCCGAGCATGTCGATCTCATTACGGATGTTGAGGCCGCCGGGCGGCATGTCGAAGTCCGGGATGACGATATCTAGCCGGTCGAGCGCGGCATCGACCGAGGCTGTCGATTCGATGTTGTCCTTGACGCATTTGATCGCCGCCCAGGTGCCGGCAAAACGCGACATGGCAAAGCCGTAAAGGCCGTAGTCGATGATCTCCTGGACGCCGGCCGGATTAAGGATCGGCACCATGGTGTCGACGAACAGGAACTCGGTGGCATGCGCGTTGGTCGAGGATTCGGCCATGTGGTCGTCACCCATCAGAGCCAGCACGCCGCCATGTTTCGACGACCCGGCGAGATTGGCGTGGCGGAACACGTCGCCGGAGCGGTCGACGCCCGGACCCTTGCCGTACCAGACCGAAAAAACGCCGTCATGGGTACCCTCGCCCAGCAATTCGGCCTGCTGCGAGCCCCAGCAGGCGGTGGCGGCGAGCTCCTCGTTGAGACCGGGCTGGAAGACGATGTCCGACTGCGCGAGCTGGTTCCTGGCCTTCCACAGCTGCATGTCGAGGCCGCCGAGCGGCGAGCCGCGATAGCCGGAGACGAAACCGGCGGTGTTCAGGCCAGCCCGGCGGTCGCGCTCGCGCTGCATCAGAAGCATGCGGATGACTGCCTGGGCACCCGACAGGAAGATGCGCTCCTTTGCCAGGTCGAACTTGTCGTCGAGCGCGACATTGTGCAGCGTCATCAGGCATTTCCTGTGCGGAGGCCGCGCGCCTGGAGGTGCGCGGCCAACGTCGGAGTCGAGTGCCCACAGTCTTTCTTCCCTTGCCGGGGAGGTCAAACAAAATCGAAGGTGCCAGGCGGTCCGCAACAAACGATCCGTGCGCGGCCGTGTGGCGCCACGAAACGCCTGTCGGGGAGGATGGCCGAGCATGAAAAATTCCGGCGGCGGTCAGTGCCGCTGGTGATGCATCATGCAGCCTTTGGGCAACTGGGCTTCGGTTCACCGGGCAGCTTGCCGTCGACATGGCCGGCCAGGTCCTTGTTGAGCTCGTAGACTGGCCCGACCACCAGAGGCCGGTCGGGCAGGACCGACTGGTCGAGTGAGGACGTCAGAGTGGTCGCGAAACTCTGCAGCAACTTGCCGCTGGAATCCTCGATGCGGATCGACACCGCATAGGGCTTGTCCTTGACAACGCAGGTAAGCGGCGGGCTGGTGAGCGTCACATGCGGCAGCTTCGGCCATATTTTCTGGGTGACGATGATCGGATCACCGCCGGCCGGGTTCTGGAAGGAGACCACAGCGACCTGCCCCTCACCCACCGGCCGCAGCGGATTGAGAGTGATGACATAGGTGGCGATACCCAGCCGGTAGTTGAACTCGAACAGCTTCCCGGAAATGGCGAACAACTGGTCCTTGCCGGAATCACGGCAGGCGCCGAGCGCGGCCGCCGCGAACAACGCCGCGACGACAATCATCGCGCGTGAGAATCTTCTAGACATTGGTGACCTCCCTGGCCGCGGTCCGGCGGCGATAGTGTCGGTTTGCCTTCTGGCGGTTGCCGCACACCGCCATGTCGCACCAGAGGCGGCTGGAATTCCGGCTTTTGTCGACAAACAGCCAGCTGCAGTTCGGACATATCCTCAGCCTGGCAATGGTGTCGCTACGCAGCAGCGACAACGCCGAGACCGCAAGCGCGGCCTCGAAGGCAATCGGCGTCGCCGGATCACCGAACGGTTTTCCAGGCGTGCCGATTTCGGTGCGGCTATGAGCGAGGCCATCGGCGCAGGCTTCCAAGAATTTCGGCATATCGCCAGTCGCGATCGCACCTTTCGATACCGCGCCGCGAAACAGCCGATCGGTCGTCTCCCGGATCGACAGCACCACCGGTGCGATCTTTTCAGGCGCCGGCGCTACGAGCCGCCTGCCACCGAGCTCGGCGGCGCGAAAGGCACTCGCGGCTTCGGCAAAGCGGGCGATCTCGGCCGGATCGTCGAAACGGTCGAAAGTTTTCTCCGGATCGTTCCGCAAAACGACGGTGTTCGCCGTATCGAGCGCCAGCATGCCACCGGTAAAGCGGTGCGGAGTCCAGGATACTGTCATATGGCGAATCTAACTGATAACTCGCGTTTGACAAGTTAGATTCCGGGTGCAACGCTTGTCACTGAGGCGATCGCCGTACTGAGAATATCGTTCGTCCCAAACCTCTGCCCCGATTGCGGGGCATGCATAGAGGGTCTTGCATGCTCTATTTCTTCCAGCAGGTTCTGAACGGGCTGCATTCGGGCGCGCTCTACGCATTGCTTGCATTCGGCTACGTGCTGACCAACGGCATCCTGCACCGTACCAATCTTGCCTATGGCGCGCTGTTCGCCTTTTGCGGGCATACGATGATCCTCACTGCGGCGTTCGGCTATCAGGCGCTGTGGTTAACGCTGTTTGCATCGGGCGCGCTCGGCGTAGCTGCGGCATTCCTTTATGCGGCGCTGCTCAGCCATGTCCTGTCGCGAAGTATCTTCGAACCGCTGGCCGACCGCTCGCCCAACGCCATCGTGGTGACGACGCTCGGCATATTGCTGGTCTTGTCGGAAGCCAGCCGCATCGCCGCCGATACCCATGACCTATGGTTGCCGCCAATGCTGGCCCAGACCATCGTCTTCGCGCAGAATGCCAGCTTCAAGGCGACGTTGACGCTGATCCAATTGCTCGATTGCGCCGCCGTACTGGCGGCCATAGCGCTGGCTGCCTGGGGCTTCGCATATTCGAGCTTCGGCCGGAGCTGGCGCGCCGTATCCGACGATCCCAAGGCGGCTGCGATGTGCGGCGTCGATGTTCGTGCGGTGTTTCGGCACGCGGTGCTTTTCGGCGGCCTTTGCGCGGCACTGGCCGGCGTGCTCGCCGCCTTCTACTACGGTAACATCAGCTTCGGCACAGGGTTGGTCTACGGGTTGAAGATCCTGTTCGTGACCGCAGTGGGCGGCTATCTCTCGCCTTTGCGGGCGGCACTGGGTGCCGCCGCTTTCGGCATGGCCGAATCGCTATGGGCCGGCTATTTCCCGCTCGAATGGCGGGACGGCTGGATGTACCTGTTCCTCGTCGCCATGCTTGTGCTGATCGGCGCCGGCCGCGACCAACAGAAGATCGCCTGAGCCGCACCCGACTTTGCTTGGATGAAAGCGCCGCATGTCCTTGGACATGCAAAGGACGCGGCAGCATTTTGCCGCCCGTCATCTCACAACTGTGTTTATGCGGGCTATCCCGTGTTGACCAGCCGGACCACGCACTGCATACCGTTGGTCCACAGCGACACGACGGACAGGGAACCGCCGCGCTCTGACACAAGGGAGGAATGCATGGCAGGGCTTCTCGCTCTTTCCAGAACCATTGACCGTTTGAACGAATTCATCGGCAAATGGGTTTCGTGGCTGATCCTGCTGGCGATCCTGGTAAGCGCCGCCAACGCCGTCATCCGCAAGGTGTTCGACATGTCCTCGAACGCCTGGCTGGAATTGCAATGGTATCTGTTCGGCGCCGCCTTCATGCTGGCCGCCGCCTACACGCTGAAGCAGAACGACCATATCCGCATCGATATCGTCTACGGCATGTTCTCGCGCCGCGTGCAGCACTGGATCGACCTTTTCGGTCACGTCTTCTTCCTGATGCCGTTCGTGACGTTGATGGTGGTCTATTTCGTTCCCTATGTGTCGCTGTCGTATCGCAGCGGGGAGATGTCGAACAATTCCGGCGGGCTGATCATCTGGCCGGCGAAGGCGATTTTGCTGGTCGGCTTTTTTCTGCTCGCGCTGCAGGGCATTTCCGAAATCATCAAGAAAATCGCCATCATGCGCGGTCAGATGGACGATCCCACTCCGTTCATATCGGTGCATGAGCAGGCCGAGCTCGAAGCCAAGGCGCTCGTCGAAGAGGTGCGCTCGTGATCGAGTTCATCGCCCAGAACATGGCGCCGATCATGTTCGCCTCGCTGGTCGTCTTCCTGCTGATCGGCTATCCCGTCGCCTTCTCGCTCGCCGCCAACGGCCTGATGTTCTTCTTCATCGGCGTGCTTCTGTCGCCCTATTCGGGCGGCTCGATCAATCTCGCCTGGCCGTTGCTGCACGCGTTGCCGGATAATTTCTACGGCAGCCGGGTGATGTCGAACGATACGCTGCTGGCGATCCCGTTCTTCACCTTCATGGGCATCGTGCTCGAACGATCCGGCATGGCCGAAGACCTGCTCGACACGATCGGCCAGTTGTTCGGACCGGTCCGTGGTGGCCTCGCCTATGCCGTGATTTTCGTCGGCGCGCTGCTCGCCGCGACGACCGGCGTGGTGGCGGCCTCCGTCATTGCCATGGGTCTGATTTCGCTGCCGATCATGCTGCGCTACGGCTACGACCGGCGGCTGGCATCCGGCGTCATTGCCGCGTCCGGGACGCTCGCCCAGATCATCCCGCCGTCACTGGTGCTGATCGTCCTGGCCGACCAGCTCGGCCGCTCGGTCGGCGATATGTACAAGGGGGCGCTGATCCCCGGGCTCATTTTGACCGGCATCTACATGCTCTACATCCTGCTCATGTCGATCTTTCGGCCGAAGTCGATGCCGGCACTGCCGCTGGAGGCCCGCACGCTCGGCCACGGTGTGCTGTCGCTGCTGGCGGCGCTGCTGGCGGCGGTGGTTGTTTCCTATGCGGCGTATCGCTACCTCGCACCGAACCATGGCGGCAACGCCGATATCCTCGGCGCCGCTACTGGCGTCATCTTCATCTATGTCGTGGCGATCGTCGACCAGCGCCTGAAGATCAACCTAATGTCCAGACTGGCACAGCAGGTGATCATCGTGCTGATCCCGCCGCTGGCGCTGATCTTCCTGGTGCTGGGCACCATCTTCCTTGGCATCGCCACGCCGACGGAAGGCGGCGCCATGGGCGCCGTCGGCGCGCTGGCAATGGCGGCGATGAAGGGGCGGCTGTCGCTCGAGGTGGTCAAGCAGGCGCTGGCCTCGACGACCAGGCTGTCGTCCTTCGTTCTGTTTATCCTGATCGGCGCGCGGGTGTTCTCGCTGACCTTCTACGGCGTCAATGGCCACATCTGGGTCGAGCACCTGTTGACATCGCTGCCGGGCGGTGAAGTCGGTTTCCTGATTGGCGTCAACATCCTCGTCTTCGTGCTCGCCTTCTTCCTCGACTTTTTCGAGCTTGCCTTCATCATCGTGCCGCTTTTGGCGCCAGCGGCTGACAAACTCGGCATCGACCTGATCTGGTTTGGCGTGCTTTTGGGCGTCAACATGCAGACCTCCTTCATGCATCCGCCCTTCGGCTTCGCGCTGTTTTATCTGCGCTCGGTCGCCGCGCGCGTGCCCTATCTCGACCGACTCACCGGCAAGCAGATCGCGCCCGTCACCACAGGGCAGATCTATTGGGGCGCAGTGCCCTTCGTCTGCATCCAGGTGATCATGATCGGCCTGACCATCGCCTTCCCGCAGATGGTGATGCACTACAAAGGCACTGTCGTCGATCCTGGCACCATCAACTACCAGGTGCCGGAAACGCCTGGCATCGGCTTGTCGCCGCTTGGCACGCCGCCGGCCAACGGCGGCACTGCCCCGGCCTCACCTTCCCCACCGGATTTGTCGCAGCCGCCGAGCTTCGACGAAAAGCCGCCCGCGAAACCGGCGGCGCCGGCAATCGATCTGTCGCAACCACCGAGTTTCAACTGAGGAAGGCCCGGCAGCCATGAAGGCGGTTCGGTTGGAGCGAGTGGGCAGCCTCGCCGTGTGCGAGGTCGAGAAACCGACCGCCGGGCCGAACGATCTGCTGGTGCGCATCGAGGCGTGCGGCGTCTGCGGCACCGACAGGCATCTTTTCCATGGTGAATTCCCGTGCACGCCGCCGGTGACGCTCGGGCATGAATTCTCCGGCATCGTCGAGGCGGTCGGACCTGCCGTATCCGGCTTTTCCGTCGGCGACCGCGTCACCGGCGATCCCAACATTGCCTGTGGCCGATGCGAGCATTGTCAGGCCGGCCGGGTCAATCTCTGCGGCAATCTACGCGCCATCGGCATCCATCGCGATGGCGGCTTTGCCGAATATCTTGTCCTGCCCCAGAAACAGGCCTTCGTCTTGCCAGGCGATCTGAAGCCTACGCATGGTGCTTTCTGCGAGCCGCTCGGCTGCTGCCTGCATGGCGTGGACCTTGCCGCGATCAAACCAGGCTCGTCGGTCGCGGTGCTCGGCGGCGGCGTGATCGGCCTGCTCACCGTTCAACTGGCAAAGCTCGCCGGTGCGACGACCATTATCTTGTCGACCCGTCAGGCCTCGCGGCGGGCTCTTGCCGAGCAATTTGGCGCAACGGCGACGCTCGATCCCAGCGCCTTCGATGTCATCGATGCGATCGTCGGCCGGTCGGGTTTGATGCCGGGCGGCGTCGACGTGGTGTTCGAATGCGCCGGCGTGAAAGACACTGTTGAGCAGGCGATGCGGCTGGCCAAAGCGGGCGGCACCGTCGTCGTCGTCGGCGTGATGCCGCAAGGCATGAAAGTGGCGTTCGAACCGTTCGATCTGCTGTTCCGTGAGTTGAAGGTCCTGGGTTCCTTCCTCAACCCCTTTACCCATCGCCGGGCCGCCAATCTTATCGCCTCGGGGACGATCGAAGTAGATCGGCTGATATCACGACAGGTCAGCCTCGACGAGGCGGTGGCGATCATTGCCAACCCGCCGGCGCCAGGCGAGGTCAAGGTCGTGGTGGTGCCCGACTGATCGCAAATGAATGCGCTACGGCGCCAGTGTTCCGAAAGGAACACTGGCGCCGCGAAGCAACAGGATCAGAGCTTGGCATTGCGCTGCTGGACCATCATGAAGGTGTCATAGTTGTACTCGGCCACCTGCGCCCAGAGATAATGCTCCTTGCGGAACGCCTTGATCGAATCCCAGATCTTCTTGAACGGCGCATTCGAGGCTTCCATCTCGGCATAGACTTCGTTGGCCTTTTCGAAACAGGCGGCCATGATCTCCTGGCTGAACGGGCTCAACTTGGCACCGCCGGCAACCAGCCGCTTAACCGCCGCCGGATTGAGATAGTCGTATTTCTGCAGCATGTTGGCGTCGGCCGCTTGAGCGGCAGTATGCACCAGCGACTTGTAAGCCGGCGAAAGTTCGTCGTATTTCGCCTTGTTGAACATCAGATGGACGGTCGGTCCACCTTCCCACCAGCCGGGATAGTAGTAATAGGGCGCAACCTTATAGAAGCCGAGCTTCTCGTCGTCGTAAGGGCCGACCCATTCGGCGGCGTCGATCGTGCCTTTTTCCAACGCCGGATAAATGTCGCCACCGGCGATCTGCTGCGGAACCACCCCGAGCCTTTGCACCACTTTGCCGGCAAAACCACCGATACGCATCTTGAGGCCGGAAAGGTCGGCGACCGTTTTGATCTCCTTGCGGAACCAGCCACCCATCTGCACGCCGGTATTGCCGCCCGGCAGCCCGAACAGACCTTGCGTCGCCAGGAACTCGTTGAACAGATCGATGCCGCCGCCATGATAGTGCCAGGCGTTGATGCCGCGCGCGTTGAGCGAAAACGGAACCGCCGCTCCCAGCGCCCACGTCGGGTCCTTGCCCCAGTAATAGTATGCCACGGTATGGCAGGCCTCGACCGTGCCGGCTGTGGTGGCATCGGCGGCCTGCAGGCCGGGAACGAGTTCGCCGGAGGCGAAGACCTGGACCTGGAAGTTGCCGTCGGTCGCCTCCGACAGCATCTTGGAAAACACTTCGGCGCCGCCATAGATCGTATCGAGCGACTTCGGGAAGGACGACGCCAGTCGCCAGGTCACTTTCGGATTGGACTGGGCGATGGCCGGCGCAGCAAGTGTCGCGGCAGCGGCCGCAGCGCCGAAACCGGTGGTGCCGGCCTTGCGGATGAACGAACGACGATCCATGAAGTTCCTCCCTTTTGGATCCACTGACCGACATTCGGGACACTTCGGCGCCCGGATCGGCTTCGAGCCGACAATACACAGGCAAGGAGTCGAGTCCAGCACGGCAGCCCGGTTTGAGTGGCGCATTTCCGGGAAATTCACGGCGTTGGGGCAGATCTTGCAACTATAGTCTAAGGTCGATTAACTGGCCTACG
Organism: Mesorhizobium sp. M1365; assembly: GCF_040317865.1. Lineage (NCBI taxonomy): Bacteria > Pseudomonadati > Pseudomonadota > Alphaproteobacteria > Hyphomicrobiales > Phyllobacteriaceae > Mesorhizobium > Mesorhizobium sp. M1365. Next base: position 416,864 of record NZ_JAMYLG010000001.1, read on the forward strand.
CGACACGCCGAAACTTGCCATGGAAATGCGCCTTCGGATCGCCTATTTTGCAGGCAGATAATTCGTTGCACCCGATGGGATCCGGACCAAATGCACCAGCCGCTCGTCGCCGTATCGACCGATGTCCGCCAGTTCGACAATTACACCTGGCATGCCGCGCCACAGCAATATCTCGAAGCGGCGCTTTCGGGTGCAGGCGTGTTCCCGCTGCTGGTACCGTCCTTCGGCGACCGGCTCGACTTCGACGAACTGCTTTCCGCCGTCGACGGGGTCATGGTCACCGGCTCCAAATCGAACGTTCATCCCTCGCTCTATGGCGGTGACGCCAGCGAAGCCAATGGTCCTTACGACTCCGCCCGCGACGCGACGACGTTGCCGCTGATCCGCCGGGCGGTGGAGCGCGGGGTGCCATTGCTCGCCATCTGCCGCGGCATCCAGGAGATGAATGTGGCGCTGGGTGGCACGTTGGCCACCGAAATCCAGGAACGCGCCGGTTCGCTCGATCATCGTGCGCCGGCAAGCGACAATCAGGACGAACGCTTCGCCATCCGCCAGAGCGTGGCGATAAAACCCGGCAGCTGCCTGGCCGGGGTCTTCGGCGCCGGCGATATCATGGTCAATTCGGTGCATCGCCAGGCCATCGACCGGCTTGGCCCAAAGCTGCAGGTCGAAGCGGTCGCCGCCGACGGCACTGTCGAGGCGGTTTCGGTGCGCGATGCACGGGCTTTCGCTGTCGGCGTCCAGTGGCATCCCGAATACTGGGTCAAATCGGACAGTATCTCGGTAAAGATATTTCGCGCATTCGGCGATGCGGTGCGCCTGCATCAGGCGGCGAAATCGGGTGTGCGCGCAGCCGCGGAATAGTCCTGCCGCGCTCGCTAGTTGCCGGCTGACGCCAGCGTCAGCAGCGGCAGCGCCGGCGCGTAGGATTCGTAACCATCACCGTCGGCGACTGAGAACATGACGATCGGATCGGTGCCGTTGGCGCTGAAGGTGACCGTGCCGTCATCCTGCTCTCGCCAGAACTTCGCCTGCTCGACGCCGGGCAACACCCGGCGGCAATTTGCTGCGACCGTCAACAGCGACAGGCCTTGCGAAATCTCGGCGCCGCGGCTGACCGCACAAGACCCCTCGTTGCCATGGGCTACCAGCCTGTAGTTGCCGGATGAAAGCGGTGACTCACTGGCCGCACGGCTTTCACCGCTACCGGCGTAAAACAGCTGGGCGCTGCCGAACAGCACAGCGACTGCCATCAATGCAGGAAGCGTCTTCATCCTGGTTCTCCGCGCATTTCAAGCGCGCCGGTTCGAAGAGATCAGGGAGGCGCGCTTCATCTTGCTGTCATGTCCTGTCAGGCGGACATACACTGCGAGGGGACCAGAATGATTCCGAAGGGTTAAGCTGAAGTTAATAGATATGGCAGCCCGCTTACGGCCTTGCCTTGACATTTGCCGTCTCCGGCACCGGCGTCAGCGCCTTGCGCTGCGAAAACCACGAGACCAGATTGTCGACGCAAAGGTCGGCCATGGCGCGGCGCGTATGCTCGGACGCCGAGCCGACATGCGGCAAAAGCGAGGTGTTGGGCGCGGCAAGCAACGCCGCTGGCACATTCGGCTCGTCGGCAAAGACGTCTAGCCCGGCAGCGGCGATGCTGCCGCTGGCAAGTGCGGCGGCAAGGGCTGGTTCGTCGACCGTGCTGCCCCGGCCGATATTGACGAAGACGCCGTTCGGCCCAAGAGCCGAGAGAATTTCGGCATTGACGGCCTTTTCCGTCGAGGCCCCGCCGGGCGCCACCGAGATCAGCGTGTCGACCGCCTCGGCGAGACCTTTCAGCGTCGGGTGATAGTCATAGGACAGGCCTTCGACGCGGCGCCGGTTGTGATAGGCGATGGGCAGTCCGAAAGCATCGAGCCGCCGGGCAATGGCGAGGCCGATGCGGCCCATGCCGAAGATGCCGACATGGCGACCGCGCAAAGTCAGCCGGCTCAGCGGATAGTTGCCGTTGCTCAGCCAGCTTCCGTCGCGCAGCCAGGCCTCGGCGCGCGGCAGTTCGCGGACGGCATTGATCAACAGGCCGAGCGCCGTATCGGCGACCTCTTCGGTCAGCACATCCGGTGTGTTGGTGACCATGATGCCGCGCCGTGCGGCGTGGCGGATGTCGACCGAATCATAGCCGACGCCGAAATTGGCGATAATCTCGAGCTTTGGCAGCGCGTCCATCAACGCGGCGCTTATGCCGCCAAAGGCGGCTATGCCGCGCACCGTATGACGCATCTCGTCGGTGACCAGCGACGGATCGGCGCGTTCGATCCGGACGCGGCTGAACGCCCCGTCGATGCGGCCGACCGCATGGTCGTTGAACTGGCCCGGCACCAGAATGGTAACAGCTTGCTGTTCGGTTTTTGTCATGCACGTTCCACCGGTTTGCCGGTCGACTGGCGCACATGCAGTTCCGGCTTGATCAGTTCCTGCGACGGCCGCACCGTCTGTCCGTTGAGTTTGTCGAGCAGCGCGCTGGCGGCGCGGCGGCCAACCTCGCGCTGGCCGTTCCACACGGTAGTCAGCGCCGGCGTGGCGATCGCCGCTTCCTCGAGGTCGTCGTAGCCGGTAACCGAGATGTCGATGCCCGGCACCAGCCCGGCGCGGGCAATGCCATTCATCAGGCCGATGGCGACGAGGTCGTTCCAGCAGCAGGCCGCGGTCGGCCTGTCCTTCAGCGCCAGGAACTGCCCGGCCGCCTCGAAGCCGGCCTGCTTGGTGCGCGGGCCGGGGATGCGCCAGGACGGCCTGACCTCAAGCCCTGCCGCCTCCATGGCGTTGACATATCCCTGATAGCGGTCGCGGCCGGTCGACGTCTGGTCGGTACCGCCGATCATGGCGATGCGCTTGTGGCCAAGCGAGATCAGATGGTTGGTGGCAAGCCCGGTGCCATAGGCGTCGTCGCCGCGAAACACCGGCACGTCGGCACCTTCGACGGTGCGTGCAATCAGCACTGCCGGGAGACCGTTCTCCTCGGCCAAGATTATGTCTTCGGGCGGCGTGCCGATGGCCGGCGACATGATGACCCCGTCAGCGCCAAGCTGCAGAAGCGTGTCTATGAAAGTGCGTTGTTTCTCGAGCTGGTCGTAGTGGTTCGACAGGATGAAGGTTTGCCGGCTGCGGTCGAGCTCGCTCTCTATCGAACGCAATATCTCGGCAAAGAACGGGTTCATGATGTCGTGGACGACGACGCCGACTATGCCCGAGCGCGAGGTGCGCAGGCTGGCGGCGCGGCGGTTGTAGATATAGCCGATGGCGCGTGCATGTTCCTTGATGCGATCGCGGGTGCCGCCGGCGACCAGCGGGCTGTCGCGCAAGGCCAGCGAGACCGTGGCCGTGGACACGCCGAGCGCATCCGCGATGGTCGAAAGCTTGATCTTCTGTGCCAGCGCCCTGCGCTCCCGAAGCAATTTAAACTGTTTAAAGGCCGGCTCTTATGCCATCGATTCCGAGCAAATCAAAGTTTTTTTGCCAGCGCTTCCGCCTCCGCGCCCAGCGTTGCGCGGTTGCGCAAGCGGAGCCGGTGCTCGCGGTGAACGATGTAGAGGCCGCTGGCGACGATGACTGTGGCACCGGCCAGCGTCCAGCGATCGGGAAACTGGTTGAAGACGATCAGGCCGGAGATGATCATCCAGATCATCTGCGAATAGGGATAGGGAGCCAGGGCCGTGGTGGTGGCAAGGCGATAGGCCTGCACAAGAAGCCAATGACCGATGGCGCCGAAGACGCCAAGCATCAGCAATATGAACCAGTGCCAGCCATCCTGCGGCAGCGAAGGCGAAAACGGCAGTGTCGGCAGCAGCAGCACGGCCGGCGCCAGCGCCGAAAACAGGATCAGGCTTTCCGAGGTTTCCGTAGCCGACATGCGGCGCGTCATGATGACGTAGAAACTGTTCGATAGCATCGAGCCGAGCGCAAAGAGATGGCCGACGCCAAAAACGCCGACGCCCGGCCGGGTGATGATGAGGACGCCGACAAAGCCGCTCATGATGGCCAGCCAGCGCCGCCAGCCAGCCCATTCGCCGAGCAACGGACCGGCAAGCGCGGTGATCACCATCGGGCCGAAGAAGTAGATCGAGGTGGTTTCCGCCAGTTGCAGCGTCCGCAGCGCCAGAATGTTGAACATCGTCGATCCGAACAGGAGCAGACCGCGCGTGATGTGCGCCGGCAGGTTGGCGGGACGAAAGCGCAGCGGCTCGCGCCATCCGCGCAGAAAGACGCCGACGATCAGCACATGGACCGCGAAGCGGGTCCAGGCGACGATCAGCGCCGAGACGCCGGCCAGCACAAGGTACTTGCTGCTGGTGTCGAGGAAGGTGAAAAACACATAGACGGAAAGCATGCACACGATCGCCGCTGGCGATGTCGCGCTTTCGTCATGTCTTGGGGGAGCATTCAATTTCAGGCCGGACGGGAAGCAAGGCGGTCCCTCACCAATGCGGTAATTGTCGCCTGCGGGCAAGCCAAAACAGGCTGACACAACGACAGCCGCCGACAGGCTCAGTTTGTTTCCCAGTGGCCGACCTAGTGGCCGACGACTCAGGCGTGCATGCGGGCGCCCTTGGTGATCTTGTCGACGAGCTTCTTTTCGGCGCGAAGCGCGATGCCGACCACCTTGGCATCCTCCGGCGCAAATTCGGCAAAGACGGCGCGGTTGGCCAGATCATACCCGGTCGAAAACATTTCCTCGACATAGAGCGAAACCGTCACACCACGCTCCAGCGCCCGCCTCTGGATCGCGACGAGCGTCTGGCCGTCCGCCGAAAGCACGATGACCGGCTGGATCGACAGCGGGTTGTAGATATTGCCGGCGCGATCACGGTAGGGGTCGCCGATAATGTCGGGAAATTGCGCGACGATGCCGCTGGTCAGAAAGGCGGTGACATTGAGCTTTTGCCAGACGGGAAGATCATCCTTGAGGACGATTGCAAATTTCGTATCGAACATGCGACAGTTTCCAATCCGAAAAGGGGGCCAATCCGAGGCTGCGAGTGAAGTTATGGCGCACGATCTAGACCGGGAAGCCTTTCAGGGTCTTGGACGTTTGTGCGTGGATGCAGCCGAGAACTGCATCGTACCGGCACCCGGTGCTGCCGGGATGGAACGCATCGAGGCCCGGTTCCACGGCAATGCCTTCGATCTCCATCGCCACGACACCTATGCGATCGGGGTGACGCTTTATGGCGTGCAGCGCTTCCGCTATCGCGGCCAAATGCACAAGAGCTTGCCCGGCCAGATAATTATCCTTCATCCCGACGAACTGCACGATGGCGGTGCCGGCACCGAAGACGGCTTGCGATACAGAATGCTCTATTTGGAGCCGTCCCTGATGCTCGATTGTCTCGGCGGCGGATCACTGCCATTCGTCGGGAATGCCGTGGTGACAGACCGCGATCTCCGCGCGACGCTGCTTTCGGCGCTCGGGCCGCTGGATCAGGAACTGGACGAGCTGTTTGTCGTCGATTTTATGACGCAGCTTATGCAAAGCCTGGCCCGGCACGCCGGTCAGCCGGCGAAACCGGTAGCGAAAACGGCGTGGCGCGCCGCCAGCCTGGCGCGCGACTATCTGGAGGAAAATGTCGCGCGGATTGTACGTTCAGACGAATTGGAGGCGATAACCGGATTGGACCGTTATGCCCTTTCGCGGCATTTCCGCGCTACCTTCTCCACCAGCCCGCACCGGTTCCTGGTGATGCGCCGGCTTCAGCGGGCCCGTCGGATGATCGAAGCCGACGAGCCGCTGGCGCAAATCGCCATCGCAGCCGGCTTCAGTGATCAAAGCCATTTCAATCGGCATTTCAAGAAGGCGTTCGGCGTCACACCGGGACGTTGGTCGGCACTGACGCGGCGGCCGTCAGCGGCGAACGCGTGAGCTATTCAAGCATCTTGTCTTCGATGTCCAGTTCGTCATCCGGGAGCACCATTTCGCCGTTCGACAGGTTCGCCTCGACGCGGGCAAGCAGCTTGAACAGCGCTTTCTGGTCCTTCTTGTCAAGACCCTTCAATGCCTGCTTTTCGGTCTTCTTCACCGACTTCTCGATGGCGTGGATGATTTCGCGGCCGGTGTCGGTGAGGAAAATATGCGCCTGGCGGGCATCGGCGGACGAGGCCCGCTTCTCCAGAAAACCCTGCGCCTGCAGCCGGTTGATGGTCTTGGTGATGGTTGGCGGACGCACGCCGAGGCGGCCGGCAAGGTTGCCGGGCGTCTGCCCGTCCTCGCGGTCGAGCGCCAGCATGATCTGGTCCTGGCCGGCATAGAAACCATGCGCCAGAAGCCGGGCGGCGAGCGCCGTGCGCGCCAGCCGCGCCGCCGAATGCAGCCGGCTCATTGTTGCAGTCTTGTCCGCCTTGGCCATGCTCATCCCTCCTCGGCCGAACCGGAGCGGACAGCATAGAAGCAGGCCGCCGATTGGCAATGACGATCGAAAACATTCCGGCCCGGAAAATAGCTTTGCCGGCAAGCTTCGCGGTGTTCGCCGTGGCTAATGCCAGATGTTTATTTCAGTTAGATGACAAACGACTTTCCGCAATGGCTGGATGGGGACGTGACGAGGTGTTCTCAACCGGCTTTCACCGCGACCACCATCAACGCCTGATAGGCGTCCGCCATTTCCCGCAGCGCTGCCTGCGACAGCGGCCCGGCCTGCCGCGCAATGCCGTCCCGCGCGTTCGATGTATCGCGTTTGCCCGGGCGATCTTTATAGGGCGCGACGGTGGCGAATATCTGCTCGCTGAGGCTGTCGGGGAAGAACATCTGGCCGGTCATCACCGAGCGGTCGTCGGGGAAGATCTTGAAATGGATGTGGGTGGTGCGGCCGCGATACCAGCCGGGATAGATGGTGGCGAAAGAAGCGATGCCGCTTTCATCGGTTCTCTGCCAGCCGCGGAGAAAGCTCTGGCCGGACGTGTCGATATCCTGCCCGTCGCCCTGTCCGGGATATCCGGAATAGGTGCCCTGGGCATCGCAATGCCAGATATCGACGCGTGCGCCGGGAAGCGGCCGGCAGGCGGCGTCGACGATTTGCAGCCGCACATTGAGGGCGATGCCCTTCTTGCCCTCGGTGATGTCGGCGCGTTCGAGCTTCGGGTCGAAATAGAACGGCCCTTCTGTGACCTCGGGCGTGATGGTGCAGACACCGGCACCGGCTTCAAACAAAGCAAGCCCGGCATAGGGCGAAACCTGCCCGGCCCTTGCACCGGCGGGCAGGAATATGCCGCCAGCGGTAACCGCAACGAGACCGAGCGCCTGCCGACGGCTCAGTGGCAAGGACTTGTCGGACATCTGGCGCCTCTTCAACGCGAACAGCTCCGTAAATGACCCCGCCTGTCTAGGGCCCGCTGTCAGGCGGCGCCAATGAAAGTTCGGTAATGTGAGGAAAGTTCGGCAATACCAGCCCCTCTTTGGCCCACCGGTTTGCCTCGTGCAAAAGCCGAGCACACATCCTATATGGAGCCGACAATCCCTAATTCGAGGCACAATATGAGCGACGCACAGACGCAGATCCCCGTAACCGTCCTCACCGGCTATCTCGGCGCCGGCAAGACGACACTGCTCAACCGCATCCTTTCGGAAAACCACGGCAAGCGCTACGCCGTCATCGTCAATGAATTCGGCGAGATTGGCATCGACAACGAGCTGATTGTGGAATCCGACGAGGAAATATACGAGATGAACAATGGCTGCGTCTGCTGCACCGTGCGCGGCGACCTGATCCGCGTCGTCGAAGGCCTGATGCGCAGGCCTGGCCGCTTCGACGCCATCGTCGTCGAGACCACAGGCCTCGCCGATCCCGTGCCGGTGGCGCAAACCTTCTTCATGGACGACGACGTGCGTTCCAAGACCAGGCTCGATGCGGTGGTGGCGCTGGTCGACGCCAAGCACTTGCCGCTGCGCCTCAAGGATTCCCGCGAGGCCGAGGACCAGATCGCCTTTGCCGATGTCGTCGTGCTCAACAAGACCGATCTGGTCACCCCCGAAGAGCTGAGCAAGGTGGAGGCGACGATCCGCGCCATCAACCCGGCGGCACGAATCCACCGCACCACACGCGCCAGCGTGGCGCTGTCCGAGGTGCTCGATCGCGGTGCGTTCGACCTGTCCCGGGCGCTGGAGAACGATCCGCACTTCCTCGAGGCGCATGACGATCACGACCATCATGATCATGATCATGACCACCATCACCATGATCGCGACGGCCATGATCACCACGATCATGACGGGCATCATCATGCGCACCCTTCCGACATCCATGACGTGACTGTGCAGTCGGTGTCGCTGCGCGGCGGCGAGATGGACCCGAAAAAGTTCTTCCCGTGGATCGAGAAGGTCACCCAAATGGAAGGCCCGAACATCTTGCGGCTGAAAGGGATCATTGCGCTGAAAGGCGATGACGAGCGCTATGTCATCCAGGGTGTGCACATGATCATCGAGGGCGACCACCAGCGCGCCTGGAAGGACGACGAGAAGCACGAGAGCCGGCTGGTGTTCATCGGCCGCGAACTCGACGCCGAGCGACTGAAGACAAGCTTCGAGGCCTGCCAGGCCGCTTGATTTCCGGACTTTATAGCGCTAGCGCTGCCCCTTCTCTCCTTCTCCCCTTGTGGGAGAAGGTGGCCGAGCGAAAGCTCGGTCGGATGAGGGGTGTTCCAGCTTGGCAAGGACGGCACTCCGTCCAGCACCCCTCATCCGTCTTGGCGCTGCGCGCCAATCCACCTTCTCCCACAAGGGGAGAAGGCGGAGCCTCGCCGACAGCCCGGCGGGGTTAGATGACAAGCAGAAATCTCGAACGGAATGATCTCTCATGCCGACAGTCGCCCCGCTCGATCTCGAAGGCCACTGCCTCTCCGCCGTGTTTCTCGGCGACGTGCCGCATTTTGCGCTGGCCGACGGCACAATCCATCGGCTCGACCACGGCCACAAGACGGTGCAGGCCAATGACGGAATGCTCGCCGCCTTCCATGATGCGGCAAACGACCGACTGATCACCGGTGGTGAGGACGGCAGTATCTTTGCCGTGACCCCAGGCGGCAATACAATGGAATTGGCGACCGCAGGCAAAAAATGGATAACCAGCGTCGCCGCCGGGCCGCAAGGCGCTGTTGCCTATGCTTCGGGCAAGATTGCCTATGTGCGCTTTGCCGACGGTAAAACCAGGGAATTCTCGCATCCGCGCTCAGTCGAGGGGCTTGCCTTCTCGCCCAAGGGCATGCGCTTCGGCGTTGCCCGCTACAATGGCGCGACGCTGCACTTCCCGGCTGCCGACGGCAGGCCGGTCGAGCTCGAATGGGCCGGCGCCCACACCGGCATCACCTTCTCGCCGGACGGCGGCTTCCTCGTCACCACCATGCAGGAAAACGCGCTACATGGCTGGAAGCTCGCCGACGGCAAGCACATGCGCATGTCCGGCTACCCCGGCAAGGTCAAAAGCCTGTCGTGGAGCGCCAAGGGCAAATGGCTGGCGAGTTCCGGCGCGCCGGCGGCGATCGTCTGGCCGTTTTCGGGCAAGGACGGGCCGATGGGCAAGGCGCCGCTGGAACTCGGCACGCGCGGCAATGCGATGGTCACCTCCGTCGCCTGTCACCCGAGCCAGGACGTCGTTGCTATCGGCTATGATGACGGGATGGTGATGGCGGTGCGCTTCGCCGACGCCAAGGAAGTGCTGTTGCGCCGGCCCGGCAAGGGCGCCGTCACTTCGATGATGTGGGACAAGGAAGAGCGCCGCGTCGCCTTTGGCAGCGCTGCTGGCGACTGCGGCGTCATCGATATTTCGGCGTAGCCTGTTACTTACTCGGCTCCGCAAGATACTTTGCCGGTCAATTCAGCCTGCTTGCCGTCCTTTTCGGCCTCGGCCGTTCCATCATAGATTGAGAGCAAATAGCGGCCGTCATAGACGCCTTCGTCGCTGACCTTGGTCAGGATCGCCAGTTCGACGTAGCCGTAGGCGTTTTCGACCTGCCGTTCGTGGTAGACGAGCAGCCGCAATTCCTTGTTGTCGAGCCAATATTGCGTGAGGTTCTGATCCTCGAACACCGTCTTGCGCAGACTGTCGGCAGCCGGCCTGCCCAGAATCTCGAGCTCGCCGCTAAAATTGAAGGTCGGCCCGCCCATGCCTCTGGTGACCCCGGCACCGATCTGAAATTTGACGGCTGCATCCTCGGCGGAACACCAGATGCCGCCGGACGCCAGAGCCGCACCAACCGACGACAGCAGCGTTGTTGCGCAGACGGTCGCCCGCACCATCTTATGCCCTCCAGCCGAAGTACCATTGGCGCCCGAAGGCGGCTCGCGGTCAAGCGCCTGTTTTCATTCAAATGACCGCTGACCCAACACAGGGCAGCCGCCCGGCCAATTGCGGTAGCGGCCGCCGATTGTCTAATGTGCGACTGAGAGGGCCGCCATGAACGTCATGAACCATGCAAAGACTTCCATCGGCGGCATCGGCCCGGCCCGGATCGCCGAGTTGCGCGCGACCGAGGCAGAAGTCTTCTGCCGGGCGCGGCCGAAATCGATGGCGAAAATCGGCAATGGCCTGCCCGGCTTCTTCGGCGGCGTGCCGATGCATTGGATGAACGACTGGCCGACGCCGTTCCCGATCCTTGTCGATAGTGCCAGGGGCGCCATCATCAGAGATATCGACGGCAACCGGCTCGACGATTTCTGCCTTGGCGACACCGGTTCGATGTTCAGTCATTCGCCGCCGCCGGTCGCACGCGCCATCCGCAGGCAGGCCGGACGCGGCCTGACCTACATGCTGCCTGCCGAGAACGCCCTCGCCATCGGGCCGCTGCTGCAGCAGCGTTTCGGCTTGCCATTCTGGCAGATCGCGACGACGGCGACCGATGCCAACCGCTTCGCGCTGCGGGTTGCCCGCGCCGTTACCGGCCGGGAGAAGATACTGGTCTTCAACGGCTGCTATCATGGCTCGGTCGACGAGACGATGGTGCGGCTGGTCGCCGGGAAAGCGGTGAATCGACCGGGACTGGCCGGCGAGTTCCGCGACCTGACGCGGGCGACTGATGTCGTCGAATTCAACGATCTGCCGGCGCTCGACGCGGCACTCCGGGGCAACGATGTCGCCTGCGTCATCGCCGAGCCGGTGCTGACCAATTCCTGCATGGTGCTGCCCGAAGCCGGCTTTCATGATGGCTTGCGGCGTCTCACCCGTGCGACCGGCACGCTGCTTCTAATCGACGAGACGCATACAATCTCGACCGGTCCCGGCGGCTATACAAGCAAATACGGGCTGGAGCCGGACCTGTTCGTGCTAGGCAAGCCGATTGCCGGCGGCGTACCGGCGAGCGTCTGGGGCATGAGCGAAGACGTTGCGGCCCGCTATGCCGCTTATATCAGCCGGAAAGAGCCCGGCTACTCCGGCATGGGGACAACGCTGTCGGCCAATCCGCTGCAGTTCGCAGCGATGCGCGCCACGCTCGAATATGTCATGACCGACGAGAACTACAGCCATATGGACAATCTGGCGCGGCGGCTCGACGCCGGGCTGACCGCCGTCATCGATCGCTATCGTCTGCCCTGGCATGTTGCTCGCGTCGGTGCCCGTGTCGAGTTCATCTGCGCGCCGGGCCCGCTGAGGAACGGCGGCGAAGCGGAGGCTGCGCACGTGCCGGAGCTCGAGGCGGCAATCCATGTCGCGCTGGTCAATCGCGGCGTGCTGATCGCACCCTTCCACAACATGATGCTGATCTCTCCTGCGACCAGCGCCGCCCAGGTGAACCGGCTGATCACTGCCTTCGGCGCGGTTGCGGCAAAGCTTACGGCGTGAGACAAGCTTGCGGCATGAAACAAGCGCCCAAGCAAAGTTTGAACCTGGTCACGGCATCCCCTTCGGGCTCGACGCCCGCCGAGGCGCTGGCCTTTCTCGACGCTCATCCCGAGATCGAAGCGTTCGACATCGTGCTGACCGACGCCAATGGCGTCGGGCGCGGCAAGATCGTGCGCCGGCATGAGTTGATGAGCATCTTCGAGGGGGGCCGGCACATGCCGATCTCGATCCTCGGCCTCGACATCACCGGCGAGGATGTTCACGAGACCGGGCTGATCTGGACGACGGGCGACGGCGACCTGCGGGCGTGGCCGATCCCCGGCACACTGGTGCCGCTGTTCGGCACCCAGCCGCCGCGCGGTCAGGTGCTGATGGCGATGTACCATCTCGATGGCCAGCCGATGTCGTCCGACCCGCGGCTGGCACTCGCCCGCCAGGTAGACATCCTCGCGGCCCAGGGCCTGCATCCGGCCGGCGCCTTCGAGCTCGAATTCTTCCTGCTCGCCAACGAGCGCGACGCCGAAGGCAAGGTGCAGCCGGCGCACGCGGTGCTTGACGGACGCCGCTCGGCCAAGACTGAGGTCTATTCGGTCGACCATCTGCACGGCATGGAGCCGCTGTTTTCCGACATCTACGCCGCAGCCAAGGTGCAAGGCATCCCGGCCGAGACGGTCATCTCGGAATATGCGCCCGGCCAGTACGAGCTGACGCTCAACTACCGCAAGGATGTGATGCGGGCGGCCGACGATCTCGTCATGCTCAAGCGACTGGTGCGGGCGCAGGCGCGCCGTCATGGTGTCACCGCTTGCTTCATGGCCAAGCCGATCGAGAAATATGCCGGCTCGGGCATGCATTTTCACGTCTCGCTGCTGGACGATGCCGGCAAGAATGTCTTTGCCGAAACCGGCGGCGAAAGCTGGTCGCTGCCGCTGCTGCGCGGCCTCGGCGGACTGATCCAGACGATGGCGGAATCGATGCTGGTCTTCGCGCCGCACGCCAATTCATGGCGGCGCTTCGTCTCGCAATCCTATGCGCCGGTGGCGCCGACCTGGGGCGTCAACAACCGTTCGGTGGCACTGCGTGTGCCGGCCGGCGATGCCAGGAACCGCCGCATCGAGCACCGGCCATCGGGCGTCGACGCGAATCCTTACCTGGTGGCGGCAACGGTGCTGGCCGGTGTCGTCAAAGGCCTCGACGAAGGCCTCGATCCCGGTCCCGAAACCACCGGCAATGGCTACGAATCAGCCGTCACGCGCACGACGATGCCGGTCGACTGGCGTGCCGCGATCGAGGCGGCAAGGGCGTCGACCTTCCTCAAGGGCGCATTGGGCGAAGACCTGCACCGGACGTTCGTGGCGATCAAGCAGTCGGAATATCTGCGCGTGGCGCGCACGGTCAGCGAACTGGATTATCACCTCTATCTGCACGAGGTGTAGGGCATCACATCGTCGGCCATCCGCCGGTGAAGGCCCATGCGGAATAATTTCAGCGGAACCTTCGGCGGGCTTTGCTCATTGCGTGTCTGATTGCAGGAGCGAGCAAGGCCGCCTTAGTCATGATCGCCAGGATGCAGACAACCCCGACGCCGCACCATGCCAAAGTGCAGGCAAGACGCTTGCCTGCAAGCAAGTCTCCGGAAACGACAGAAATCGACGCCAGGACGATTCCTGAACTGCGTGAAACGGCCAAGATCTGCCGCCGCTGTCCGCTATGGCACGACGCCACGCAGACCGTGTTCGGTGAAGGCCCTGATAAAGCCAAGGTGATCTTCGTCGGCGAACAGCCGGGCGACCAGGAGGACCTGGCGGGCAAGCCCTTCGTCGGTCCGGCGGGCAAGGTGTTCGACGCGATCCTGGACGATGCCGGCGTCGATCGGCTGAAAGTCTACGTCACCAACGCAGTCAAGCATTTCAAGTTCGAGCCGCGCGGCAAGCGGCGCATCCACTCCAAGCCGAACGCCGGCGAGGTGCAGGCTTGTCGCTGGTGGCTCGACAAGGAAATCGATCTGATCAAGCCCAATCTGGCGGTGGCGCTCGGCGCAACGGCGGCGCAGGCGCTGCTCGGCAAGGTGGTGCCGATCATGAAGATGCGCGGGGCCGTCGTGGAGCGTGACGATGGCTTGCGTGTCTTCGTCACCATCCACCCGTCCTTCATCCTGCGCATTCGCGAGCCGGCGGACAGGCAGGCAGAACGCGACCGGTTCCTGCAGGATATGAGAGCGGTGAAAAAGCTGATGGCCGCCTGAGCTATTTGATCAATATCGCCCTGAGATCGTTGACGTTTGTGCCGGTCGGACCGGGTACGAAAAGGTCATCTACGGCATTGAATGCCGTCCAGGCGTTGTTGCCGGCAAGCATGGCCTTGGCATCGATGCCCGCCTTATGCATCCGCGACACTGTCGAGCCGTCGGCGAAGGCGCCGGCATTGTCTTCCGAACCGTCTATGCCGTCGGTGTCGGCGGCCAGTGCGTGGACGCCCGCCAGGCCGCTGATCCCAATGGCGAAGGCGAGCAGGAATTCCGAGTTGCGGCCGCCTTTGCCTTTCGCGCGCAAGGTCACGGTCGTCTCGCCGCCCGACAGGATCAGCACCGGTTTTGCGAATGGCCGGTTGCGCGTCGCCACTTCGCGCGCGATTGCAGCGTGGACGCCGCCGACCTCACGCGCCTCGCCCTCGATGGAATCGGAGAGAATGACCGCTTCGATACCTTGGTACCTGGCTTCGGCCGCAGCCGCTTCCAGCGATACGCCGGCCGAGGCGATCAGATGTACCTCGTTGCGCGAAAAACGCGGATCATCGACGCGCGGTGCATCGGCGGCCGGCGAATTGATGTGCGCCATCACTGAAGCCGGTAGTTTCATGTCATAGGCGGCGATCGACGCTAATGCATCTTCGCGGCTGCCGGAATCGGGAACAGTCGGGCCGGAAGCGACCAGCGCCGGATTATCGCCCGGAATGTCGGAGACCACCAGCGACACCACCTTGGCTGGATAGGCAGCGGCTGCCAGCCTGCCGCCCTTGATCGTGGAAAGGTGTTTGCGGATGGTGTTCATCGCGGCGATCGGCGCGCTGGAGGCGAGCAGCGCCTCGTTGACGGCGATCTCATCGGCCAGCGTCAGACCTTCGGCAGGTGACGGCAGCAGCGCCGAGCCGCCGCCCGAAATGAGCGCCACGACGAGGTCGTCCGCAGTCAGTCCCTGGATCTTTTCGAGCAGCCGCCGGGAAGCTTCGAGCCCCGCGCCATCCGGCACCGGATGCGCCGCCTCGATGATCTCGATGCGCCGGCAGGCCGCGCCATAGCCGTAGCGGGTGACGACCAGCCCTTCGATCGGCCGGTCCCACACTTTCTCGAAAGCCGCCGCCATCTGCGCCGAGCCTTTTCCTGCACCGATGACGATGGTCCGGCCCTTCGGCCTTGCCGGCAAATGATCCTTGATCGTCCTCTGGGGATCCGCGGCGGCAACGGCGGCGTTGAAGATCGAAATGAGAAAGGACTTGGGATCGAGCGCGGTCATACTGAGGTACCACGGACGCTGTGCGAGCTTCTGCGGCGTTTGCGCTGCCCCTCACCGTTACCCTCTCCCCGCAGAGAGACGGCAAGAGGGGATCGCCAGCGTTGGAGCGTTTCCCTTGTCCCCGTCACTACGCGGGGAGAAGGTGCCGGCAGGCGGATGAGGGGCAGCGCCAACGTCACGATGTTGCTTCCGGCGGCAGGACCAACTCCTGGCTATCGACGCCCAAGTAGCTACACAGCGTATCGACGACCACTCCGTGGTCCTCGCGCTCCGGTAGACCGGAGACGGCGATCACGCCGATGACGCCAGCGCCCTTGACAGTGATGGGAAAGCCGCCACCGGCCAGCACATAGTCGGCAACGTCCAGCCCTTCGCCGGGCTTGAAGCTGCGGTCGGGGCGCTGCTGCTCCAGTACAATGCGGTAGGTGCTTTTCAGGAACCGCCGCACGACGTTGATCTTGCGCCGCGCCCAGTCCGGATTGGAGGCGTTCGAGCCGGGCATTGCCGCATAGAACAGCGGCCGGTCGAAAGTTCTGATATCGACGATGATTGGCAGGTTTTCCTTGAGAGCCCGGTCGCGGATCGCCGAGCCGATCTCGAAAGCGACGGCTTCGTCGAAGGCCGAAAAGACAAGCGTGGCTTCCTGTTTCTTGATCAGAGCGATGTCGTCCGCAACGGCCATGTCGTTCCCCTGTCGATCTCGCCTGTTGCTTTGGCGGATGGCTGCCGCCCGGTCAAGCCGGCCGCATACGACGGCTAAACCGCTATATCCGCCTTGGCCGCCCGGCCGGCGATATAGACCTCGCGCACGGCGCGGTCGTCGCCGAGCGTCTGCAGCAGAAATAATTCCTCGGCGAGCGTGTCCGCCGTCTCCACCCGCAGCCGCATCGCCGGCGTGGCGCGGGCGTCGAGCACGATGATATCGGCGTCGCTGCCTTCCTCCAGGGTGCCGATCTTTTCCGCAAGCGACAGCGCCTCGGCATTGCCGCGGGTCAGCTGCCAGAAGGACTGGAACGGATTGAGCTTCTCGCCGTTCAGCGCGATCACCTTGTAGCCCTCGTCCATGGTGCGCAGCATCGAATAGTTGGTGCCACCGCCGACATCGGTGGCTGCGGCGATGCGAAGCGGCTTCTCGCGGCGGCTATAGCGCTGATAATCGAACAGGCCCGAGCCGAGAAACAGGTTGGAGGTTGGGCAGAACACCGCCACCGAGCCGCTATCCGAAAGCGCATCCGCCTCGCGTTCCGACAGGTGGATGCAATGGCCGAACAGGCTTCTGCGCCCGAGCAGCCCATAGTGTTCGTAGATGTCGGTGTAGTCCCGCGTCTGCGGGTATAATTGCTGCGTGAAGGCGATCTCGGCGTGGTTTTCCGACAGATGTGTCTGCATGTGCAGATCAGGATATTCGCGGCAGAGCGCGCCCGCCATCTCCAATTGCTCGGGCGACGAGGTGATGGCGAAGCGCGGCGTGATGGCATAGTGCTGGCGCCCCTTGCCGTGCCACTCATCGATCAACGCCTTGCTGTCGTCATAGCCCGATTGCGGCGTGTCGAGCACGCCGTCCGGCGCGTTGCGGTCCATCATCACCTTGCCGGCGATGTTGAGCATGTTGCGGTCGTGCGACTCGGCAAAGAACGCTTCGGCAGATTCCTTGTGTACCGAGCAATAGGCCGCCACTGTCGTGGTGCCGTGGCGCAACACTTCATCCAGGAACAGCCTGGCGATACGGCGGCCATGCTGGGCGTTCTGGAATTTGGTCTCTTCCGGAAAAGTGTAGGTGTTCAGCCAGTCGAGCAGTTCGGCGCCGAAGGAAGCGATGACCTGCATCTGCGGAAAATGTGCATGCGCATCGATGAACCCGGGCAGCAGCAGATGTGGCCTGTGGTCGACCTTTTTTGTTCCCTCGCCCGCCTTTTTCTCGACCTCGGCATAGGCGCCAGCGGCAACGATCCTTCCGTCGCGCATCAGCAGGCCGCCATCTTGCTCGTAGCGCCAGGCGGAATGGTCGTCGATGGTTTCTGGCCAGCGCAAAAACGACAGCGTGCGGCCGCGCAGCAGCGTGCTGGTCATGCTATTTCCCCGCGCCTTCGAACCAGGCTACCAGCAGTGCCCGTTCCTTGTCGGTGATCTGCGTGACGTTGGCGGGCGGCATGGCGTGGCTGCGTCCGGCCTGCAGGTAGATCTCGCCGGCGTGCTCGGCGATGCCGGCATCGGTATCGAGCATCACGCCCTTAGGCGCGTGGTAAATGCCCGCGTAGGACGGCTCCGCCGCATGGCACATCGAACAGCGGCCAAGCACCGTATCACGCACGGCGGGAAAGTGCGCCGAGGCGACGTAGACCTGTGCCGCCGAGGACGTTTTGACCTCGCCGGTCAGCAGCTTCGGTGCCGTCGACAGCCAGATGATGACGACGAACAGGACGGCGGCGGCCAGCCAGGTCCAGGTCGGATTGCCTTTGCGCGCGTGCCTGGTATTGAAATAGTGCCGGATCAGCACGCCGATGATGAACACCAGCGAGGCAATGACCCAGTTGAACTCTGTGCCGAACGCCAGCGGATAATGGTTCGACAGCATCAGGAACAAAACCGGCAGCGTCAGGTAATTGTTGTGCAGCGAGCGCTGTTTGGCGATCTTGCCGTATTTCGGATTGGGCTTACGGCCAGCGATCAGGTCGGCGACGACGATCTTCTGGTTGGGGATGATGACCATGAAAACGTTGGCCGACATGATCGTCGCGGTGATGGCGCCGAGATGCAGGAAGGCGGCGCGGCCGGTGAACAGGTGGGTCAGTCCCCAGGCCATGAATACCAGCACCCCATACAGCACCAGCATCAGGCCGGTGTCGCTGTTGCCGAGCGGCGAACGGCACAAGAGATCGTAGACCACCCAGCCGACGCCGATCGTCGCCAGCGACAGCAAGATGCCTGTAGGCACCGACATGGCAAGGACATTCGGATCGATCAGGAACAGGTCCGCCCCGGCATAGTAGACGACGCACAGCATGGCGAAGCCCGACAGCCAGGTGGCGTAGGATTCCCACTTGAACCAGGTCAGATGCTCGGGCATCTCAGCCGGCGCCACCAGATATTTCTGCACATGGTAGAAGCCGCCGCCATGCACCTGCCATTCCTCGCCGAAGGCTCCGGCAGGCATGCCCGGACGCTGGCGCAGCCCGAGATCGAGCGCGACGAAATAAAAGGACGATCCAATCCAGGCGATACCGGTGACGACGTGCAGCCAGCGCACGGCGAAACTCAGCCAATCCCAGAATATCGCGAAATCCATCATGAAAAAATCGTCCCTGCCGATCCACTGACTTTACGGACTGGAGCGCAAACGGAAAGGGCCGAGCTGCACGATGACTTTCAAAAAAAATTGGAAAATACTAGGCTGATCATACGCAGCCACATGAGAGCCACGGAAGCCGCATGGCCTATCTCGACAACATCGCCGTTTTCGTCCGCGTCGTCGAGCTCGGCAATTTGTCGGCGGCTGGGCGCGACATGCGCATTTCGCCCGCGGTCGCCTCTAACCGGATCAAGGAGCTCGAGAAGCACCTGGGCGTCAGGCTGTTCAACCGCACGACGCGACAATTGATGCCGACCGAGCACGGCACCGTGTTCTACTCTGGCGCCAAGCAGGTGCTGGAGGCGGTCACCGAGGCGGAAGCGGCGGTCAGCGCGCTATCCGGCCAGCCGCGCGGCACCATAAAGGTGACAGCGCCGCTCGGCCTCGGGCGGCGGCTGGTAGCATCCGGAATCCCGGATTTCCACGACAGGTACCCAGATATCGAGGTGCGGCTCCGGCTTTCCGATCACAATGTCGATATCATGAAGGAAGGCATCGACGTTGCGTTCCGGCTGGGCATCATCGAGGATTCCAGCCTCAGGATGCGCGGCATCATGGACTGCGAGCGCGTGCTGGTAGCGGCTCCGCAATATCTGGACGTGCGCGGCGAGCCGACCGAGCCGCAGGAGTTGATCGGCAAGAAACACGATTGCCTGATGCTGCGCTATTCCGGCGCGCGCGAATATGTCTGGACGCTGCAGACGCCGAATGGGCCGCAAAAGTTCGAGGTGCACGGCCCCTACGATACCGATGATGGCGACGTGCTGACCGGCTGGGCGCTGTCCGGCCGCGGTATCATCAACAAGCCGCGCTTCGAGGTCGAGCCGTTTATCCGCGACCAGCGGCTGAAGGTGATCCTGAGCAACACGCCGCCGACGCCGGTGCAGTTCGCCGCCGTCTACCCGCACAAGAAGCTGCAGGATCCGAAGGTGCGGCTGCTGCTCGATTTCATGGCCGAGCGCTGCCAGCGGCTGATCAGGGATATTCTGGCCGGCAAATGATCGCTGGCTGGCCGATTGCTTTCCGTCCAGCCGGCGAGATAATTCTCAAGGAATCTCGCTCAACAGGGAAAAGCGATGGCCAACGGCGCCACAATGTGTCTCGCCGTTTCACTGTCTCCGGAAGCCGCTCCTTCCCATCCGCCCGACGCCGGCCCGGACTTCAGTCTGCTGACGCGGTTCGTGCAAGAAGCCGAAGCGGCCGGTCTGGACATGGTGTTGCTGGGCGATTCCGCACCGGTTGCAGGCGGGCCGAACCGGCAAATGCGCTTCGAAGCAACGACCTTGCTGGCAGCGCTGGCGACGGTGACAAGCAGGATCGGTCTCGTCGCGGCAGCGTCGACGGTCGCCCACCAGCCCTATAATCTCGCGCGCCGTTTCGCTTCGCTCGATATTATCAGCCATGGCCGCGCCGGCTGGAACGCGAGCATGATGCCCGACCCGCGCGAGGCCGCCAATTTCAGCCGACAGGAAGGGTTTTCCGGCGATGATTTCCGCCTGCGCGCCGAGGAATTCATCGGCATCGTGCAAGGCTTGTGGAAAGGCTGGGACGCAGACGCGCTGCTGTTCGACAAAGTTGGCGGCCGCTTCTTCGATCCCGAGAAGATGCACCTTCTCGACCACAAGGGCGAATATTTTTCCGTGCGCGGGCCGCTCAACGTGGCGCGGTCGCCGCAGGACACGCCGGTGCTGGTCATGTCCGGCCTGTCCGAGCCCGACATGGATATTGCCGCCCGCACCGCCGATGTTGTCCTGCGGGACCAGCGATCGATCGACTGGGCTGACGATCTGAAGCGCCGTGCGCTTGCGTTCGGGCGCAGGCCGGAGGCGCTGAAAGTGCTGATGAACGTTGTCGCGGTTGCCGAAATAGCCGCCGCCCCGGACATGTTTGCGGATCGGCTCGAAGAGTGCTTTCGCTCCACAGCTTGTGACGGTTTTAACATTCTCATGCCGCGGATGGTAGCGCTCGACAATTTCGTTGATTGCGTGCTGCCGGGCCTTCGCCGCCGCGGCCTCGTTAGGCCTGGTTACCGCGGGGCGACACTTCGCTCCCATCTCGGACTTGCCGGGGAGGATCGGCAATGGGTACCGGTCTACGGCAGATGAAGCTCGGCGCCTTCCTGTGGGCGACAGGCCACCACATCGCCGCCTGGCGCCATCGGCAGGCGCATGTCACGGCCGGCATCGACATCGATCACTACATCCAGCTGGCGCGGACGGCGGAAGCGGCGAAGTGCGACATGATCTTCTGCGAGGACGCCGCCGGCGTGCGTGAGGCCAATGTCGATATCGCCAGCCAGACCTCACGCTCGATCGGCTTCGAGCCGATCAGCCTGCTTGCCGCGCTCGCGGTGCAGACGGAGCGCATCGGCCTCGTCTCAACGGCGTCGACGAGCTATAACGAGCCTTACGGGCTGGCGCGAACCTTCCTGTCGCTCGACCACCTGAGCGGCGGCCGTGCCGGCTGGAACCTTGTCACTTCCGCCAGCCAGATCGAGGCCGCCAATTTCGGCTCGACCGGTCTGCGCCCGCATGCCGACCGCTACGAACGGGCGCGCGAATTCGCTGCCGTGGTTGCTGGCCTTTGGCAAGGCCAGGGCGGACACGAAGGCAGAAGCTTTTCGGTGCGCGACCCGCTCGATCTGCCGCGCTCGCCACAAGGTGCGCCGGTCATGGTTCAGGCGGGAGCGTCGGACGAAGGCCGCGATCTCGCCGTCCGGACCGCCGATGTGGTGTTCACTGCGGCGCAAACATTCGAGGAGGGGAAGGCCTTCTACGACGACCTCAAGGGACGGCTGGCGGCCTATGGGCGCCAGCCGGACGACCTCAAGATCATGCCCGGCGTCGCGCCGGTCGTCGCCGCAAGCGAAGCGGAAGCCCGGGCAAAACATGATGAACTGCAGGAGCTGATACCGGACGATGTCGGTGTCGCGCTGCTTTCCAGCTACCTCAGCATATCCGATCTCGCGCGCTATCCCATCGACGGACCGCTGCCCGAGCTGCCGGCCAGCGAAGGCATGCAGAGCCGGCAGGCGCTCGTCATCGAGCAATCACGCCGCGACAAGCTGTCCATTCGCCAGCTTGCCCGTCATTTCGCCGGCGCGCGCGGCCATTGGCGCGTCGTCGGAACGCCCGCCCAGATCGCCGACGAGCTCGAGGCACGCTTCGAGGGCGGCGCCGCAGACGGTTTCAACGTCATGCCATCCTATTTTCCCGGCCAACTCGATGCCTTTGCCACACTAGTCGTGCCGGAGCTACAGCGGCGCGGGCTGTTCCGTACGGACTATGAAGGCAGCACGCTGCGCGATCATCTGGGCTTGAAAAGGCCGGCGTAAACGACGCGCGGAACGAAAGTCGGAGATCGCCGTTTGGGATGCTGTGCCGCGCGGCGATGAGGGCGTCTGCGCGCATGTTCGATTGACCTTCCACAAACTTCGCCCTCTTCAAACCAAGCGGACGCAACCGCCACAGGAGCCGATCATGGATGCCATCGCCACCCGCAACGACCTGCAATCCAATGCCAAAAAAGAGTGTGTCGATCTTCTCAATGCCCGCCTCGCCGACGCCATCGATCTGGCCTTGATCACCAAGCAGGCGCACTGGAACGTCAAGGGACCGCAATTCATCGCCATCCACGAGATGCTCGACACGTTCCGCGAGGAGCTCGACGGCCATGTCGACACCATTGCCGAGCGCGCCGTACAGCTCGGCGGGACGGCGCTCGGCACATCGCAAGAGGTGTCGAAGGCGACTATGCTCGAGGCCTATCCGACCGACATCCACAAGACCCGGGATCATCTGGCGGCGCTGATCGACCGCTATGCCGCAACCGCCAAGCGGGCACGCGCGGCGATCGACGAGGCGGCCGGCGCGGGCGATGCCGACACCGCCGACATCTTCACAGCCTATTCACGCTCGCTCGACAAATTGCTGTGGTTCCTTGAGGCGCACACGCAGGAGAACGAATAGCCAAAACGTCAGCCGGCCATCGCCTTGCGGTGAGGGGCTTTGGACTGAGCGGACGGTGCCGCCGCATGGCCGGCCAACGCCGTCATAATCTCGGCCGCGGCGAGCGCTGCAATGACTTGCGGGCGCTTGTCTTTCACCGCATCGCCGCCGATCGGCGAGACGAGGCGGGCAAATTCCGCCTCGCTTCCGTCCGCCGACTTAAGGAACCAGTTCCGGAAGGTCGCCTTCTTGGTCCTGGAGCCGATCATGCCGGCGTAGGCGACATCCCGGCGTTTCAGCGCCTCGGCGACGATCAGGAAGTCCAGCGCATGGTCATGTGTAAGGACGACGAAGGCGGATCCAGCCGGGGCTTCGCGCACCATCGCCTCAGGCATCGGCGTCAGCTTGGTTTCGACCGCTTCCGGCATGCCTTTGAGCGCCTCGGCTCGCGTCTCGACAACGACGACATGCACCGGCAGCAAGGCCATCGCGGAGGCCAGCGCCTGGCCGACATGGCCGCCGCCGAGGATGTAGACATGCGGTCGCTGCGCTTCCTCGGTTTCCGCCGCCGCAACCAGCTTGGCTTCAAGCGTGGGGTCGACTAGCTGGATCAGCAGCTCGACCCTGCCGCCGCAGCACTGCCCGATGTCCGGGCCGAGCGCGATGTCGAGGGTGGCGCGGATATCCCTCCCCCTTGAGGGGAGGGTGGCGGCGAAGCCGCCGGGTGGGGTCGCCGCGGCAGTGCTCGACGCGCTGGCGGTACCTTCTGAGACGACCCCCTCTGGCCGCTCCGCGGCCATCTCCCCCTCAAGGGGGGAGAAAAGCATCTGTCGCGCTTTGTCGATCGCCATGTATTCGAGCTGGCCGCCGCCGATCGTACCGAAAGTGGCCGATCCTGAGACGAGCATGAAGGCACCCGTCTCGCGCGGCGTCGAACCTTTTGTCCGGGCCACCTCAACGAAGGCGACCCGGCCGGCGCCGGCAAGAAAGGCTTTCAGGCTCTGCACTTTCGCGTTCATCATTTGCGTTCCCTATCGGGAAATATAGAGTTTTTCGGCCTGAATTGCACGTTTTCCGGGATTCAAGTGCCGGTTTTGGCTTCCCGCTTCAGCCGTTCGATCGCCATCAGCACACGCTCCGGCGTGGCCGGCGGGTCGAGGCGCGGGCAGATCTTGTGGCTGGCAACGCTCGCCACTGCGTCCGACAGCGCATGCAGCACCGACATTGCGAGCGGAAAGGGCGGCTCGCCGACCGCCTTGGAGCGGTACACCGTCGGCTCGCCTGCTTGCGCCCAGTCGGCCAACGTCACATTAAAAATCTTCGGCCGGTCCGACGCGAGCGGGATCTTGTAGGTCGATGGCGCATGGGTGCGCAGCCGCCCCTTGTCGTCCCACCACAGTTCCTCCGTTGTCAGCCAGCCCATGCCCTGGATGAAGCCGCCCTCGATCTGGCCGAGGTCGATGGCGCGGTTCAGCGAGCGGCCGGTTTCGTGCAGGATGTCGGTGCGCTCGACGATATATTCGCCGGTCAGCGTGTCGACAGACACTTCCGAGCACGCGGCGCCGTAAGCGAAATAGTAGAAGGGATGGCCCTCGCCCTTGTCGCGGTCCCAATGGATTTTCGGCGTCTTGTAGAAACCCGCCGCCGAAAGCTGGATGCGCGCCATATAAGCCTGCCTGACGAGATCGGCGAAGGCGATCTCCTGGTTGCCGATGCGCACGCGGTTGGGCAGGAACAGCACCTGGTCGCGCGGCACCTGGTATCTCTCGACGGCAAAATTGGTCAACCGGTCCTTGATCTGGCGGGCGGCATTCTGCGCCGCCATGCCGTTGAGATCGGAGCCGGAAGACGCGGCGGTGGCCGAGGTATTCGGCACCTTGCCGGTCGTCGTCGCGGTGATCTTGACCTGATCGAGGTCGATCTGGAACTCTTCCGCCACAACCTGCGCCACCTTGACATAGAGGCCCTGCCCCATCTCGGTGCCGCCGTGGTTCAGATGCACCGAACCATCGGTATAGACATGCACCAGCGCGCCGGCCTGGTTGTAATGGGTGGCGGTGAACGAGATGCCGAACTTGACCGGCGTCAGCGCCAGTCCGCGCTTGATGAAGCGGCTGTTGGCATTGAAAGCATCGATGGTGCGGCGGCGCCTCGCATAGTCGGAACTCGCCTCCAGCTCGGCGACGATGCGGTGGATGATGTTGTCCTCGACCGTCTGGTGGTAGGGAGTGATGTTGCGGTCGCTGGTGCCGTAGAAATTCTTCTTGCGGATTTCGAGCGGGTCCTTGCCGACGGCAAACGCGACTTCGTCGATGACGCGCTCGGCGCCGACCATGCCTTGCGGGCCGCCGAAGCCGCGAAAGGCGGTGTTCGATACCGTATTGGTGTAGAGCGGCGCCGATTGCGCGTGCACCGCCGGCCAGAAATAGGTGTTGTCGCAATGGAACAGCGCGCGGTCAGTGACCGGGCCGGAGAGGTCGGCCGAGAAGCCGCAGCGCGCCGCGAACATGAAATCTACGCCCAGAATATTGCCTTCGTCGTCGAAGCCGACCTCGTAGTCGACGAGGAAATCGTGGCGTTTGCCGGTGGCGATCATGTCGTCGTCGCGGTCAGGCCGGATTTTCACGGCCCGATGATGTTTCTTCGCGGCGATAGCGGCCAATGCCGCAAACTGATTGCCTTGCGTTTCCTTACCGCCGAAAGCGCCGCCCATCCGGCGGATTTCCACCGTCACCGCATGGCTCGGCACACCCAGCGCATGGCTGACCATGTGCTGGATTTCGCTCGGGTGCTGGGTCGAGGAATAGATGGTGACGTCGTGGTCCTCGCCGGGGATGGCCAAGGCGATATGACCTTCGAGATAGAAATGCTCCTGGCCGCCTATGCGCATTTTTCCCTTCAGCCGGCGCGGCGCCGCATTGATCGCAGCCGCTGCATCACCGCGCTTCAGCGTCAGCGGGGGCGTGACCAGCTTATCTTTCCGGGGATCGAGCTCACCGACATCGGCGACGAACGGCAATTCCTTGTATTCGACCTTGGCCAGCCTCGTTGCACGGCGCGCCTGCTCGCGGGTTTCGGCAATGACGCAGAAGATCGGTTGGCCAAAGAATTGCACCTTGCCGTCGGCCAGCACCGGCTCGTCGTGACGGCCGGTCGGCGAAATGTCGTTCTCGCCTGGCACGTCGCTCGCCGTCAGCACGTCGATGACGCCGGGTGCCGCGCGCACCGCCGATAGGTCCATGCTGGTGATGGTGGCATGCGTCGCCGTCGAAAGCCCAAGGCAGCCGTGCAGCGTGCCGGCCGGTTCCGGCATGTCGTCGATATAGACGGCCGTGCCACTGACATGCTTGTGCGCGGAATCATGGCGCTGGTCGGTGGCGACGCCGCCGGCGATTTTTTGCGCCTTCAGGTTTGGCGTGGCGTGCTTGTTCATCATGCCGCCTCATGCCGTGATACCTGGATCGGCGCCCGGGTGCCGGTGGTTTCGGCAAAGAAGCGCAGCAGCAGGTTGCGCGCCGCCAGCGCCCGGTATTCGGCGCTTGCCCGCATGTCGGTTAGCGGCGTGAAATCGCCGGCATACGCGGCCATCGCCGCCTCGACCGTCGCTTCCGTCCAGGGCTTGCCAAGCAATGCCTTTTCGACGCCAAAGGCTCGCTTCGGCGTTGCCGCCATGCCGCCATAGGCGATGCGCACATCCGCCACCGTGCCATGCTCGGCGAGCTTCAGGAAAAACGCGCCTAGCGCTGCTGTGATATCTTCGTCGCGGCGCTTGGTGATCTTGTAGACGGCAAATTTCGTCTCGCTGCCCGGCACCGGAACATGCACGGCCTCGACGAATTCGCCGGGCTGCCGGTCCTGCTTGCCATAGGCGATGAAAAACTCCTCGAGCGGGATCGTTCGACGCTTGTCGCCGCGGCGCAGCGTCAGGCGGGCACCGAGTGCGATCAGCGGCGGCGGCGTGTCGCCGATCGGCGAACCGTTGGCGATATTGCCGCCGATGGTGCCCATGTTGCGCACCTGATCGCCGCCGATGCGGTCGAACAGCGGGCCGAGCGCCGGGATGCGTTTCGCCAGCGTCGAGAAGGCTTCGCTATAGGTGACACCGGCGCCGATCGAGATGACGCCCTTGTCCTCGGAAATCCCGCACAGACCATCGAGATTGCCGATGAAAACCGCCGGCGCAATATCGCGCATGTGCTTGGTCACCCAAAGGCCGACATCGGTCGAACCCGCGACGATAGTGGCGCCCGGCTCCTTGACGAGTACGCTGGCCAGATCGTCGGCATTGGCCGGCACGATCAGCCGCTTGTTGCCGGAGCCGATCTCGATGCGCGAACCGTCCTTCATCGCTTCGAGCTTGGCCGTGACTGCCTTGCGCTCCGCCGCCAACGGATCCTTTGCCGCCGTGCCGTAGCTGGAGATGGCACGTGCGGCGCGCATGATCGCCTCGTAGCCGGTGCAGCGGCAGAGATTGCCTTGCAGCGCCTTTTCGATGGCGGCGTCCGACGGCTCCGGCGCCCGCATCCACAGAGCATAAAGCGACATGACGAAACCCGGTGTACAGAAGCCGCATTGCGAGCCGTGGAAATCGACCATGGCCTGCTGCACGGGATGCAGTTTTCCTGCGTCGCCGCGCAGATGCTCGACGGTCACGATATGCGTGCCGTCTAGCGAGCCAAGGAAGCGGATGCAGGCATTGACGCTTTCATAGACCAGTGTTCCACCGGAGAGCCTGCCGACCAGCACCGTGCAGGCGCCACAGTCGCCCTCGGCGCAACCTTCCTTGGTGCCGCGCAGCGAGCGGTCGAGCCGCAGCCAGTCGAGCAGGGTCTGGTCCGGTGCAACCGTGCCGAGCGCGACGTCCTCGCCATTGAGGATGAAGCGGATTTCGTTGCGTGTCTTGATCCCTGCCATCTCAGCTTCCCCGGTAGGTCGAATAGCCGTACGGCGACAGAAGCAGCGGCACATGATAGTGCATCGGCTCGGCCATACCGAAGCGGATCGGCACATGGTCGAGGAAGGCCGGTTCCGCCAGTTTTGTCCCTTGCCCGCGCAGATAATCGCCGGCCGCAAAGACCAGCTCGTATTCGCCGGTGCGGAATTCAGCGCCGGCAAGCAGCGGAGCATCGCAACGGCCGTCGTGATTGGTGACGACCGTTTTCAGATGCGTCCGGGCCTGACCGTCAAGATGATAGAGCTCGATCGACAGACCGGCCGCCGGTTTGCCGGCCGCAGTGTCGAGGACGTGGGTCGTCAGGCGCCCGCCTTCGGCTTTCGACGTTTCCGCCACTGGCTGCTCCATTCCCTGAACGGTCGAACACTATTCATGAATTGTGCGCCAATTAAAGGCGATGCATAAGTCCCGGTCGAGCGGAGCGCGACAAAAACACTTTCAAAAATTTCGGGGGAATGCGCAGGCACTCCTTTCGACTATCCTGATTACAATTTCCGGCAGGAGCGAGAATGCGTTACGAACGAGACATGCGCGGCTACGGAGCCAATCCGCCGGATCCGAAATGGCCCGGCGGGGCGCATGTCGCGGTGCAGTTCGTCGTCAATTACGAAGAGGGCGGCGAGAATTGCGTCCTGCACGGTGACAAGGCTTCGGAGGCTTTCCTGTCGGAGATCGTCGGCGCCGCGCCCTGGCTCGGCCAGCGCCACTGGAACATGGAATCGATCTACGAATACGGCGCCCGAGCCGGCTTCTGGCGATTGCTGCGCCTGTTCAGCGAGGCACAGGTGCCGATCACCTGCTATGGCGTCGCCACGGCCCTGGCGCGTTCGCCCGACCAGGTTGCGGCGATGCAGGAGGCGGGCTGGGAGATCGCTTCGCACGGGCTGAAATGGATCGACTACCGCGACCATCCCCCGGAAGACGAGCGCCACGACATGGAGGCGGCGATCCGGCTGCATTATGAGGTGACAGGAGCGCGGCCGACCGGCTGGTACACCGGCCGCACCTCGATCAACACGGTGCGGCTGGCGGCGGAAGAGGGCGGCTTCGACTATGTGTCGGACACCTATGACGACGAACTGCCCTACTGGTTCGAGCATGCGGCACCGGACGGGTCGGCGAAGCCGCAGCTGGTCATCCCCTACACGCTCGACGCCAACGATATGCGCTTTGCCACGCCGCAGGGCTTCAACTCGGGCGACCAGTTCTTTGCCTATCTCAGGGATAGTTTCGATATGCTCTATGCCGAGGGCAAGGCAGGGCGGCCGCGCATGATGAATATCGGCCTGCACTGCCGCCTGGTTGGGCGGCCGGGCCGGGTCGCGGCACTGAAGCGCTTCATCGACTACGTCAAATCGCATGACAAGGTCTGGCTGGCACGACGCATCGACATTGCAAAACACTGGCAGGAGACGCATCCGTTCCGGTTGCCGGCGCTGCGCCCGTCGAAAATGGAATTCGAGGCCTTCGTCCACACATTCGGCGGCGTCTTCGAGCATTCGCCGTGGGTTGCCGAGCGCGCTTATGAGCTGGAGCTCGGCCCGGCCCATGACAGTGCCGGCGGCCTGCACAACGCGCTCTGCCGCGTGTTTCGCGCGGCCAGCGAGGCCGAGCGGTTTGCTGTGCTCAATGCCCACCCCGATCTTGCCGGAAAACTGGCACAGGCCAAGCGGCTGACGGCGGAATCGTCGAGGGAACAGGCTTCGGCAGGGCTCGACGCGCTGACCGAGAAGGAGCGCGAGCTGTTCGCAAAACTCAATGCCGCCTACGTCACTAGTTTCGGTTTCCCCTTCATTATTGCGGTGAAAGGAAAGACCAAGGCGGAGATCCTGGCCGAGTTCGAGGCGCGTATCGGCAACAGCCACGACGTCGAATTCGAAACCGCCTGCAGACAGGTCGAGTGCATCGCGCTGCTTCGTCTCAAGGACATGCTTCCGCAATAGGCTTTGGCTGCCGCCATATGCCCTGGCTTCCGCAACAGGCTTGAATTTATGGATATGATGAAAATGGCCGAGCGAACCTATTATGCGCCGCAGGGCGGACATCCCGGCCAGAGTGAATTGCTGACCGGCCGCGCTGTGTTCACACAGGCCTATGCCGTGATCCCCAAAGGCGTGATGCAGGACATTGTCACCAGTGCTTTGCCGTTCTGGGATGGGACACGCGTCTGGGTGCTGTCGCGGCCGCTGTCGGGTTTTGCCGAGACGTTTTCGCAATATATCGTCGAGCTCGCGCCCGGCGGCGGCAGCGACCGCCCCGAGCTTGACGCCGCCGCCGAAGGTGCCCTGTTCGTAGTCGAAGGCGAGCTATGCGTTTCGCTTGCCGACAAGAAACATAGCTTAAGGCCGGGCGGCTTTGCCTACCTGCCGCCGGCGAGCGGGTGGACGGTGCGCAATGAAAGCGGTGCCGCCGTCCGCTTTCACTGGATCCGCAAGACTTATGACGCAGTCGACGGCATCGACCAGCCGCAAGCGTTCTTCGCCAACGAACAGGAAATCGCGCCGACGCCAATGCCGGGTACCGAAGGCCGATGGACGACGACGCGCTTCGTCGATCCGGCCGACATGCGCCACGACATGCATGTCACCATCGTCACGCTCGAGCCTGGCGCAGTCATTCCCTTCGCCGAGACGCACGTCATGGAACACGGGCTCTATGTGCTGGAGGGCAAGGCGGTCTACCGTCTCAACCAGGATTGGGTCGAAGTCGAAGCCGGCGACTATATGTGGCTGCGCGCCTTCTGCCCGCAGGCTTGTTATGCCGGCGGGCCGGGCAAATTCCGCTATCTCCTCTATAAGGACGTCAACCGCCACGCCAAGCTTGGCAGCGCCGGCGTCGTGAGACCCACACCATGACCCGCATCGTCGCGCGGCCGCTGACCCGCGAGAATTTCGCCGAATTCGGCGACGTCATCGATATGGGCGGCGACAACCATTATCCGATCAATGGCGGCAAGGCTGAGCGCTACCATGACCTCGCCACGGCGGAAGCACGAGGGCCGAATGCGCGCGTGCTGATCTCGATGGTGCGTGGCACGCCCTATGAGCTGCCGTTGAAGCTTACCATGGTGGAGCGCCATCCGTTTGGCAGCCAGGCCTTCATCCCGCTGTCACCACGGCCGTTCCTGGTCGTCGTCTGCCATGACGGCGAAGAGGGCCCGGGCGAGCCGCATGCCTTCATCACCGCGCCCGGGCAAGGCATCAACTATCCGCGCAATCTGTGGCACGGAGTGCTGACGCCGATCGGCGATGTCCAGGATTTTGTGGTCGTCGACCGCGGCGGCGACGGCTCCAATCTCGAAGAGTGCCATTTCTCGCACGCCTACGAGATCGATCTTCCCGACGGGATTAGATGATGACCGACATTTCGCTGATCGACCGACTGCTCGACGTCATCGAGCACGACATCGTGCCGAAGACCGTCGAAGGCGTCGCGCACGGCAATAAGCTGTTCGGCGCGGCCATTCTGCGCAAGGACGACCGCTCGCTGGTGCTTGCCGAAACCAACAACGAGACCGAAAACCCGCTCTGGCACGGCGAGGTGCATTGCCTGAAGCGCTTCTACGAAATGCCTAAAGCCGAACGCGTCGACACCAAGGACGCGATCTTTCTTGCCACGCACGAACCCTGCTCGCTCTGCCTGTCGGCGATCACCTGGACCGGCTTCGACAATTTCTTCTATCTGTTCAGCCACGAAGACTCGCGCGACAGCTTCGACATCCCGCACGATTTGAAGATCCTGAAAGAGGTCTTCACCCTCGATCCCGGCGGCTACAATGCCGAGAATGCCTATTGGAAGAGCTTTTCGATCCGCAAATTGGTGCGCTCGCTGCCCGATGCCGAGCGCGAGCGGCTGGAAGCGCGTATCGGCGCAATATCAGCGCGCTATGACGAATTGTCCGCCGCCTATCAAGCAAGCAAGGCCGAAAACGACATACCGCTGAATTGACGCGGATTGACCAGCCGAATTCGTTGACTGGCCCATGACGCGCTCTCACGGGCTCCATCATCTGGCGCTCCTGGAGTTCGCCCGCATGAAAATCGTCACTGAATTCCCACGAAAGATCGTCGAATTTCCGGATATGGGGATCATCATGCCGGACGGCTGCCGGCTGTCGGCGCGGGTGTGGATGCCGGCCGATGCTGCCGACGATCCAGTGCCGGCAATCCTCGAACACCTGCCCTATCGCAAGCGCGACGGCACGATCTATCGTGATCAGCTGACGCATCCCTATTTTGCCGGCCACGGCTACGCCTCGATCCGCGTCGACATGCGCGGCAATGGCGATTCCGAAGGGCTGATGGACGACGAATATTCCGAGCAGGAATTGCAGGACGCTTGCGACGTCATCGCCTGGGCGGCGGACCAGCCCTGGTGCAACGGCAATGTCGGCATGATGGGCATTTCGTGGGGCGGCTTCAACTGCCTGCAGGTAGCAGCCAAGCAGCCGCCGGCGCTGAAGGCGGTCATCAGTCTCTGTTCGACGGTCGACCGCTATGCCGACGACATCCACTACAAGGGCGGCTGCCTGCTGATCGAGAATTTCGGCTGGGCCTCGACCATGCTGTCCTATTCGTCAAGGCCGCCGGATCCGTTGCTGGCCGGCGACAACAGATGGCGCGACCTGTGGCTGACCAGGCTGGAGAACCAGCCCTTCCTGGCACCGCTGTGGCTGAAGCACCAGCATCGCGATGCCTATTGGAAGCGCGGCTCGATCTGCGAGGACTATTCCGCCATCCATGCCGCGGTGCTGTCGATCGGCGGCTGGCATGATGGCTATCGCAATACGATTTCCCATCTCGCCGTCAATATCGAGGCGCCGGTCAAGGGCATTGTCGGCCCGTGGATCCACAAATACCCGCATTACGCCGCGCCCGAACCGCGCATCGGCTTCCTGCAGGAGGCCTTGCGCTGGTGGGACCGCTGGCTGAAGGATATCGACACCGGCGTCGAGGCCGACCCCGCCTACCGCGCCTATGTCATGGACAGCGTGCGTCCGGCGCGCTGGCATCCCGAGCGCCCGGGCCGCTGGGTCGCTGAATCGGAATGGCCGTCACCCAACATCAAGACCCAAGAGGTTGAGCTTATCGCTGAAGGTAACCACGCCATCGTCGCTTCGCCGCAAAGCTGCGGCCTCGCCGGCGGCGAATATTTCCCCTTCACCTTCGGCCCGGAACTGCCGGGTGACCAGCGCCCCGACGATGCGCTGTCGGTGTGCTTCGACCAGCCGGTGCTGACCGAAACGGTCGACATTGTCGGTGCTCCCGAAGTTGTGGTCAGCGTCTCGTCGGACCGGCGCCAGGCGAACATCGCGGTTCGGCTGTGCGACGTCCATCCGGACGGGGCATCGGAGCTGATCTCGTACGGCGTGCTCAACCTGACGCATCGCAACTCGCACGAATTTCCCGAAGCGCTGGTGCCCGGCGAAACCGTCAGCGCCCGGGTCGTGCTCGACCAATGCGCCTATCGCGTGCCGGCCGGCCATCGCTTGCGCGTTGCCGTTTCGAACGCCTACTGGCCGATGATCTGGCCGTCGCCGGAGCCGGTCCGGCTGGAATTGTCGGCCGCGACATTGATGCTGCCGGTGCGCCCGCCAGCGACAGGCGACGAGGTCACCTTCCCCGCTCCCGAAGGTGCTGCGCCCTGGGCAACGGAGACGCTTCGGCCCGCCAATTCCGAGCGTCATGTCGATCGCGACGAAAAGACCGGAATGATTACGCTTTTCATCGTCGACGATTTCGGTGAGGTGCGCGACCTGGGGCATGGCCTCGCCAATGGCAGCATCGCCAGAGAGACATGGGCGATCCATCCCGACAATCCGCTGTCAGCCTCGGGCAAGACGCATTGGACCCAGACGCTGTCGCGAAATGGATGGTCGGTGCGCACAGAAACCTTCGCCGAAATGCGGTCCGACGCGCAAAGCTTCGTGGTTAGCGCCAGAATCGAAGCCTACGAAGGCGAGAAACTCGTCTTCGAGCGCAACTTCGAGGAGAAAATCCCGCGCGCACTGCTTTGAGCGCTTATAGCGATTGGTCCAATTGCGACGCACGATTTACGCCACGGCATGTCGCATTCGGTCTTGCTTACCGCTTTCCCTTACGGTCATTATTCTCCCGATTGAAATGAGAAAAACGACCATAAGGTCGGACCAACAGAGTGAGGAACTCAACATGTCGAACGAACTGGAATATCTGAGCCGGCGCGTTGCGTCCGGCAAGCTGAGCCGTCGCGATTTTCTCGGCCGGGCAGCAGCGCTCGGCGTCACCGTAACCTTCGCCAATTCGCTGCTTTCCGGTGCAGCACGCGCGGCGGGTCCGGTCAAGGGCGGGACGCTCAAGGCTGGCCTGGTCGGTGGCGAGTCCACCAACAGTCTCGATCCGGCGCTGTTCATGACGCAGGTGCCGTTCGCCTTCGGCAAGATGTGGGGCGAACTGATCGTCGAACTGTCTCCCGAAGGCAAGCTCGAGAACCGCATTGCCGAGGAGATCGGCTCGTCGGACGACGCCAAGACCTGGACGCTGAAGATCCGCGATGGCGTCGAGTTTCACAACGGCAAGAAGGTGACCGCAGAGGACGTGGCCGCCACCCTCGAACGCCATTCGGACGAGAAGTCGAAGTCCGGCGCGCTTGGTTACATGAAAGGCATCGAGAGCATAAAGGCCAGCGGCAAGGAAGTGGTGCTGACGCTGAAGGAGCCGAATGCCGACCTGCCCTACCTGCTTAGCGACTATCACCTGATCATCCAGCCGAACGGCGGCAAGGACAAGGCCGATGCCGGTATCTCGGCGGGTCCTTACAAGGTCACCACCAACGAGCCCGGCGTACGCCATGGCGGCGAGCGCTTCGCCAATTACTGGCAGGGCGACAAGATGGGCCATGCCGACCAGATAGAGATCATCGTCATCAACGACGCCACGGCCCGCACGGCGGCGCTGCAGGGCGGCCAGGTCAACATGATCAACCGGGTCGAGCCGAAGATCGTCGATCTGATCAAGCGCGTGCCCGGCGTCACCATCCGCAACCATTCGGGACCCGGCCACTACGTCTTCATCATGCACTGCGACACCGCGCCGTTCGACAACAACGACTTGCGGATGGCGTTGAAGCTGGCGATCGACCGCGAGGAGATGCTGAACAAGGTGCTGCGTGGCTATGGCTCGCTCGGCAACGACTTCCCGATCAATGCATCGTACCCGCTATTCACCGAGATCGAGCAGCGCAAATACGATCCCGATAAGGCCAAGTTCCACTACAAGAAATCGGGCCATGACGGTGCCGTCCTGCTCCGGACGTCGGACGTCGCCTTCCCCGGTGCCGTCGATGCCGCACAGCTGTTCCAGCAAAGCGCGGCCAAGGCCGGCATCAAGCTGGAGATCAAACGCGAACCGGGCGACGGCTACTGGTCGGAAGTCTGGAACAAGCAGCCCTTCTGCGCCTCCTACTGGGGCGGCCGGTCGACGCAGGACCAGATGTACTCTACCGCCTATCTGTCGACGGCCGACTGGAACGACACACGTTTCAAGCGTCCGGATTTCGACAAGATGGTGCTGGCGGCTCGCGCCGAGCTCGACGAGGCCAAGCGCAAGGCAATGTACCACGACATGGCTGTGATGGTGCGCGACGAGGGCGGCTTGATCCTGCCGATGTTCAATCAGTTCATCGACGCGACGGGCGCCAAGGTCGCCGGCTGGGTGGATGATCCGCATCAGGAGTTGATGAACGGATATGCTCTGGCGAAGTGCTGGCTCGAAGCCTGAGCCCGGCCTTGCGGATATGTCCTCACCCATCGTGAAACTGGTGGCCCAGCGCATTGCGCTGGGCATTCTGCTGCTCTTGGCCGTTTCGGTCCTGATCTTCGCCGGCACCCAAATCCTGCCCGGCGACGTCGCGCAAGCCATTCTCGGGCAGTCGGCGACACCGGAGTCGCTCGCCAATCTGCGCGAGCAGCTCGGCCTCAATGATCCCGCTTACATCCGTTATTTTCGCTGGCTCGGCGGCATCCTGACCGGTGATCTCGGCACGGCTATGTCGAGCGGTCAGGATATCGCAACCTCTATCAAGGGAAGGCTGTGGAACACGCTGTTCCTCGCCTTCTGGGCGGCGATCGTCGCGGTGCCGCTGGCGATCATCCTCGGCCTGATCGCGGTGCGCTACCGCAATGGCTGGGTCGACAAGCTGATCTCCGGGTTAGCGCTCGCCTCGACCTCGTTTCCGGAATTCTTCATCGGCTATGTGCTCGTCTTTTTCTTCGCGGTGCAACATCAATGGTTTCCCGCCATTTCCACGGTCTATGACGGGATGCCTTTCGGCGAACGCATTCAGGCCATAGCACTGCCGGCGGCAGCGCTGACCCTGGTGGTGCTCGCGCATATGATGCGCATGACGCGCGCTGCGATCCTCAATGTGATGCAGTCCGCCTATGTCGAGACCGCCGAACTGAAGGGGCTTTCGGCCTTCGCGGTCATCCGCAGGCATGCCTTCCCCAATGCCATCGCGCCGATCATCAACGTCGTGATGCTCAATCTCGCTTACCTGATCGTCGGCGTCGTCGTGGTCGAAGTTATCTTTGTCTATCCAGGCATGGGCCAATACCTCGTCGACCACGTCACCAAGCGTGACGTGCCGGTGGTGCAGGCGGTCGGGCTGATCTTCGCCGCTGTCTACATCAGCCTGAACATCATCGCGGACATAGCGGCGATCGTCGCCAATCCGCGCCTCAGACATCCGAAATGAGGGGGGCGGGTATGCTCGTCATCAAACGCATCCCCATCCCGGCATTGGTCGGCATCGTGCTGACGGCGCTGTTCGTGCTGGCAGCGATCTTTGCGCCGTGGATCGCGCCGCATGGCAATGCCGAGATCGTCAGCGACGTCCCTTGGGAACCGATGTCGGCGGCGCATTGGCTGGGCACCGACAATCTCGGCCGCGATCTGTTGTCGCGCATGATCTATGGCGCCCGCATCACCCTGTTCATCGCGGTGCTGGCGACCGCGCTGTCGTTCTCGCTCGGCGCCATCCTCGGCTTCTCGGCGGCGGTTTTCGGCGGCTGGTTCGACACGCTTCTGTCGCGTCTCGTCGATCTCCTGATGTCGATCCCGACGCTGATCATGGCGCTTGTGGTGCTGTCGGTGCTGCCATCCAATCTGGTGACGCTGATCCTGGTCATGGGCGTTCTCGACTCGACCCGCGTCTACCGCCTGTCGAGGGCGGTCGCCGTCGATATCAACGTCATGGACTATGTCGAGGCGGCCAAATTGCGCGGCGAAGGCAGCGGCTGGATCATCTTCCGGGAAATCCTGCCCAATGCGCTGTCGCCGCTGGTTTCGGAACTCGGCCTGCGCTTCATCTATGCCGTACTGTTCCTGTCGACGCTGTCCTTCCTCGGGCTTGGCGTGCAGCCGCCGGACGCCGATTGGGGCGGCATGGTCAAGGAAAACAAGGATGGCATCGTCTTCGGCATAGGCGCCGCCCTCATTCCGGCGGCGGCGATCGCAGCGCTGGCGATTTCCGTCAATCTCGTCGCTGACTGGGTGCTCAACCGCACGACAAGCCTGAAGGGAGGACGCGGGTAATGGCTGACAAGCAACCAAAGCCCGGCCAACCGAAGCCCGGGCAACCAAAGTCCGGCGTGCTGCTCGACATCCGCAATCTTCGCATCGAGGCCACGGTATATCCGCCGGGTGAGGCGCCGAAGAACATCGTGCTGGTGCACGATGTCTCGCTGATTCTCGAAAAGGGCAAGGTGCTCGGATTGATCGGCGAGTCCGGCGCCGGCAAATCGACCATCGGCCTGTCGTCGATGGGCTACGGCCGCGGCGGCGTGCGCATCACCGGCGGCGAGGTCATCCTCAATGGCCGCGACATCCTGAAGGGCGGCAACGAAGGCTTCCGCAAATTGCGCGGCCGCGAGGTCTGCTATGTCGCGCAATCGGCGGCAGCCGCCTTCAATCCGGCGCACAGGCTGATGGACCAGGTGGTCGAGGCAGCACTCCTGCACGGCACGGCGACGCGGGCCGAAGCCGAAAAGCGCGCCGTGGCGCTGTTCAAGAAGCTCAGCCTGCCGAACCCCGAAAGCATCGGCGAGCGCTTTCCCCACCAGGTGTCGGGCGGTCAGCTGCAGCGCGTCATGACGGCAATGGCGCTGTGCTCGGAACCCGACCTGATCGTCTTCGACGAGCCGACCACGGCGCTCGACGTGACCACGCAGATCGATGTCCTGGCGGCGATCAAGGATGCCATCCGCGACACGCATGTCGCGGCGCTCTACATCACTCACGATCTTGCCGTCGTCGCCCAGGTCTCGGACGAGATCATGGTGTTGCGCCACGGCCGGCTGGTCGAATGGGGCGGCACCCGCCAGATCATCAAGGAGCCGCGCCAAGAATACACCAACGCGCTGGTTTCGGTGCATGAGATCGAACACCAGGAGCAGAAGCCCGGCACGAGCCCGTTCCTGTCGGTCAAGAACATCACCGCCGCCTATGGCCGCAGTCACATCAAGGTGCTGAAGAACGTCTCGGTCGATATTTTCCCCGGCCAGACGCTGGCGGTGGTCGGCGAGTCCGGCTCCGGCAAATCGA
Source organism: Mesorhizobium sp. M1365 (assembly GCF_040317865.1). Classification (NCBI taxonomy): domain Bacteria; kingdom Pseudomonadati; phylum Pseudomonadota; class Alphaproteobacteria; order Hyphomicrobiales; family Phyllobacteriaceae; genus Mesorhizobium; species Mesorhizobium sp. M1365. The sequence continues at coordinate 455,022 of NZ_JAMYLG010000001.1, forward strand.
CACTGGCGCGCGCCATCACCGGCCTCTTGCCGCCCGAACAAGGCACCGTCACCTTCGACGGACGGCCGCTCGCCAACCGGCTTGCCGACCGGCCGAAGGAGGACCTGCGCCAGCTGCAGATGATCTACCAGATGGCCGACGTGGCGATGAACCCGCGCCAGACGGTCGGCACCATCATCGGTCGGCCGCTGGAATTCTATTTTGGGATGCGCGGGCGCGAGCGCGACAAACGCGTCGCCGAACTCCTCGATAAGATCGAAATGGGTAAAGGCTATGTCGACCGCTATCCGGCCGAGCTTTCGGGCGGCCAGAAGCAGCGCGTCTGCATCGCCCGTTCGCTCGCCGCCAAGCCGAAGCTGATCATCTGCGACGAGGTGACCTCGGCGCTCGATCCGCTGGTCGCCCACGGCATACTGGAGCTGCTCCTCGGGCTGCAGAAAGAGGAAAACGTCGCCTATCTGTTCATCACCCACGACCTGGCCACGGTCAAGTCGATCGCCGATTCAATCGCCGTGATGTATCGCGGCGAAGTGGTGCGCTACGGCGCCAAGAGCACCGTGCTGACGCCACCATTCGATGCCTACACCGATCTTTTGCTATCGTCGGTGCCAGAAATGGAGATCGGCTGGCTAGAGAAAGCGATCAAGGGACGGCGCATGGCCAGCGCGGGGAACTAGCGGGCCGCACTTTGCGCCCGACGATCCTGTCCGGGCGTGGACTGAACGGCAGGCCGGCCCTGACTTTTCCGATTAAGCCGCATGGAGGCGCCCTTGGCGCTCAACACAAAACTATTGCTCATCATCCTCGACGGCGTGCCTTACCGGAACTGGCGTCGGCTGATGGGCAATCTCGAAGGCTGGGTGCAATCAGGCGAAGCCCGCGTATGGAAAATGCGCTCCGTGCTGCCGTCGACCTCGGCATCCTGCTATGCCTCGATCCACACCGGCGTGCCGCCCCAAATGCACGGTATCCTGTCGAACGAGAACCGGTTTCGCGTCGAACAGCCGGACATCTTTTCCGAAGTCAGCAGGGCCGGCGGCAAGACCGGTGCGGTCACTCACTCCTACTGGTCCGAATTCTTCCGGGCCTATCCGTTCGATCTGGTCGAGGACATGGAGTTCGACCAGCCGGGCAGGCCGATCAGCCATGGCCGGTTTCACACCATGACCGGCTACAATGCCAGGAACCAGATGACACCGAGCGACGTCGACCTGTTCGCGACGTTGACCATGCTGACCAGGCGCTACGGCATCGATTACGGCATCCTGCACAGCTGTACTCTGGACTCGATGGGCCACCGCTTCGGCCATGACTGCCACGAGATGGATCATGCCGTCTATGCAATGGACGCCATGCTCGCCGGCTTCCTGCCGCGCTGGCGGGAAGCCGGCTACGAGGTGATCGTCACCGCCGATCATGGCCAGACCGATCGCGGCCATCATGGCGGCCACGACGAGGAGATGCAGAATTTCGCACTTTACTACTTCGGATCCGGCGAGGGTCCGGAAGCCAATACGCTGCTCGATCAGTTGCAGCTCGCGCCGACGGTGCTTGCGCGCCTCGGCGTGCCGGTGCCGGCGACGATGAAGGCAAAGCCGTTCCTGAGTTGAGCGCGCGCCCTCTTCTCCCTCTGGCAACGCTCCCGCTCTTCAGTTAGCCTCCGCAGATATACGGGCGGATGCGGTGAACCTTTTTGGGCCGATCAGCGACAGAGCAGGCAGGAGCCAGGCGGCTCGACCGGCGATGACGGCCGCGGAGACCGATCGCGCGCTTGTCGAGCGGGTCGCGAAAGGCGACCGTGCCGCCGTGCGGCTCCTGTTCATGCGCCACCGCGCGCGGGTCTACCGCTTCGTGGCACGCCAGACGGGATCGGAACAGATGGCCGACGATATCGCGAACGAGGTGTTCCTCGAACTCTGGCGGCAGGCACCGGCCTTCGAGGGGCGCTCGGAGGTCTCGACATGGCTGCTCGGCATTGCCCGCTTCAAGGCGCTGTCCCTGCTGCGCAAGAGGAAGGAAGACTGGATCGACGACCATGACGCGGCCCAGGTCGCCGACGGCGCCGACACGCCGGAAGTCGTGACGATGAAGGAAGACAAGGCCGCCGCCTTGCAACGCTTTATCGGTGCCATGCCGGAAGAGCACCGCACGGTGATCGACCTTGCCTATTATCACGGGCAATCGGTGAGCGAGATCGGCGAGGTACTCGGCATCCCGGTCGCAACGGTCAAGACCAGGATGTTCTACGCCCGCAAGAAACTCGGCGAAGCCCTCAAGGCCGCCGGTTACGACAGGGGGTGGCCATGAGCGCCGCTGAAAAGATGTCACGCCGCGACGAAATGGAAATGCTGCTGCCGTTTTATCTGAACGGCTCGCTGGAGGGCACCGAGCTCGAAGCCATCGAGGAATGGCTGACGAGCGATCCGGCGGCGATGGCCGCACTAGGCGAGGCCGAGGCCGAATTCTCCGGCACCGCTGCCGCAAACGAGGCAATCCGCCCGCCGGCCGATGCGCTCAGCCGCTTTGCCAAGGCGCTCGACGCCGAGGCCGGCCCGTCCCGCGCGCCGGCGGCATCGTCCTGGCTGGCGCAAGCCTGGAGCCGCTTCATGGCGGTGCCCGCCGGCGTCGCCTGGGCCGCGGCCGCGGTGCTGCTGGCCCTGGTCGTCGCGCAATCCTTTGTGCAGACCGGCAACAGAGGTGGCGATTTCGAGATTGCCGGATCGGAGGACGATCTGGCCAAAATGCCGTTTGCACTGGTGAAGTTCAAACCGGATGCGAAGCTGTCCGATATCGTCGCTTTTCTCGACCAGAACCAGTTGAAGATCGCTGGCGGGCCGACCGCCGACGGCGTCTTCCGCGTCGGCGTCCCGGCCGAGACCGCCGCCGACTATCAGAAGCTGCTTGGCCTTATCGCCGCCCAGCCTTTCACCGAAGCTGCCCTGGAGGGAAGGAAACCGGCTGATGGCGGCTGAGGCGGTCATTCGATTGACGGCGGCGATGACAATCTTCGCCGCGTCTGCCGTTGCACAAACCAACGATCCTAACCTCACCCAGGCTGAGATCGACTGCCTGAACCGGGGAAATGCTGCCAACGCCGACTGCGCCAAGGATGGCGGCGGCGTGAAGGATGGCGGCAAAGCGCCGGCTCATGGAACGACGGGCGCGGTGTTTCTTCCGGGCTTGATTGTCGACCCGTTCCCCAATCCTGCCGTAGTCACCGAGGCGCCGATACCTCCTGGCAATACTGCAACCCCACCCGCCGTCGCGCCGGCAATACAGGCTGCGGTGCCGGGCGGTGCGGTGGTTGCGCCGACCGATCTTGTGGCAACCGAGCCGCCGCGCGCCGTGACCGGCGATTTCGTGCCCGACGAGGTGCTGGTCACCGTCAATGGCGATGCCGGCGCGGTCCAGCAGATCGCGGCCTCGTTCGGCCTCGAGATACGCTCGCAGCGGCAGTCGCGGCTGCTCGGCAACACGCTGGTGCGCTTCGGCATTCCCGATGGCCGCCCGGTCGGCGTCGTGCTGGCGCAGCTCGCCGCCGACGGCCGCACTTTGCGGCGTGAGGCCAACCATGTCTACTCGCTGCAGCAGGCGGCCAGCATCGCCAATTATGCGTTCGAGCGCATCGCGCTCGATGCCGACAAAGCCAGCGGCGAGAATGTGCGCGTCGGCGTCATCGACACCGGCATCGACGACGGCAATCCGGCGCTCTCCGGCGTCATCGCCGGGCAGTTCGATGCCATGCCCGACGTGCCGATCGAGGCGCGCGACCACGGCACTTCGGTCGATGGACTGATCGCCGGCACCGGCGCGTTCAAAGGCATGGCGCCGGGCGCCAGGATCTATCATGCCCGCGCCTTCGAGGGCGGCAAGTCGACCATGGACGTCATCCTTTCGGCGCTTGACTGGGCGGCGGAGCAGGATGTCCGCATCATCAATATGAGCTTCGTCGGCCCGAAGAACGACCTGCTCGGCATCGCCTGCCGCAATGCGCGTGCGCTTGGCATCGTGCTGGTTGCGGCCGCCGGCAATAACGGACCGAAGGCGCCCTATGGTTATCCGGCCGCCTTCGACGGCGTGATCGCGGTGACGGCCACCGATGCCAAGGACGGGCTGATGCCGCAGGCCAATCGCGGCGCCTATGTCTTCATCTCCGCTCCCGGCGTTGAGATGGTGGCGCCGAGCGGCGCCGGCTCGGACGTGGTGACCGGGACGTCCTTCGCCGCGGCGATCGTGACCGGCGCCGTCGCCAATCTGTTGCATGCCGCGCCCGACCGCTCCGCCGACTGGGTCGAGAAAGCACTTGCCGCCACGGCAAAGGATCTCGGCGCGAAGGGGCGCGACAATGATTTCGGCTTTGGGCTTCTGAACACCAAGGCGGCCGAGGCGGCGAAGGAATAGCCCGCTCAGGTCGCGTTTTGCTGAGGACGTAGGAGAAAATAGAATGCGGCGATATGCGTTATCATCAGCAGCGGTACGTAGATGATCGGGATCGCGTAGGTGGCGCCCAGTTCGCCTGCGCGTGCAGGAAGGCCGATCTGAACGGCGTGGTAATAGTCGACGATGAGGTCGACCGTCCCTGCGACGTTGAAGGCGACGACCAACGGCCAGAAGAGCGGGCGTATCCTCACCGTGAGCAGCGCCAGCATGGCCAGCACGCCAGTCGCGAAATCGCCGTAGGCGGCGAACACGGCGAAATCAGCGGGCAGATTGGGGCTTACGACGCCCGGAACCAGGAAGACGAGCCCGAAGAAGCGGAAGCTGTGCAGCATAGCGATAGCGCGTTGCGCCGCGACCCGGTCCATCGACCTGAGCAACGGCAAACCGTACGCGCCGAAGCAAAGCAGCCACGCGACATAGCCGAGAACAAGATGGGTTTGGAACACCATTTCCGTGGACATATGGCCTACTCTCAACAGTTGGTTCACGCGGCTTTAAGCCCGCTACCGCAATTCGACTATCCGGTGTAATCACAACAACCTATGAAGCAGAACTACACAGTCCGACATGGTGCGCTGGAGGGCGTCGAGGCGTTCCTGGCCGTCGCCAGGCGGCGTAACTTCCGCCGTGCCGCCGCCGATCTCGGCGTGACGCCATCGGCCGTGAGCCAAGCGGTGCGCGCGCTGGAAGCTCGCCTGGGCTCGGCGCTGTTCGTCCGCACGACGCGGAGCGTTGGTTTAACCGAACCTGGCCAGCGGTTCCTCGACCGTGCCGGCCCGGCATTCGAAGAGCTCGTTGCGGCCGGCGAGGCTGCCCGCGATATCGGCCAGCGGCCGACCGGTCTGCTGCGCCTGTCTGTGCCTCGCGCTATCGTGCCGCTGATGTTGGAGCCGGTGCTCGCGTCGTTCTGCCAAGCCTATCCTGAGATCGAACTGGAGATCGCCGTGAGCGACCAGATGGTCGATCTCGCGACCGGCGGGTTCGACGCCGGCATCCGCCTCGGGCAACTCATCGCCGCCGACATGGTCGCGGTGCGGCTGACCCCGCCGTTCTCGTTCGTAGTCGTCGGCAGCCCTGACTATTTTGAGCGCTACGGCCGTCCCGAGCGTGTCGACGACTTGCGCCACCACGCCTGCTTACGCTTGCGCCGCTCGAATGGCGCCATCGCACCCTGGTCGTTCATCGATGGTAACGGTGCAATCGAAGCGATCGTCTCAGGCCCGCTGATTGCGCACGACTATTCGACATTGGTCGGGGCCGCGATGCGGGGCGTCGGGTTGGCGCAGACGCCGCGACCACTCGCCGAAGGTCCAATAGCCGAAGGAAAACTCCAGTCGGTGCTGGACAGCGTCGCCACGACGACGCCGGGTGTCTTCCTTTATCATCCCGGCAAGCGCCAAGTCCTGCCGAAGCTGCGCGCCTTCATCGATCACCTCAAATCCGCGGCCTGAGACCAGGACGCACCCGCTGGTGCTGGCCAACAGCCGCCAAGAGTCGACCTCGGTCGTTCAGAGTGATTGCCTCTAGGCCGGCGCGCCGGCGACCGATCCCCTGACCACCAGGTCGACCGGCCAGACTTCGCCGCGAGCGCCCTCCTCCAGGCCGGAAATCCGCGCCGCCAGCCGTTCGGCGATGCGCGCGCCGGCGAGGCGGATCGACGAACGCGTCGTCGACAATGGCACCGAAAAATTTTCCGGCTTCAGCCAGGGAAAGACGTCGTCATGGGCGATCAGCGACAGGTCGCCCGGAATGGTCAGGCCGAGATCGCGCACCGCGCGCACCACGCCGAGCGCCATAATCAGGCTGGAGCAGGCGATCGCCGTCGGCGCGTCGCTTTGTTCCAGCAGACGCCTGGCGGCGCGGTAGCCGTTCTCCTCGGTCATGGTGAGGGAACAGACATGCTGATCTCGAAGCACCAGGCCGTTCGCCGCAAGCGCGCGGCGCACGCCGCGCTCGCGATGGATGGCGAAGGTCTCGCGGTCGTCGCCGTTGATCAGCGCCAGACGCCTATGACCGAGCTGAACGAGTAGCCGCGCCGCCTCGTGGAAGGCGCCCTCATTGTCGATGTCGGTGAACGGATAGTCGAAATCGAAGCCTTCGCTGCGGCCATGGACGATGAAGGGAATGCCGAGCGTATTGACCAGCGCCACCCGCCGGTCGGCCGGCCTCGGCGACGAGATATAGACCGCGTCGACCTGCCGGTTGGCGACAATGCGGCGGTAGGTCGTCTCCTGGTCGTCGGCATCGGCCGGTGACAGCACCAGGTCGAGCTCGTGCGAACGCGCATAGTCGCCGAGGCCGGACAGGAACTCGACGAAATGCGGGTCGATGTCGACGGTCGTTCCCGTCGGCAGCACATAGCCGATCATGCCGGTCTTGCCGGTCGCCAGCCGGCGGGCGCTCGGATTGGGGCGATAGCCGTGACGCTTGGCGGCATCGACCACCCGCCGGCGCGTTTCCTCGTTGACTTCCGGGTAGCCGTTCAATGCGCGGCTCACCGTAGTCTGCGAAAGCGCCAGCATGTGGGAGAGCTGCTTGAGGTTCACCGGAGGCCTCCAACCTCAAAGCGCTTTTAATCTGAATCGAGCTAGCCGCTACGAACCGCGTTGCCGAGCGCACTGACCATACGCACGGTTCGGACCGGTTTGAAGCCGAATTTGCTGCTGCACCGCCAGAAACTGTGCTGCAGCGCACTTTCGCCGGCACCCGGCCGCAGAAATTAAATCGATTAGTCTGGCTTTCTCTTGACTCCGGATCAATTCAGTGGCGAGATCAAAATCACCAAAGCGCTTTGGAAGACTCTACGAAAGGTTGCAGTTCCTTTCCGACTGAGTCACAGTCCTGCAGCGCCGGCGGACGGAATGGAGGTTTCGTTCGGTGTTTGTCACCACTGGGAGGGAATACCGATGAAGAAAATGCTTCTGCTGGGTGCTGCGTTCGCCACGCTTGCGCTCGCCATGCCGGCGCAAGCCGAACTGAAGTTCAAGCCGGGCGAAGATCCCCGTTTCAACTGGGCCAACTACGAAGAGCTCAAGAAAGTCGACCTCAAGGGCGAGACGCTGACGATCTTCGGGCCGTGGCGCGGCGAGGACGAAGGGCTTATCCGCACCGTCCTCGATTACTTCTCCGAAGCCACCGGCGCCGAGATCAAGTACTCCTCGTCGGAGAATTACGAGCAGCAGATCGTCATCGACACGCAGGCCGGCAGCCCGCCCAACATCGCCGTGCTGCCGCAGCCGGGCCTGATCCAGGATCTGGCATCGAAGGGTCTTTTGACGCCGCTCGGCGACGACACCGCCAACTGGGTCAAGGACAATTACGGCGCCGGCCAATCCTGGGTCGATCTCGGCACGTTCAAGGACAAGGACGGCAAGCCCGGCTTCTTCGCCTTTCCGTATAAGGCCGACGTGAAGTCGCTGGTCTGGTACTCGCCGGACAATTTCGAGGAAGCCGGCTACAAGGTGCCGAAGACGCAGGAAGAGCTTGCCGAGCTCGAAAAGAAGATCATCGCCGACGGCGGCACGCCATGGTGCATCGGGCTTGGTTCGGGCGGCGCCACCGGCTGGCCGGCGACCGACTGGGTCGAAGACATCATGCTGCGCACCCAGACGCCCGAGACCTACGACAAATGGGTGAAGAACGAAATTCCGTTCAACGATCCGGCAGTGGTCAACGCCATCGACATTTTCGGCAAGATCGCCACCGACGACAAGATGGTCGAGGGCGGCGCCAAGGCGGTTGCGGCGACCGATTTCCGTGATAGCCCGAAGGGCCTCTTCTCGGTGCCGCCAAAATGTTATCTGCACCATCAGGCATCGTTCATCCCGACCTTCTTCCCGCAAGGCACCAAGATCGGCGAGGATGCCGACTTCTTCTACTTCCCGCCTTACGCTTCCAAGCCCGAGCTCGGCACTCCGGTGCTCGGCGCCGGCACGCTCGCGATGATCACCAAAGACAGCAAGAGTGCCCGCGCGTTCATCGAATTCCTGAAGCTGCCGCTCGCTCATGAGATCTGGATGGCACAGGGCGGCTTCGTGACGCCGTTCAAGTCGGTCAACAAGGACGCCTATGCCAGCGACGCGCTGAAGAAGCAGGGCGAGATCCTGGCCAACGCCTCGACCTTCCGCTTCGACGGGTCCGACCTGATGCCGGGCAAGATCGGCGCCGGTGCGTTCTGGACCGGCATGATCGACCTGGTCGGCGGCAAGTCCGCCCAGGACGTCGCCACCGACATCCAGAAAAGCTGGGACGCGATCAAGTAAGCGGCCGGCTTGAGTTCCCAATGTGATGTGGTCCGGGCCACAAACGGCCCGCACCCTACCCGGTGCTTGGCGTCGCGTCGATTGTCGTGAGTACAACGCATTCCGGCATGACGCGCGCCCAGTGACCTGCTTTCCGGCTGGTCGCGCTCCAGACAACTGAATCGGCGCATGATCCCGTCGCCAAAGCCATTCTCGACTGGCGGATCCGTGCGCAGGGGGAGGGACCCATGGCGGCTCAGATTTTTTCGGCGATATTCGTCATCATCATCGGCGTGGGCGGCTGCGTCGCCTATTTCTGGGGCGCCAACAAGGCACTCGACACGATCTTTCCGGCACGCGGCGTTTCCGGCAAGGCGGCGATCAACAATCTGCGCCGGCAGGGGGTGATCCGACCCTGGCTGTTCGTCGGCCCGGCGATGATCATCCTCACGATCTACCTGATCTACCCGGTAGTGGAGACGCTGAGGCTGTCGTTCCTCGATCGCGGCGGCGCCCATTTCGTCGGCTTGGCCAACTATCAATGGGCGTTCGGCGACCGCGAGTTCCGCAACTCGATCCTCAACAACATCATCTGGCTGGCGGTGGTGCCGGCCGCCTGCACCTTCCTCGGGCTGATCATCGCCGTGCTCACCGACAAGATCTGGTGGGGCACCATCGCAAAAAGCCTGATCTTCCTGCCGCTCGCCATCTCGTTCGTCGGCGCCAGCGTCATCTGGAAATTCATCTACGAATATCGCGGCGAGGGCCAGACGCAGATCGGCCTGCTCAATGCCATCATCCAGTATTTCGGCGGCCAGCCGCAGGTCTGGATCTCGCTGCCGTTCTGGAACAACTTCTTCCTGATGGTCATCCTGATCTGGATCCAGACCGGCTTTGCCATGGTCATCCTGTCGTCGGCCTTGCGCGGCATTCCGGAAGAGACGCTGGAAGCCGCCGTCATCGACGGCGCCAACCCTTTCCAGATCTTCTGGAAGATCATGGTGCCGCAGATCTGGGGCACCATCGCCGTGGTCTGGACCACCATTACCATCCTGGTGCTGAAGGTTTTCGACATCGTGCTGACCATGACCAACGGCCAGTGGAACAGCCAGGTGCTGGCCAATCTGATGTTCGACTGGATGTTCCGCGGCGGCGGCGATTTCGGCCGCGGCGCCACCATCGCCATCATCATCATGATAGCGGTCATTCCGATCATGGTCTGGAACATCCGCCAGGCGAACAAAGAGACGGAAGGGCATTGAGATGGCCGTGTCGACGGGAAAGTCCTTTGTCAGCCGTTTCGGCGTCCATATCGCCGTCTTCATCTTCGTTGCGATCTGGACGATCCCGACGCTCGGCATTCTGGTCTCGTCGCTGCGCGACAAGGACCAGATCATCGCTTCGGGCTGGTGGAACTCGTTCACCAGTTCCAGGCAGACGGAAGCCGGACGGCTGCCGCCCGCCTCGGCGCAAGTCGAGAAGGACGGCAAGTTCGTTCTGCAAGGCAATATTTTCGGCGACGGTCCGGCCCGCAACATCAGCGCCTTCGGCGTCAAGTCGGCAGCGCCGACGCAATATCCCGCCGGCACGACAGCCGATCTCGGCGACGGCGTGACCCTGCAGCTCAATGCCGACGGCAGTTTCGTCATGACCTCGCCGAAGGCTTTCGAAGGCGAACGCGGCCAGCGCGTCTATTACGCCTCGTCGGCGCCGCCGAAATTCACCACCGACAATTACGACACGGTGCTGTTTTCGGAAGGCATCGGCCGCTCCTTCATGAACTCGCTGACCGTCACCATTCCGGCGACCGTCATCCCGATCCTGATCGCCGCGTTCGCCGCTTACGCGCTGGCCTGGATGCGCTTTCCCGGCCGGGCCCTGCTCATCGCCGTCATCATCGGCCTCCTGGTGGTGCCGCTGCAGATGTCGCTGATCCCGCTATTGAAGCTCTATAACGGCGTCGGCAGCTTCTTCGGCGTGCCGTCGAAGACCTATCTCGGCATCTGGCTGGCGCATACCGGCTTCGGTCTGCCTTTCGCCATCTATCTGTTGAGGAGCTATATCGCCGGCCTGCCACGCGAGATCATGGAGTCGGCACGCATCGACGGGGCCAGCGATTTCGAAATCTTCGTCAAGATCGTGCTGCCCCTGTCGTTCCCGGTGCTGGCCTCGTTCGCCATCTTCCAGTTTCTCTGGGTGTGGAACGATCTGCTGGTGGCGATGGTTTTCCTCGGTACCGAGGGCGACCAGATCGTACTGACCGCCAAGCTCAATGCATTGCTCGGCTCGCGCGGCGGCGACTGGGAGATCCTGACGACATCGGCCTTCGTCACCATCATCGTGCCGCTGATCGTGTTCTTCTCGCTGCAGCGCTATTTCGTCCGCGGGCTGCTTGCCGGCTCGGTGAAAGGAGGTTGAGATCATGCAATCCGCTTTGAAGGCCACCACGAAGCCAGATCTCGCTATAGATCGCGACTGGTGGCGAGGTGCCGTGATCTACCAGATCTACCCGCGCAGCTATCAGGATTCGAACGGCGACGGCATCGGCGATCTCAGGGGCATGATCAGCCGGCTGGCCTACATCGCCTCGCTCGGTGTCGACGCCATCTGGATCTCGCCATTCTTCAAATCGCCGATGAAGGATTTTGGCTACGACGTGTCGGATTATTGCGATGTCGATCCGATGTTCGGCACGCTGGCCGACTTCGACGCGCTGACCGCAGAGGCGCACCGGCTTGGCCTCAAGGTGATGATCGACGAGGTGCTCTCGCACACCGCCGACATCCATCCCTGGTTCAAGGAAAGCCGGTCGAGCCGAAGCAATCCAAAAGCCGACTGGTATGTCTGGGCGGATGCCAAGCCGGACGGCACGCCGCCCAACAACTGGCTGTCGATCTTCGGCGGCTCGGCCTGGCAGTGGGACACCAGCCGCCAGCAATATTATCTGCATAATTTCCTGGCCGAGCAGCCTGACCTCAACTTCCACAGCCGCGCGGTCCAGGACGCGCTGCTCGACGTCACCCGCTTCTGGCTGGAGCGCGGCGTCGACGGCTTCCGCCTCGATACCATCAATTTCTATTTCCACAGCCAAGGCCTGGAAGACAATCCGCCGCTGCCGCCCGAGCAGCGCAACGACCAGACGGCGCCGGCCGTCAACCCCTACAACTACCAGGACCATCTCTACGACAAGAGCCGGCCTGAAAACCTCGGCTTCCTCGAACGCTTCCGCGCCTTGCTCGACGAATACCCGGCGACGGCCGCGGTTGGCGAGGTCGGCGATTCGCAGCGTGGGCTGGAAGTGGTGGCGGCCTATACCGCCGGCGGCAAGCGCGTGCATATGTGTTACTCCTTCGACTTCCTGGCGCCGGAGAAGATCAGCGCGGCAAAGGTGCGCTCGGTGCTGGAAACCTTCGGCAAGGTGGCCAGCGATGGCTGGTCGTGCTGGGCCTTCTCCAACCATGACGTGATGCGCCCTGCCTCGCGCTGGGCAGCCGGCGAGCCCGACCCGACCGCCTACCTCAAGGTCATCTCGGCGCTGCTGATGTCGTTGCGCGGCTCGGTCTGCATCTATCAGGGCGAGGAGCTCGGGCTCAGCGAGGCCGAGCTCAGCTTCGAGGATCTGCAGGACCCATACGGCATCCGCTTCTGGCCGGAATTCAAGGGCCGCGACGGCTGTCGCACACCGATGGTTTGGGACGGCGCTGCCCGCAATGGCGGCTTCTCGACGGCAAAGCCCTGGCTTCCGGTGCCCAGCGAGCACCTTGCGCAAGCCGTCAATGTGCAGCAAGGCGACGACGGCTCGCTGCTCGAGCACTACCGGCGCTTCCTGGCTTTCCGCCGCGCCCATCCGGCACTGGCCAAGGGTGATATCGAGTTCATTGAAAGCGAGAGCGACACCGTCGCCTTCACCCGCCGTGAAGGCAACGAGCAGATCGTCTGCGCCTTCAATCTCGGAGCAAAGCCGGCCGAAGTCGATCTTGGCGGCCGCTCATTGCAGCCCTTGCCGGGGCACGGGTTTTCGGGACAGACTGGCGCCGGCACTATCCGCCTCGGCGGCTACGGCGCCTGGTTCGGGCGTATCGACTGAATTCAAGGAAGAACTGGAGGGTACCATGGCCGATGTCACGCTAAGGCAAGTGAGGAAATCATATGGCAATCTCAACATTCTGCACGGCGTCGACCTCGACATAAAGTCGGGCGAATTCATCGTCTTCGTCGGTCCCTCTGGTTGCGGCAAGTCGACCTTGCTGCGCTGCATCGCCGGGCTGGAGGAGATCACCTCGGGCGACCTCAAGATCGACGGCGAGATCGTCAACGACGTGCCGCCGTCAAAGCGCGGCATCGCCATGGTGTTCCAGTCCTATGCGCTTTATCCGCACATGACCGTCTACGACAACATGGCGTTCTCGATGAAGATCGGCAAGGAAAGCAAGGCCGAGATCGACAAGCGGGTGCGCCAGGCGGCCGAGATCCTGCAGCTGACCAAATATCTCGACCGTCTGCCCAAGGCGATGTCGGGCGGCCAGCGCCAGCGCGTCGCCATCGGCCGCGCCATCGTGCGCAATCCCAAGGTTTTTCTGTTCGACGAACCGCTATCCAACCTCGACGCGGCGCTGCGCGTCGCCACCCGCATCGAGATCGCCAAGCTCAAGGAGTCGATGCCGGCCACAACGATGATCTACGTCACCCACGACCAGGTCGAGGCGATGACGCTGGCCGACCGCATCGTGGTGCTGAAGGAAGGCCATATCGAACAGGTTGGCACGCCGATGGAGCTCTACAAGCGGCCCGGCAATCTGTTCGTCGCCCAGTTCATCGGCTCGCCGGCGATGAACATCCTGCCGGCGACGATCGACAAGACCGGCAACCCGACGGTCGTCAGCCATGTCGGCGGCCGCAAGGCAACGGTGCCGATCGCAACGCCTGCGTCGGCGAAAGGCGCAGCGGTGAGCTTCGGGGTGCGGCCGGAGGATCTGATGATTGCCACCGGCGCCGACTATTTGTTCGAAGGGACGGTCGATTACGTCGAGCAGCTCGGCGAGGTCCAGCTCGTCTATGTCGACATCGGCCGCGCCGACCTGCCGCTGGTGACCAAGCTGCCGGGCAATGTCGAGATCAAACGCGGAGCGACACTGCGGCTGACGGCGGACGCCGGAGACCTGCATATTTTCGACGCGGACGGGCGCTCTTTCGCGCTCCATGAAGCAGAAGCAAAGGCGGCTTGAAGCAGGCGTTCTTCCGCCATGCAAGAGACAAGAGCGGGGGGGGGGGGCCCCGCGGGGGGTGGGGGGTTTCCGGTGTGGCCGAAAGGAGGGTG